>JBJDXD010000023.1:0-18286 GCA_051866495.1 Phascolarctobacterium sp. | reverse complement strand
GAACAACCTGGCGTTATGTCCGTAATCGCATACGGCATTCACCACGAAGTATTCCCTCCGTTGATCTTCTTGGGCGTAGGCGCTATGACCGACTTTGGTCCTCTGCTGGCTAACCCCAAAACCTTGCTGCTTGGTGCTGCTGCACAAGGCGGTGTATTCGTAGCTCTGCTCGGTGCTATGCTGCTGGGCTTCTCCGTACAAGAAGCTGCTGCTATCGGTATCATCGGTGGTGCTGACGGCCCGACTTCTATCTACCTGGCTGCTAAAATGGCTCCCCAACTGTTGGGCGCTATCGCTGTAGCTGCTTATTCCTACATGTCTCTGGTTCCCCTGATTCAGCCTCCTATCATGATGCTGTGCACCACTGAACATGACCGCAAGATTGTTATGAAACAATTGCGTCCGGTTTCTCGTTTCGAAAAGATCGCATTCCCGATCATGTGCACCATCGTCATCTCCCTGCTGTTACCTTCCGTAACCGCATTGATTGGTATGCTGATGCTTGGTAACCTGTTCAAAGAAGCAGGCTGCTTGGATCGTCTGTCCGATACCGCACAAAACGCTATGATGAACATCGTAACCATCATGCTGGCTACCGGTACTGGCGCAACCATGTCCGCTGAGTCCTTCTTGAACTATCAAACCATCCTGATCATCTGCTTGGGTCTGGTAGCTTTCATTGCTGGTACTGCAATGGGCGCTATTTTCGGTACCCTGATGTGCAAACTGGATGGCGGCCAAACCAACCCGCTGATCGGTTCTGCAGGCGTATCTGCAGTTCCTATGGCTGCTCGTGTATCTCAAAAAGTTGGTCAAAAATGCAATCCTGCTAACTTCTTGCTGATGCATGCTATGGGCCCCAACGTAGCAGGCGTTATCGGTACTGCAGTAGCTGCCGGTACCATGCTGGCTATGATCGGTCCTGTTAAATAATTTCATTATTTAGCTATTAAAGAGCTCACCTTATGGTGAGCTCTTTTTTATGCGTTTAAAAGGCATAATATCTTAAGAATGCAGTAAAAGATAAAGTAAAAAAGAAAAATGCTAGTGAAAAATAATTTAAAATCTACTAATTTACTAATATATGTTGTATAATTAAGAGGTAATCTAAGTAAAGGAAGTAAATTTTAGTGCAGAGCTTTACAATTTCTCGACAGTTTTTTAAAGATGTTTGGTTCTTAACCAAGAGTTATTGGCAATCAGAAGAAAAGAAAAAAGCCTTCTTACTTCTGGGATGCATTATCGTCCTTACACTAGGTGTAGTGTATATGCTGGTGTTATTAAACCAATGGAACAATAGGTTTTACAATGCACTACAGAACTATCAAACAGAGACAATATTTCATGAGCTGTATGTTTTCTCGGGCCTAGCGGCAGTATATATTATTTTAGCTGTCTATTCCTACTACCTACAGCAATGCTTGATAATAAATTGGCGTAAATGGCTTACAGCAAGATTTCTCGATACATGGCTCAAGAATAAGACATACTACCATTTACAGATGTTTGGGAAGGACACGGATAACCCTGACCAACGTATATCTGAGGATGTTCGTTTATTTGTGGAGATGACCTTGGGATTCACTGTGGGCATTATTAAAGCCTTCTGTACTTTTGCATCCTTCGTTGTTATTCTCTACAGCATGTCCGGACCCTTGGTCTTCGCAGCCTTTGGTCATACCTTCACGATTAATGGTTACCTTTTCTGGGCTTCCTTGCTCTATTCTATTGCTGGTACCTTTGTAACTCATATAGTAGGCCGTAAGCTGGTACAACTAAACTTCGTTCAGCAGCGTTATGAGGCAGATTTTCGCTTTGCCATGATCCGTCTGCGTGAAAGTGCTGAAAACGTAGCCTTCTACCGAGGTGAAGCTCAGGAGGGTATGATTTTCAAGGAGCGTTTTAAGCTCTTAATGGATAATTTCTGGAAGCTTGTTAATAAGCAAAAGCAATTGGTATGGCTCACTTCTGGCTATAGCCAAATCGCTATTATATTTCCTTTTGTAGCAGCTATGAATAGATACCTTAGTAGAGAGTTTACCTTGGGTAGCTTGATGCAGGTGGCTAGCGCCTTTGGACGTGTGCAGGATTCACTTTCTTATTTTGTAGATATGTACTCCAGCTTGGCTCAATGGCAGGCTGTTGTAATGCGTCTGACTTATTTCGGTCGACATATGCAGGAGGTATCAATGGATGCAGAGCGCTTCCATTTGGACAGATTTGCCACATCTACCGCAGTTAGCGCAGAGCAGATGCAGGTTAATTTGCCCGATGGCTCGCCCCTTTTACAGAATATAAACTTTACGTTACAGCCTGGCTATAATGTGCTGATTAAAGGTGTGAGTGGTAGTGGCAAGAGCACCTTACTTAGAGCAATAGCAGGTATTTGGCCCTTTGTGGAGGGCAAGGTGAATATGCCTAAAACTGATGAGCTTATGTTCATACCGCAAAAGCCTTACATACCCTTGGGCACACTTAGAGAAGCATTATTATATCCAGGTACCAAGCCCATGGACGATGCCGAATTAAAATTTTTGATGGCTACTTGCCAAATTGGCTATTTAGCAGATAAACTAGATATAGTGGCCGACTGGAGTCATGTTTTATCAGTTGGCGAGCAACAGCGTTTGGCCTTTGTGCGTGCGCATATTCAGCAGCCCATATGGCTCTTTTTAGACGAAGCTACCTCTGCCTTGGATGAAGAAACCGAGGCAGAAATGTACCGTCTATTAGCAGAGCGTTTACAGGGGACAACCGTTGTCAGTGTTGGTCATCGCAGTACACTCAATCAATTCCATAAGCTGGTACTGCGTTTGGATAAAAAGGCACATAGCGTGCATTTAGAAAAGCTGTAAGGAGGAAATTTTATGTTACCTATGCAAATTGCACCTAATATTTATGATGTGGGCGTACAGGACTGGGCTGTGCGTGATTTTCATGGCTATAAAACTGAGCGCGGAGCAACATATAATTCCTATTTGATTATGGACGAAAAGATTACGCTTATTGATACTGTGAAGGCTTCCTTTGCTGATGAGTTATTAAGCAATATCAGTAAGGTAACACCGCTAGAGAGCATTGATTATATCGTAATTAACCATGTTGAGCCTGACCACAGCGGAGCTATGCCGGCGTTGGCAAAGGCTTGTCCTAAGGCAAAATTTATAATTTCTATGGCCGGCAAAAATGAAGCTATCCAACATTATGGAGATATTTTTGACTTTGAGGTTGTTAAGGATGGCGCCACCTTAAATATTGGCAAGCGTAATTTAGTCTTTGCCATGATGACTATGCTGCATTGGCCAGATAGTATGGCAACTTATTGTATTGAAGATAAGCTCCTGTTCTCCAATGATGCATTTGGCGAGCATTATGCTACCAGCAAGCGCTTTGATGATGAAGTGGACGAGGCAGAGCTCTTCTATGAAGCTAAAAAATATTTTGCCAATATCCTTTGGCCCTATGCTAAGCTGATTGGTAAGGCTATTACCAAGGTGGGCGGTTTAGAGATTAAAATGATTGCTCCTAGCCATGGTGTGGTATGGCGCAAAAATATTGCCAAAATCGTGGACTGCTACAGCAAGTGGGGACAAGGCGTGTGCGACGGTAGCTTAGTTATTGCCTATGATAGCATGTGGGGCGGTACAGAAAAACTAGCTCGCGCTATGGCTCGTGGTGCCCAAAAGGCAGGCATTGAGGTTAAAGTGTTTAAGCTTAGTGCAACGCCTAACAGCACTGTTGCTGCTGAAGTTTTCACTGCTTCCGGTCTTTTAGTTGGCTCTCCCACTCTCAATAGTGGTATGATGCCTAGCATGGGCTCCTTCCTGACATATATGAAGGGCTTGGCTCCCACAGGTAAAAAGACTGCTGCTTTTGGTACCTTCGGCTGGGCCGGTGGCGCGCAAAAGGATATGGAGGAGATGCTGGGCAAGTTTAGCAAGGAGATTCTTCCGGGGCATACCTGCAAGTGGACGCCACAGCCTAATAATGTAGAGGCTGCTGAGCAATTCGGCTATGATTTTGCCCAAACCTTATTAGAGGATGAGCATGAGGAGTGCCACTGCGCTGACTAAACAAAGAAATGTTGCTTATAATTCACTAATTTGTAATTATTTCTTCTAGGAAAAAAGCATTACATGGTGTATAATGGACACAAGCAAAGTGAAAGCGAGGAGTTATGATGAACCTTAAAGCACAAAAATTTACTAATTTTATTAATGAAAGAAATATCAATGTCTTCCAAATGCAAGAGCTTGATGGAGATATGCATCCTGTAGTTTATCGTAGTGCTATGGAAGTTGGCGGACAAAACCTTCCTACCATGCTGGTAATCGACGAAAGCATTTATGTAATGCTGCAAGTGCGCGTGGGTGCTGGCTTAGTAAAGGAGTCCAACAAGGCCGCTGTTATGGAGCATATGAATAGCCTGAATGAGAATTACAAGGTTTTCAAATACTATGCTAACGAGAATGGTGATATCGTTATCGAGAGTTGCATTCCGACCACCGATGAAGAATTTATGCCTGAGCTGGTGCATGCAGTAATCGATGTGGTGCTGAAGCATCTGAATGCAGAATATCCCAAGCTGATGAAGACCGTTTGGTCCAATTAATTTTATACCCGCTTGAATAAAGGGAGTAGCTGGCGTGGGTGCCGCTTGAGGCAACCATGTTTGCATGGCCGTCAGTACGATTGTACGCGTAAGCGTCAGTCCGGCGATGTGAGTAAATGGCGAGACTTTGTTGCAAATATATTATTTTTGCAGCATTGCCTCGCCTTTTTTGTTGGTAGGTGATGCTGATGAAGGAGGCGTTACTTATGGAAAAATGCTATGGATTAAGCTCACAAGAGGTTGAAAACAGCCAGATAAAGCATGGACGCAATGTACTACCTAAGCCAGCAAAGAAAAGCTTTGGAGACAAATTATTGGAAAATCTCAAAGACCCAATGATTAAAATTTTGCTGGTAGCGCTGCTCATCAATGTTATATTTGTGTATTCCGGTCACAGTGATTGGGTGGAAACAGTAGGTATTTTTATAGCAATTATGTTAGCTCTACTCGTTTCTACATGGTCAGAATATAGCAACGAAAATGCTTTCCAGCGCTTGCAGGCTGAGGCTAGCCGCACTCTTTGCAAGGTGTGGCGGGATGGCAAGCTTCAAAGTATTTCTGCAGAGGATGTTGTAGTTGGAGACGTTGTAATTTTGGAAGCTGGGGACAAGCTGCCAGCTGATGGCTTTTTGCTAGAAGGAAGGTTAGCTGTGGACCAAGCGACCTTAAATGGTGAAAGCGAGCCGGCTAAAAAAATTTCCCGGGAAATAGAGGAAAATGTTAGTGATAAATTGGAGCTAGGGAAAAATGCACAAGGCTCTGGGGAAACTTGTACCTGTGCTAAGACTGCAACAAAAAATCCTAATTTATTAGATAAGCATAGCTTGTTTCGTGGCAGCGTAGTTGTGGAAGGCAATGGGCTATTAAAAGTAGAAAAAATTGGCGCAGCTTCGTTATATGGACAATTGACCCAGGAGCTTAAGGACGAAGACCGAGATAGCCCCTTAAAGCTGAAGCTGAAAGCATTGGCCAAGAAGATTAGTAAACTAGGTTATAGTGGTGGCGTACTCATTGTTTTGGCTGTGATGCTGCACAAGCTTATGCTGGCAGGAGGCTGGAGCAATTATACTAGCAATTTAACTGTTGTGTTGAGCGATTTGCTGCAGGCGATAATTTTAGGCATTATTATTATCGTTATGGCGGTACCGGAGGGACTGCCTTTAATGATTGCTATCGTTTCGTCACTAAATATGCGCAAGATGCTGCGAGATCAGGTATTGGTGCGTAAGCTAGTGGGTATCGAAACAGCGGGTAGCTTGAATTTACTCTTTACTGATAAAACTGGTACTATAACGAAGGGGCAGCTAGAGGTTGTAAATTTTATAACTGGTGATGGCAGGGAATATGAAGGCTTTGCCAAGTTGCCTCAGGCAATGCAAGGCTTAACATTACAGCAGGTTTTGCTAAATACCTCTGCGAGCTACAGCGGTGAACAAATCTTGGGGGGAAATATGACTGAGGCGGCGCTGAATAAATATATTGGCAGCGTGCGCTTAGGAAAAATGCCTCAGCGTTTGCACTTCATGCCTTTTAATAGCAGTAATAAATACTCCCTAGCAATTGTGAAGGAGAATGAACATGGCTACGCTATAATCAAGGGCGCACCTGAAATATTGCTGCCTAAAATTAGCCACTATTGGGCAGAGGATGGCAGCCAGCAGCAGTGGAAAAAGGAGCAGCAGCATGCGCTTGAAAGGCGCATGAATGAGCTTGCTGGCAAGGCCATGAGGCTACTGGCGTTGTGTAGCTGCGATTGCTCTGCCCAAGCCAAAGGCGGAGCAGCTGGCGAGGGCACCTTTGTGCCCGAGGAGGGCTGGACGCTTTTGGGCGTGCTGGCTATTCGTGATGATGTACGTCAGGAGGCAGTGCAAGCGCTGCAAGAGGTACAGCGAGCAGGCGTGCAGGTAGTGATGATTACTGGCGACAGGAAAGAAACGGCCATGGCGATTGCTAAGGATGCAGGCCTTTTGTGTAGCTCTGAGGAGCTGGTGTGGACCTCGGCTGAGCTGGCACAGCTCAGTGATGAGGAGGTAAAGCGCCAGCTGCCCCAGCTGCGGGTGGTGGCCAGGGCCTTGCCCTTGGACAAGCTGCGGCTGGTACGGCTGGCACAGGAGCTGAACCTAGTAGTCGGCATGACCGGCGACGGTGTGAACGATGCGCCGGCGCTGAAGCGTGCCGATGTGGGCTTTGCCATGGGTAGCGGCACGGAGGTTGCCAAGGAGGCAGGCGATATCGTCATCATGGACGACAATTTCCTTAGCATTAAGCAGTCTATTTTATATGGACGCACTATTTATAATAATATTTGTAAATTCATCGTCTTTCAGCTAACTATTAACTGTGCAGCAGTAGCCACAAGCTTTATAGCACCCTTTTTGGGTATTGATAAACCCTTAACAATTACGCAAATTCTTTGGGTAAATTTAGTGATGGATACACTGGCGGCGCTGGCCTTCGGGGGAGAGCCTGCTTTGGCTGCGTATATGGCTGAGCAACCCAAGCGCCGCGACACTGCTATCGTTAGTAAAAGCATGCTGCAAGAGATTGTTTTTGCTGGCACACTAATGACACTGCTTGGGTTAGCCTTTTTTACTAGCAGCCATGTGGATGCCTTGTTCCGCAACGCTTCGGACCACATATATACCTATACAGGCTTTTTCAGTGCATTTATTATGATGGCTGTGGCCAATGCCTTTAATGTGCGCACTAATAAGCTTAATGTGCTGGACAATTTACGCACCAATCCTGCCTTTGTTGAGGTTATGCTTTTAATTGCTGCAGTGCAGGTAGCAATGACTTACCTAGGCGGCAGCGTTTTGCGCACTGCCCCCTTGCAGTGGCAGGAGTGGCTGGTAGTGGTGGCCTGCGCTGCACTGTCCCTATTAGGTGGCGCAGTGTTTAAAATGTTAAGGTAATCTGTTTCATTCGTTACACAGTAAAGCACAACAAAAAATAATTCTTTTTTACTGTTGACAAGGCAATATAAACAAAGTAAAATATTCCTCAACAACTACAAATCGCCCCTGAAAGACTAAGAAGGGAAGAAGATATGGTGAAAGGGCCAAGAGAGCCGCTGGTTGGTGGAAAGCGGAGCCGGAAGCTATATGTATACTGATCCCGGAGTTGCCTTCCTGATAGGTAGGGAAGGACGTGTGGTCACGTTATAGGCAAAGGCCTTGTTGGAGGCTGAAAGGGTCGCGTAAGCGGCTGAATTAGGGTGGTACCGCGTGGAAATTTCCCCGCCCCTAGCATAAAAGCTATGGGGCGGATTTTATTTTTAGTGTTTGAAAAGAGGAAAAAATGATGCAACAAGAAAAAAGATATGTACCCTTTCAAAGAGTAAACCTGCCCGACCGCCAATGGCCCGATAAGATTATTACCAAAGCACCCATATGGTGCAGCGTGGATTTGCGTGATGGCAACCAAGCCCTGGTAACCCCCATGGGCATTGATGAAAAGCTGAAATTCTTCCACACTCTGGTGGATGTAGGATTTAAGGAAATCGAGGTGGGCTTCCCCTCCGCTTCTGAAACTGAATACGAAATTTTGCGTACCCTGATTGAAGGCAATCACATCCCCGATGATGTAACCGTGCAGGTGCTGGTGCAGGCCCGCGAGGAGCTCATTCGCAAAACCTTTGAGGCAGTGCGGGGTGCTAAGAATGTAATTATCCATTTCTACAACTCTACCTCCACGTTGCAGCGCAAGGTCGTGTTCGGTAAGGATATGGAAGGCATCACCGAAATCGCTGTGCAGGGCGCAAAGCTCATCAAGCAGCTCACCGAGGAGGAGGTAGCTCGCAGCGGCATGAATATTCGCTATGAATACTCTCCCGAAAGCTTCACCGGCACGGAAATCGACTTCTCCATCGCTATTTGCGAAGCCGTGATGCAGGAAATGGGCGCTACCAAGGAAAATCCCATTATCCTGAACCTGCCCTCCACCGTGGAAATGTGCACGCCCAATACCTATGCGGACCAAATTGAATATTTCTGCCGCAATATGAAGAACCGCGAGGCTGCCATCATTAGCATTCATCCTCACAACGACCGTGGCACCGGCGTAGCCTCCGCCGAGCTGGCCCTTATGGCCGGTGCGGACCGCATTGAGGGCACTCTCTTTGGCAATGGCGAGCGCACGGGCAATCTGGATATCGTTACCGTTGCTCTTAACATGTTCACTCAGGGCGTGGACCCGGAGCTGGACTTTACCAATATTTTGGCTATCAAAAAGATTTACGAGGAATGCACCAAGATGCGCGTGCCCGAGCGTCAGCCCTACGCTGGCGAGCTGGCCTTCACCGCCTTCAGCGGTTCTCATCAGGATGCAATTCGCAAGGGCTATGAGTATATGAAAAACAGTGGTACCGATTTTTGGGAGGTGCCCTATCTACCCATCAATCCTGCGGATTTGCACCGTGAATACGAGCCTGTTATCCGCATTAACAGCCAGTCCGGCAAGGGAGGCGCAGCCTATGTGCTGCAGCAGGCTGTGGGCTATAATCTGCCCAAGGAAATGCATCCGGAATTTGGCAGCATCGTGAAGGCTGCAGCGGATGCTTACGGCGACGAGCTCAGCAGCAAGCAAATTGTGGACCTTTTCCAAAAGGAATACATCGATTTGCAGGGCAAATATGCGCTGGTACGTCACCGCTTCACCGAGCTCAACGAGGCCGATGGCACTATTCACAGCCGTTTTGAGGGCTCCATCACCATCGATGGCGTGGAAAAATACATTACCGGCGTGGGTAACGGCCCCATTGACTCCTTCTTCCAGGCCTTGGCTGGTGTGGGTGTAACCGGCTATAAGTTCGTCAACTACCACGAGCATGCTGTGTCCAGCGGTTCTGACGCACAGGGCATTTGCTATATCGAGCTTAAAAAGGTCAATGGTGACCACATCTTTGGCGCTGGCATCCATGCCAATATTAACGTGGCAGCGCTGAAGGGCATTATCTGTGCTATCAATAGAGCGGAGGCTTAAGGCTTCCTATTGCGAAACGCAACAGGAAAGAATGTTCGCTGATAAATTATGGGTAAGGAAACGTTACTCAAAAATATACTCGCTAAAAATTCTGAGAGTCAACTATAGCGTTGGCTCTCTTTTTTTGCAGGAATTAAGGGCCTGTTGCTAGAATATAAAAATCAGGAGAGTATTGTCACGCACTAAGAAAGGAGTTGCCTAGATGAAGGAAATAGTTAAAAAATATCTGTCAGACCATTATGAGGATTATGTAAAGGATTTGGAAACCTTGACCAATATTGACTCCGGGAATGGGGATAGAGAGGGCACCGAGGCGGCTAATAAATTCGTGGCTGCCCAAATGGAAGCCATGGGAGCAACCACCGAGTTCCGCTACAACGACCGCGCCTGCCATTTAATCAGCCGCCTGAAGGGCACGGGTAAGTACACTATTTTGCTTGTAGCCCATGTTGATACTGTATTTAAAAAGGGCGAGGCTGCTCGCAGACCCTTTAGAGTGGACGATAATAATTTCGCCTGGGGTCCCGGCGTAGGCGACGACAAGGCCACCGTGGTGGAGGTAATCTATGGCCTGAAGGCCTTGAAGGCAGCTGGCTTTGAAAACTTTAAGGAAATAATTTATTATACAAATGGCGAGGAGGAGGGTGGCTCTAAAACGGCGGAGAACATCGTGGCCGAGCTGAGCCAGCAGTCCGATTTTGCTATTATCATGGACGTGGCCCGTCCTAACTGGGGCATTGTAACCCAGCGCAAGGGCAACGCCAAGTATCGCATTGAGGTGAAGGGCATTGGCGGGCACCATGGCAACGCTTCCCAGGAGTGCGCCAACGCTATTCACCAGCTGGCCTATACTATTACTGAGCTGCACAAGCTGGCCAGCCCCATGCCTGGCCAGCCTAAGGACTTTACCGCTGCTGCCCTCAGGGCTCGCGGCATTGTGGACGCAGGTCAATTCATTCCCCAAAATACGGTGAATGTGGGCGTCATTGGCTCTGCTAATGATAAAATTAGCGTTATTCCTGGAGACGCCTTCTGTGAGGTAAATATTCGTTGCTTTACCATTGAAGAGCAACGCCGCATTGATGCAGAGGTAAAGGCGTTAGCTGAAAAAATCGTTATCCCCGGCACCACAATTACCGTAACCGGTGGCATTGTGACGGGGCCCATGCAAAAGACTGCTCAAGCTCAAAAAATGGTGGACGTGTACAAGCGCATTGTTAAAGAAGAATTTGGTGGCGAGGTAAGCGAATGGGTGGCTGGCGGCCTTACTGACGGCAATCGCACTGCCAAATTCGTGCCCACGCTGGATGCCTTAGGTGTGGAAAACTATGACGAGCACACTGACCATGAGTCCGTGGATTTGAATACCGCTGTGCCTCGCACCGCGGCTTTTGCCCTGACTCTAGCCGAGCTGGCTGAGGTCTTCTAAAAACCCTGACACCGAGAGCCTACTTTTTTCAAAAGCAGGCCTTCGGTGTTTTTTTGTGCTGGCTGAGGTCTTTTCCTTAGATTTTTGCATGACTCTTCAGCACTCTTGTGATATAATATAGAAGTTAAAAAATTATCCAATGAGTATGAGGTGTAAGAAAATGGCGAAAAAAGGTAATAAATATAAGGGCTACGAGCCCGGTGAGGCCTATGACCCCACAGGCATTAGCAAGTATCTGGGCTTGGGTCGTCCCATTGATTTCGACCAAAAGGTGCATAAGCTGGCCATGATGTCCACAATTTTCCTGTGCGTGGCTGTTACCCTGTGGAAAACCTCCGGTGGCATGGACTCCGGCGACGCAGTAATGTATGCTTTAGGCGCTGGCCTAGGCTTTCTGTTAAGCTTTATGATTGCTCAGGAGCTGGACCCTGACCGCCAGCTGGGCGGCATCATCGGCGGTGCGCTGACGGTGGTGGGCTATTATTTCTTTGGCGAGGGTAATATTTTGGTGCTGCTGTGGCTGCTTTTCGTGCTGCGCATGCTTAACCGTAGCTCCGGCGATCGCCATCGCATTGTGGACAACGTAATTATCATTGGATCCGCTGTATGGATGGGCAAGGAAGGCTATTGGGTTTATCCCTTGCTCACCGGTGCGGCTTATATTTTGGAAAGCCAAATCAAGGGCGGTTATTTCCGCAGCCTTTATTTAGCAGGTATTTCCTTGGCGGGTCTTGCTTTGGCTCAGTTCAGCAAGGAAGCTACAGTGCTGACCATGGAAATGATTTTATTGAACTGCGTGGCCATCATTATGTTCCTGCCGGAAATTCGCATTGCTGAATATACTCAGGCTAAGGGCGATAAGAACGGCAAGCGCCTTTTCCCCAAGCGTCTGCAGGCTACCATGGGCTTCTTCTGCATGCTGCTGGTGGCTGCTATCTTCCTGCATGGCAACGAGGCCGGTAAGCAGCTGCTGCCGGGTACCATGGCTGCTTTGGGCTGCGGTCTGTATTTGCTGGTGGCTTTGATGCGTCATCAGGTTTCTTTCAACAAGTATTGATAAATAAGTATAAATCTAGCTGGAGGCTTACATTATGAGTGAAAACAGAAAAATCAAATTTACTACCAATAAGGGTACCTTTGTGGCCGAAATGTTCGAGGATAAGGCTCCTCTGACTACGAAAAACTTTATCGAGCTAACGGAAAAGGGCTTTTATAACGGCACTATTTTCCATCGTGTTATTGAAGATTTTATGATTCAGGGCGGCGACCCCACCGGCACTGGTATGGGTGGCCCCGGCTACAAGATTAAGGACGAGTTTGGACCTGGCTTAAAGCATGATGACGAGGGCATTCTGTCCATGGCTAATGCAGGCCCCAACACCGGTGGCAGCCAATTCTTCATTACCCTGGCGCCTACTCCTTGGCTGAATGGTCATCATGCCATCTTTGGTAAAATCGTAGAGGGCATGGAGGTTGTGCGTTTAATCGGCGTAGTGCCCACTGATTTTCGCGATCGTCCCCGCGAAGCAGTGATCATGGAAAAGGTTGAGGTTGTAAAATAATGCCCGCCTTCGTATATATGCTGCGCTGTAAGGATGACAGCTTATATACCGGCTGGACCAATGATTTGCAGCACCGCTTGAAGATGCACGCTACCGGCAAGGGTGCTAAATATACCCGCGGTCGTGGCCCTCTGACCTTAGTTTATAGCGAGGAGCTGGCGGACAAGGAGAGCGCGCTGAAACGGGAATGCGAAATAAAAGCATTAACTCGTGCTGAAAAGCTGGCTTTGTGCGCCAATTGGCAGCCAGAGGGTAAATAGCACCGATTTTCTTATGGGGCTAGCATAAAAAATCCCAAATTCAGATAAATAATTCAGATAATTATTTGCTTTTCCTGACGTTTTAGGCTATAATGTATCCTATAAGCTTTTCGCTATAGGGAGTAACAAGGATGGCTGCATGCTTTACCGCGGTGAACCTTGTTTTGGTGGAGGCTTACAGAGTACAATTGGCAAGAGCTGCCAAAATTAGGGAGGACTAAGATGACTGGTAAAGTAAAGTGGTTTAATGCTGAAAAGGGCTACGGCTTCATTCAAAGAGAGGGTGCGAAGGATTTGTTTGTACATTTCTCTGCAATCCAAGCTGATGGCTACAGAACCTTGGAGGAAGGCTGGGACGTTGAATTTGACGTTATCACCGGCGACCGTGGTGAGCAAGCTGCTAACGTAAGACACATTTAACCATTAAGGCATCATCTTTTTAGGTGGTGCCTTTTGTTTTGCTCTTAAGCATTAAAACTCCGTAGCAAAGGCCCATGATTAGCGAAATTACTGTGAAAGCTTTGCAAAACGTGCTATAACTTCGTATAATATAATTAGGATTATGTTAGAAAGCTAAAGGGAAAGGAGCTTGCTTATGCTTGGTTTAAGTGCATTGCGCAGATTTTTCTTGCTGATTATGACCCTGGCGGTTACCTTGGCTTATTCTGTGCCCGGTCAGGCTGCTACGCAGCAAAGGGTGAGTGCAGATTATATTGATAAATATTTTACTTCTGTTGCGGCAGCATCCTGCTTGGGCGTGTATTTGCCGGAAAACTCCACGGAGTTTAACTATCTCAGAGCCTATGGCTGGCGTATTATGCCCCAAAAGCTGCGTAGCGGGCGTATCGAAACCAATTTTGCCATTGCCCATAATTTCTTTCCTGAGCTCAAGAAACGTATTTTTTTAGTGACCTTTAGAGGTAGTGCTAATAAAAAGGATTGGTCCATCAATTTGAAGACTAATCGAGTTAATTATGGTGGTCACACCTTAGCCGAAATGCATGCCCTAGCTGCAGAGCCCCTGCGTAAGGGCGAGCCTGCCGTGCACAGTGGCTTTAATACCTATGTGGATGAGGTAATGAAAACCTCTGTGCTTGACAATAATGGTCGGCTGCGTGGCGTCTTCAAGGCTGTGGCAGAGCGCACTGATGCCATGATGATTTTGAGTGGACACAGCCTGGGCGGCGCGGCAGCGACGCTTTTGGGCCAGCGTTTGCTTGATTTGGGCATGCCGCCGGAAAGGCTGTGCGTAGTGACCTTTGGCGCTCCTGCCATTGGTAACGAAGCCTTTGCCAATGCTTATGGCGGGCGGCTGCGTCTTTTGCGGATTACTAATTCTTCAGACCCTGTACCGGGTAGCTTGCAAACCTTCTTTGGCGGCTACAAGCAGTTTGGTCAGCATATAAAGTATAGTCTATCAACACAGGTTGGCAATATGCATCACGATATGGCCATGTATTTTGATTATAGTGTCAGCGATTTTTATGAAGAATATGACAGACAGGTCGCTTTAGGGCGCCTTTTACCAGTGCCGGATAGAAAAATGACCATGGGGATTCCGGTAGTGGCCCTGTGGATTTTTGAGTCCGAAAATATTAAAAAGGTAGCTACTAATCTTGATTTAAAGCGTTTCGTGACCGATGAGTATAAGCGGATGCTGCCTTCCTATATTGTGATGGATAAGGCCTTGGATAAGGATGCCTTTACCCATCAGAATGTTGTGCAAAAAAGCCGCTTTGCCGGAGCTGATTATATTTTGGTGTGTGGTATTGATGGATATCGCCAGCCTGAAGCGGATGGTTGGTATTTGACTTTGGAGCAATCCCTTTTTGACGAGCAGGGACGCATGCTCACCATGGGCAGCTTAGGACGCAAGGTTCTGCCGGCGGTGGGTAATATTCAAGCAGTGGGCGAGAGCCTAATGGTGGCTCGCAAGGAGCTTAATACTCATCTGCCCTTTGTCATGGTGCAGTTTGAGCCCAAGCTGGCGCTGCAGTGAGGAGAAGAAAATGGATTTGGATACATTAGCAAAGGAATTAAACGCCTGTCAGGCCTGTCCCTTTAGGAAAGAGGCTATTGCTCCCGTGGGCTGGTTTGGCAACCCAGCGAGTCCCATTGTTTTTGTGGGCGAAGGTCCCGGCGGTGTGGAGGATGATTACGGCTGTCCCTTGATAGGTCCGTCGGGACAGCTTTTGGATAAGGCGCTGTGGGCGGCTAAGATGACACGGGATAGGGTTTTGACTACCAATGTGATTAAGTGTCGGCCCAAGAATAATCGCACGCCGGATATTGCAGAGGCGGCCTTTTGCGCTAAACGTTGGCTTAATAGGGAGCTAGAAATTATTCAGCCCAAGGTCATCGTGGCCTTGGGCGGCGTGGCTATGCACTATCTGGGTAACCCCGATATGCGCATTACTAGGGATAGAGGGCAGTGGTTCCGCACGGAGCAGGGCTTTGATTGTATAGCAACGTATCATCCGGCCTACCTTTTGCGGCTTACAGGTCATGCTTTGGTAGCAGCTAAGTGGGACGTGTTCCATGATTTAGAGGCGGCGAGGGAGCGAGCCGCGCTCTTAGCACCGGGCTATGAATTTATGTCGGCAGAAAAGGTGGATTTGTTTAAGATTTTTAAGAAGAGAGTACACGATTATCTATAATGCAAAAAATGCAAAAACAAAAGCACTGCTAACGCAAGTTGATGCGAAAGCAGTGCTTTTTTTGAAAAGTGAAAACCTCTTATATGGGCGTTCAAGAAGGTATTAGATACGAGGTGTGGCGACAAGCCACGACCCATGTGGTCACAAGCGTAGTGCAGTGAGCACATGCTGGTCGCGCTGTACTCTTGAGTGCACAGACGTATCTATAATACTTTAAGGAGCCACACCGAGATAGATGATGCCTTACTGGACGCCGCTATAGAACTATATTATTTTCGTTGTCCAATCTTCGATGTTCCAAACTTTATCCACCCAACCCTCATAGAATTCAGGCTCGTGGGAAACCAGTAGCACGCTGCCCTTGAACGCCTTCAGCGCTCTTTGCAGCTCCTCCTTGGCGTCCACATCCAGATGGTTGGTGGGCTCGTCCAGCACCAGCCAGTTCACATCCTTCAGCATCACCTTGCACAGGCGCACCTTGGCGGCTTCGCCGCCGCTCAGCACGAACACCTTGCTAGTGATGTGTTCGTTAGTCAGGCCGCAGCCTGCTAAGGCTGCGCGCACCTCGTAGTTGGTCATGCCGGGATAGGCGTCCCACACATCCTCTAAGGCCGTCTTATCGTTCTTCTCTCGTTCCTCCTGCTCGAAATAGCCGGGCTCAAGGAATTCGCCCAACTCCACCTTGCCGCTGAAGGGAGGTATAATGCCCAAAATAGTCTTGAGCAGCGTAGTCTTGCCCAAGCCGTTAACGCCCTTAATAGCAATCTTTTGACCGCGCTCCAAATTGAAGGTCACAGGACGGGTCAGGGCGCTGTCGTAGCCCAGGACCAAATCCTTGGCCTCCACAATAAAGCGGCTGGGAGTGCGTGCTTCCTTAAATTGGAAGGTGGGCTTAATCTTTTCACGGGGCTTTTCAATCATTTCCATCTTGTCCAGCTTGCGTTGACGGCTCTTGGCCATATTAGTTGTAGCAACGCGGGCCTTGTTGCGGGCGATAAAGTCCTCCAGCTTGGCTACCTCCTGTTGCTGACGCTCGTAGGCGCTGGCCTTTTGGGCTTGGTAAATAGCGTACATTTCTTGGAATTTATCGTAATTGCCGCTGTAGCGGGTGAGCTCACAGTTTTCCAAATGATAAATTACATTGCACACGTTATTGAGGAAGGGCACGTCATGGGAAATAAGGATGAAGGCGTGCTCATAGTTTTGCAAAAACTTGGTGAGCCATTCAATATGCTCCACATCCAGATAGTTGGTGGGCTCGTCCAAAAGCAAAATTTGGGAGTTTTGGAGGAGCAGCTTGGTGAGTAAAACCTTGCTGCGTTGACCGCCACTCAGCTCGCTAACATCCTTGTCCAGACCGATGCTGCCGAGGCCTAAGCCGTTGGCAAATTCTTCGATTTTGCTGTCCAAGGAATAAAAGCCTGCGTGCTCCAGCTCCGTTTGGATTTCGCCCACGGCGTTCATCATTTTATCCATTTCTTCAGGGGTAGCATCGCCCATTTTTTCGTAATACTCCAGCATTTGCTGCTCCTTTTCGTAAAGAGCATCAAAGGCAGTGTGCAGTACCTCGCGAATAGTCATCCCCTTTTGCAGGGTGCTTTGCTGGTCCAAATAGCCCACTGTGGCCTTACCGGGCCATTCAACCTTGCCATCATCAGGTAAAACATGCCCGGTTACGATATTTAAAAAGGTGGATTTACCTTCGCCATTGGCACCAACAAGGCCCACATGCTCGCCCCGTTGGAGCTTGAAGGAAACGTTTTCTAAAATTTGGCGTCCCCCAAAGGAATGGGAAACATTAGTCACATTCAAGTAGCTCATGCATAACCTCTTTCTTATGTTAAATATTAATGCACAAAATCAGACATTATATTATAACATATGCGTAGCCCCTTTGAGAAGGGCTTTAGCAAAGCTGTTAGCAGGGCGTGCAGTTTTCGTTGTCAAGGGTCATTTCCTCTGCTATAATTTACTTAGATATGAAAGTAAGGAGGCCTAGTTATGCTTACTGGTAATAAAAAGGATATTTACAAGCTGCTGCCCTTTGTGAGCCCCCGTCTGGCCCAAGCTCTGGCTTATATTGCAGCAACTGATTTTAGCCAAGTTCCTAATGGTGAATACGAAATCGACGGTCGCAAGGTTTTTGCTCGCGTGAACACCTATGACACTGAGCCTAAGGCTCAGCGTCGTGCCGAAAAGCACAATCAATATATTGATGTACAGTATGTTGCAGAGGGCAGCGAAATCATTTGGTTTACTCCCTTGACTAACGAGTGCCTAGAAACAGAAAACAAGGCAGAGGAAAATGATGTGATTTTCTATGCCGATCCTAAGGAAAAGAACTGCGCGGTTTTAAATGCAGGAGATTTTGCTATTTTCTTCCCTTGGGAGCTGCATCGCCCTAATTGCGCCAATGGCTGCTGTGGCGAGGGTGCAGTTCAGCATGTGCAAAAAATCGTTGTAAAGGTGGAGGCTTAAGCTACCTTAGCTTGGGGATAATTTCTTGAGCTTTTTTATCCTACAATGGCTCGTCAATAGCTAAGAAAAAATATTAAATTTTTTACAAAAAAGTGTTGACAAAGTGTTCTAGAAAGCTTATAATAACACTCGTGATGTTGAGCGATACAAAAGCTCAAGCATCCGGTATCATTCCCCGATAGTTCAGTCGGTAGAACACCTGACTGTTAATCAGGGCGTCGTAGGTTCGAGTCCTACTCGGGGAGCCACCTGGCCGGTTGGTCAAGCGGTTAAGACACCGCCCTTTCACGGCGGTATCGGGGGTT
>JBJDXD010000022.1:0-3297 GCA_051866495.1 Phascolarctobacterium sp. | reverse complement strand
TGGCCTCCTCCAAGGTCACATCCTCGCGGGGGCTGTTGATAACGATAATACGCTTCTTGCCATTGGTGCATTTAAAAACCAGTTGTAATTCCATTGCATTTTCCTCCTATTACATTACTTCAGTGAGCACGGATCTTTCAGAAATAGAAATGTCCGCCAGCTCCTTGTCCATCAGACCGGCCATAGCATAGCCCACAGCGAAAATGTCGGCATCGGCCGCAGTTTCTTTAACCTTATTGTAGCTATACCCCTTCACCTTATCGGTGCCATCGGCGTTCATGCCGTTCTTTACATTGATGCACAAGGTGCGTTTTGCCAAAACTTTTTCAACAGTTGCCATTTTTTAACTCTCCTTTCAAAATATAACTGTATAGCCACTATATAGTTCAATTCTAGCAGCTGCCATAATAACTATATAGCTACTATATAGTTCAATTCTGGCAGCTACCATAACAACTATATAGCTACCATACAGTTTATGCTTTACAGCTGCTCGCTACTTGGCGGTGCGAGCAATACCAGCGCTTGGCTGTAATACTGTGCAAGCTGCCGCACAAAGGGGCCACCCTCGATAAGGCCACCGCCACTGGTGGGCACATAAGCCAAATCCCAGCGTGTTTCGCTGTCGCCGCTGCCCGCGCCATAGCCGTCCACTAGGGCGGCTTCGGCGTGGGTCATAACGGCGCTATCGTCCAGAGCCAGTCCAAGGCCTACGCACAGCACCGCAACCACCTTTGCCAGAGCTACAAGCTGCAGTGTGGTGGGCGGGCAGCTGCCCAAATCGGGGACTTCGCCCTGCCAGCTGGCATCCAGTGCGCAGCACAGGGTGATGCCAATGGCACCACTGTTGCGCCTGTAGGTGTGGGCCTTGAGCTCATCTAGGCTAGAGCAGGTGCGATAAACCTTGCCTTCGCCATCGATGTTGAGATGGTAATCATCAAAAAATTGCTCATACCTTCCTGCTGTCCAATGCAGGTAAATGTGCTTGATTTTGCCACGATTGGCTTGGGCTTCCTTGAGAAGCTGGGCTAAAGAAATTTGACTGGGATTAAAAACTTGCATAGCTTTTTCCTTTCTCACCGCGCTACCTTACTCGTGTTTAACCGGTGTGCACTTTGAGGGAGAGGGGAGCGGTGGAGACAAGTTCGAGATGATTTCAACCCTCTCACTTATATAATTACAACAAGGTGCCCATTTCTTAACATGCATCAAAAAATTTTTTTGAAAAATAATTTGCACTGACCATGTTAAGATTCGGCCCGGTTCGTGTAATTATATAAACAACTTCTTCTTTTTTCTTTTTTTCTTCTTGCCCCATCCTTTTCCAAGTATTTACGTTAGTAAATACATCCTAGAGTAACAAAAGCTTAGTAGTAACTAAAGCCAGAACCACTATCCTTTAGCTAAGTATATATAAACACCATGCTAAGGCTAGTAGTATTACCTAGCTCCTAAAAAGCAGCCTTCAGTGCAGCCAAAGCTCTTTTTTGCAGCAAATATGCAGCTGTGTAGGATATATTATGCTTTTGGCTATATTCCTTTAAAGAAATATTATGCAAAATAGTGTCCTTCACTATTTCCCACTGCTTCTCACTCAAGCTGCTCAGAGCATATTGTAGACCGGCAAGTAGATGGATTTTTTCAAGCTGGTTATCCTCAGAGCTGGGCTCAATAAGACGCTTGCCCTTTGCATTGGTAACATCCAGCAAAAACAGTGCATCCACATTATAATTGCGGTAAACTTTTTGCATAAGCGCATAATGCAGCTTGGTTTTAATTAAGCCGGGGAGCAAAAGATATTTATCATCCTTATAGGCCATGATAAATTCTAAAAAATATTCCCAGGCAGTATTTTCGGCATCCTGTCCCAATGCCTGCACGATATAGCTAGTATGCGCCTCCTTCATAACCAAAGGCTCAAAAGCCTCACACAAAGCATCAATGGCCTGTTGTTCACCCCTTTGGGCAGCCAAAACCTGCTCCTTCAATTCGTTTTCAGTAAATAAATTGGTGTAGGTGTTTTCGGTTTTCAATTGTAACCCGTCCTTTCTATTTGCGCAAAATACGCAAGAATTAGAAAATTAGACGGGCCCGTCTTATTTGTCGACAATATTATAATAAATCAAAATAGTCGGAATTGCATCTAAGGTAAACAAATTTCACATAATGTAAAAATCCCTCACATTAAGTGCATATTATTCAATTAATTTGTAAAATACTTATATAGGAGGGGTAAAATGGCAGACGTTAATTATAAGCCCTTTGATGAACGCTTTGGCTACGAAATAAGACTTTATAGGATAGTACATCGAATTAGGCAGGCGGAATTTGCAAAAAAATTCAACATCACGCGCTCCAATCTGTCCTGCATAGAAAAAGGCAAGGTGAGCTGCAGTATAGCTTTTTTTGGCAGGCTTGTTGAAGTAGTGGGCCCATATGCTATTTATATGTTTATGCGTGCTTATTTTGGTAACGGACTGCGTGGCTTTGTGAAACGAACCTGTTCCAAGCTAGTGCAAAATCTTTTTGATGAATGGCTTAAATGCCTAGAAAAAAAGGAGCCCGTAAACATTGAACGCACATACGATAACGATAATATGAGAGTGAAAACAAAATATAACAACAAAGGTAAATCCGAATAAAACACCCTAGACAAAGCTTCGCTAACAGCTTTGCCTAGGGTGTTTTGCTGACCAAAACCTAGTAAAAAAATTTTTGAACCCATATTAAGAAATGGGCCTTTTTTTGTAATTACAGATGTGCGCTACCAGGAGCGGCCTTGGCTGTACCGGCGGAGAATGGCTCTCTCGCAGAGGCCCACCACGAACTAGCGGTTTGGTGTCTGCCTCGCGAAAAAGTAGAAGCAATTGCCAAGCGCTTGGGCAAATTGATCGCATAAACAAACATTTGTTTCCTACCGCGTTAGCGAGTAGGAGTCTAAATCGCACCGATTGTGTAGTGACAAGAGACAGATTAAAAAGCGCCCTGATGAGGGCAAAGAAATAGCGCTCCAGCGCGGCGAAGGATATGATTTATGCAATCACATCTTTCACTGCGCCGGGGCGCTTTTGTTATGGGGGTGTGGCGAGGGATGATTGCGAAAGCAAATGTTACAATTTGTTTATAGTATAAACGGTTGTACTAAATTAAGAAAAGTTGTATAATATATGTAGTTGCAGTGGTAGCCTTGCAGGCGCAGTTTCGTGAATGCAAGGAGCTTCTGCCCGGATGTGCGGTTCGGTTGGCACCTGTCAGAGCTTGGCAGGTGCTTTTTATCTTGACACCATATATGACACC
>JBJDXD010000021.1:0-18518 GCA_051866495.1 Phascolarctobacterium sp. | reverse complement strand
TTCATTGCTTAGACCATTTTACGCCTTGGGGAGTGTCCTGCAGCACGATGCCGATAGCGCCTAATTTATTGCGCAGCTCGTCTGCCAAGGCGTAGTTTTTAGCCTTGCGGGCATCCTGACGCATAGCAATCAGCATTTCCACCAGCTCTGCTTCCTTATTGTCACCAGCTTCTGCGGCAGCGGGAGCAGCAGTTTTTTCCAATACGCCGATGATGGAAGCCATCTCAGCAAAAACAGCAGCAAATGCTGCTACCAGCTTGCCATCTGGCTTGCTGCCGGCGTCAGTAATAGCTTTGTGGTAAACATTGATTTCTTTAGCCAAAGCGAACCAATAGCTGATGGCCAAAGCGGTGTTAAAGTCGTCGCGCATTGCTTCTAAGAAGGACTCGCGCAGCTCGGCAACCTTAGCACGCAAAGCCAAGCTATCCTCGGTGGGACCAGCGTTCATCATAGCTTCCAGATTGGTCAAGGTTTCTTGAGCGGAGCGCAAACGTTGCAGGCTCTTTTCAGCTTCCTTAAGACGTGCATCACTGAAGTCCAAGGGGCTGCGATAATGAGTGGAAACGATGAAGAAGCGCAGGGTTTCAGGCTCAAAATGCTCTAGGATATCGATAACCATGAAGAAATTGCCCAAGGATTTGGACATTTTTTCGTTATCAACGGTGATAAAGCCATTGTGCAGCCAGTAGTGTACGAAGGGATGGCAACCAGTGCAGCCCTCGGATTGAGCGATTTCGTTTTCGTGATGGGGGAAAATCAAATCGCTGCCGCCGCCGTGGAAGTCAAAGGATTTGCCAAGATACTTCATGCTCATGGTGGAGCATTCGATGTGCCAGCCCGGGCGACCATTGCCCCAGGGGCTGGGCCAGGAGGGCTCGCCGGGCTTTGCAGATTTCCACAGAGCAAAGTCCATGGGGTTTTGCTTGCGGTCGTCCACATCAACACGGGCGCCTGCCATCATATCTTCAATGTTACGGCCGGATAATTGACCATAATGCTTAAATTTTTCAACACTGTAGAAAACGTCGCCGTCCACTACATAGGCATAGCCATTATCAATCAAGCTCTGCACAGTGCCGATAATGTCCTCGATATGCTCGGATACGCGAGGATAAACATGGGCACGGCGTACATTCAGCTTATCCATTACTTCGAAATAGGAATCGATGTAACGATTGCAGATGTCGAACCATTGCACGCCCTCTTTATTGGCAGTGTTAATGATTTTATCGTCCACATCAGTGAAGTTTTGTACATGGGTTACGTCATAGCCCTCATGCTCTAAGAAGCGGCGGATTACGTCCCAGGTTACGAAGGGACGAGCATTGCCAATATGGGGATGGTTGTAGGGGGTAACGCCGCATACATAAATATTGGCTTTACCGGGGGTCATGGGAACGAATTCTTCTTTTCTATTGTTTAAGGTATTGTATACTCTGATGGTCATATTGTCTTTTCTCCTTCTTTTTTAAAAGCGTTAGAAGTGCCGGAAGACGAGGAACAGTGCAGCAGATGCAGCGATGGCGTACTTGAAGTACGTCGAGCAAGTCTGCAAGCTGTGACGAAGTATAACGGTGCTTATAACGTTTTTAAATCTCAACGCCAGCCTTTGCCAAGGAAGCTTTAATTCTGGCCGCAGTGCGCTCAACGCCTAAGAGCGGCACCATAGCTGCCAGCTCAGGGCCATGTTGGTTGCCGGTCAAGGCTACGCGGATGGGCATAAATACATCCTTGCCCTTCAGCTTGGTGCCCTTTTGAATTTGCTTAAACAGTGCCTTTACAGCTGCGTTGTCCAAATTTTCTACCTTGGGCAGTTCTTCCAGCAGCATGTTAATTACGGTGGGCACGGTTTCAGCCTTCAAAACAGCCTCTGCTTCCTCGTTTTCAAAATCGAATTCATCATTAAAGTACATTTCTACACAAGCGGGGATTTGCGCTGCATAGGAAACATGCTCTTGGGCAGTAGCCACAACACGCTTCAGCCACGCCAGCTTTTCGCCCTCTTCCCCACCGGTCATGTAGCCAGCAGCAATCATGTGAGGCTTAGCAGCCTCAAAGAAGGCCTCTGCATCAAGCTGACGCATGTAATGCTGGTTAATCCAGTTCAGCTTGTCAATATCAAAAACTGCAGGGTTTTTAGCCACGCGGTCCATGGAGAACTCTTTAATCAGCTCCTCCATGCTAAAGATTTCTTGCTCGCTATTGGGAGCCCAGCCCAACAGAGCCAAGAAATTGTTGATGCCGGCGGGCAGATAGCCCAGCTGACGATATTGGTCCACGCTAGTAGCGCCATGACGCTTGCTCATCTTGGTATGGTCCTTGCCCAAAATCAGGGAAATATGACCAAAGGTGGGTTGCTTAAAGCCCAGTGCATCATAAATCAAGCATTGACGCGGAGTGTTGGACAAATGCTCCTCAGCACGAATAACATGGGTAATATGCATCAAAGCATCGTCGATTACTACAGCATAGTTATAGGTGGGAATGCCATCGGATTTTACGATAACAAAATCACCGATATTATTAGAATCGAATACTACATCACCACGCACCATATCGCGCACCAAAATTTGCTTGTCAGCAGGTACACGGAAGCGCACGGTGGGTTTGCGGCCTTCAGCCTTAAATTGAGCGATTTGCTCCTCGGTCAGATTGCGGCATTTGCCCATGTAGCGGGGCATTTTGCCGGCCTTAATCAAGGATTGGCGCTCCTCCTCCAGCTCCTCATCGGTGCAATAGCAATAATATGCCTTGCCCTCAGCCAGCAGCTGGTCGGTATATTTTTTGTAGATGTCCAAACGCTCCATTTGATGATAAGGACCATTGGGGCCGCCCACATCAACGCCCTCATCCCAGTCCATACCCAGCCACTTCAAGGCAGCCTTGATGTTTTCTTCAGATTCCGGGGTGGAACGCTCTCTATCAGTATCCTCAATACGCAGAATCAGCTTGCCGCCGGTTTTACGGGCTAAAAGCCAGTTGAACAGTGCGCTGCGAGCGCCGCCAATATGGAACGGGCCGGTGGGGCTCGGTGCAAATCTTACTCTTACTTCTTCATTATTACAACAACAACACATCTTTTATTCTCCCTCCAAAATTATTCAGGCACGATACGAGAAAGGCCTGTTATGGTTAATATACACATCCAACAGACCACGCCTGGGCTGTTCAACGCCAACACTGTTAACGCTGATTGCATAGTCTGTCAACTTAATATTATAGCATAGGACGTGGGCAAAAGGAATAAAAATAATGAAAAAAACGCCCATGGAAATAATTCCATGAGCGTTCATCTTAATATTTTACTAAGCTCGCCACAGCCTCGGAGGCAATGCCTTCGCCGCGACCGGTGAAGCCCAGCTTTTCTGTAGTAGTAGCCTTCACATTCACTGCATCCGCGTCAATGCCCAAAACAGCAGCCACCTTGCTACGCATTGCGGGAATAAAGCTAGCCAGCTTGGGTCGTTGGGCAATAATGGTCACATCAACGTTGTTGATGTGCCAGCCCCGCTCACGCAGCAACTCCACTACATGCTCCGTCAGCTTCATGCTGTCGGCACCCTTAAAGCGTGCATCCGTATCTGGAAAATGCTTACCAATGTCACCTAGAGCGGCAGCACCCAGCAGCGCGTCCATCAACGCATGCAGAGCCACGTCCGCATCGCTGTGGCCTAAAAGGCCCAGCTCATAGGGCACCTGGACGCCACACAAAATAAGCTTGCGTTCGGGCACTAATTTATGCACATCATAGCCACAGCCCACACGAAAGGCGGGCAGCTTCACATTATTTTCCATATTCATGCTCCTCGTCCTGTAATTCCTCCAAGAAATGCTCAGCCAGCACCAAATCCTCCGGCGTCGTAATCTTGATATTCTCGTAGCGGCCCTGGGCCACCGCTACCCTATGGCCTAACAGCTCTACTACGGATGCATCATCGGTGACAGCCGCAGGATGCGCGGCTAGGTTTGCGTAAGCATCCTTGAGCAACGCGGCGCGAAACACCTGCGGCGTTTGCACCGCAACTAAGGTGGAACGCACGGGCGTGTCTACGACAACGCCCTTGGCGTCCACCACCTTAATGGTGTTCTTCACGGGCACAGCCGCAATGGCCGCGCCCTGCTCCCTCGCTGCCGCCAGCGTGCGCTTAAAGACGGCGCGCCCTGCAAAGGGCCGGGCGCCGTCGTGCACGGCGATAAAGTCGGCGTCGGCAGGCACAGCGGCCAAGGCGTTGGCCACGCTGTCCTGGCGCTCCTTGCCACCGGCTACAACCTTGATGGGCAGCGTAGCAAAATAGCTCGCTTGGTAGCGAGCTAAAAGCGCGCTGCCTTCATCCACCTCCGCCGGTGCCAGCACCACGATGGCCTCGTGGACCAGCTTGGTCCGCGCCAGCATGGCCAGGCAGTGGACGATGAGCGGCGCGCCGCGCAGCTCGGCGAAGGCCTTATTAATCCCCAGCCCCAGGCGCTTACCAGCGCCTGCTGCGGGCACGATTGCAACTAATTTTTCCATAATTCTTCACCATATTCAAGTACAGACTGGAGCTAGCGCCCCAGTCTGTAAAGCTTTACTATTGAGTTAATAGCGCACAGCCTTGGCAAAAATCATTCTGCCCGCAGCTGTTTGCAGCACAGAGGTCACCACAACCGGCACACTTGAGCCAATACTATGACGACCATTTTCTACAACAATCATGGTACCATCATCCAAATAAGCAATAGCCTGATTGGACTCCTTGCCTTCCTTCACTAGGTACACATTCATTTCCTCACCGGCAATAACCACAGGCTTAATCGCATTGGCAAGCTCATTAATATTCAGGACCTTTACGCCCTGAATGCCGGCAACCTTATTCAAATTATAATCATTTGTAATGATAGCAGCATGGGCCTGCTTGGCCAAACGCACCAGCTTAGCATCAACCTCGGCGATATCATCAAAATCATTATCCACAACCACAACCTGGTCCTTATAGCTAATGCGCAAATCCTGCACCAAGTCCAAGCCACGGCGTCCCTTGGCACGCTTCAAATTATCGGCAGAATCGGATAATTTTTGTAGCTCCTCTAAAACAAAATTGGGCACCACCAGCTGTCCCTCTAAAAAGCCAGCTGCTATAATGTCCATAATTCGTCCATCGATAATGACGCTGGTATCTAAGAGCTTGTTAGCGCTGTACAGACGGTCACTCAGAGGGCCTGTAATGGCATCTGGCTGCTTTTCTTCAGGCTTAATGGCCTTGCGGCTGGGAATGCGATTGAAAAAGCCCACAATATCGTTATGCTTGCGCAGGGCTAGCTTGGCACCTACCACGCTTAGCACGAGGCTCAGCACAATGGGAATATAGGGGCCTACAATGGGCAGCCGCGAAAAGGGGCCGCCGATTAGATTGGCCAAAATAAGGCCGATACCAATGCCAAAAACCATGACCAGAATATCACTGGTGGGGATTTTCGATAGGGATGTGGTCAACAGCTCCGCGTAGTTAAAGATACTATTGGTAATAAAGGGCGCCAACACCAGCGCCAGCCAGGAAAACACAAAAAGGCCGGGCAGCGCCAAAATCATATTGGCAAAGGTAATGCCAAAAAAGCCATTGCCATGCAGATCATAGCCCAGATATTTCGACATATACGGTAAGGAGATGTCAGTAAGTATGAGTCCGGTAATAATAATCATCAACGAAATAGAGAGGCTAATCAATTTTCTTAACATGTTTCTTCCTCCTTTCCTCAAAATTTGATAACTAGCTTCTGCTTACTAATATATCTATTATATAATACTGCTAAATACGAAAAAAAACAAGCAAACAAAATAAGTAATTTATGAATACTTTGTATACAATTTAAGGCATAAAAAAGGACCATCCTCACACAGGATAGTCCTTGAAGCTTGCCAATTATTGACAGCAGAAGTCGAGCCACTCGCTTGCCTTTTGGGCATCCACATTACGAATCAGCATAACTTCGCTCTGCAATATTTGCTTTGTGTTATGTAAAAGGCGACGCTCGCCCACGGATATCTTCTTGTTGCGCTCTAAAAGAGTGAGCAGCTTAAAAATTTTTGCTACCTCTACCACGCTGCCGCTCTTGATTTTATCCATATACATTTGAAAGCGACGATTCCAGGAAATACTCTTTACGGCTTGCACATCAGGATTTTCGTGCAAAACGGCTTCAATACTTGCCAGAGTTCCTTCATCGCCAATAGTACGTAAGCCCAGCTTTTCTGCACTACTCACGGGCAAGGCTACAGTCATGCTTTCAAATAGCATTTGCAGAATATAATATTCTACCTTTTCACCATTTTGCTCACGCTCTTGGACTTCCTTCACTATGGCACCGCCATGCAGCGGATAAACTACACGGTCTCCTGCAGCAAACATTTTCCACCCTCCTAAGTAAAATTTCCCATTCCGTCCCCTAAATAAACCTTATGCATACATTGTACCACCCCAACGAAAAAAAGTCAAAAATTTGTTATTATATCACGCAATTTTTTCTATGTCAACAGCAAGAGTCACTTTCTAATTAAATTCGCAAAATTTATACACTAATGTGCTATTCTTTCATACGACCAAGGATTAAAGTTTGCAAAGTTTTAACTAATAAATGAGTAGTTGCTTACATAAAACTCTTGACTTGTAGCGGACTTTAAGCTGTATAATATACTTAAAAAAATCAGGAGTTTTTCTATGCGTATAATTTTTTTCATTGGCACAGTTGATTTGCTTTTAAGCAGCATTGGCTTTTTCTATTATCGCCATAATCTGCCCTGGGGACGCAGCAGCTGGTTCACTCTACTCTATTTAGCTTTAACTATAAACGCGATTTTTAGCAGAGCACTTTCTCCCAATTTACCACACATGTTAGTGAAGCTCTCTGCTTGGCTAGAGGGGCTGTGGGTAGCCTTTGGCTATTACACGCTGCTTTTTTCCTTACTGCATTTATTGATATGGCTTATAAGCAAAGCCCTGCCACTTCAGCTACCCTTTGCTAAAATAGCCATGATAACCCTAGTCGCCAGCTGCCTCACCGTTACCTTTGGCAGCTTAAATGCCTTTCGCCCCGTGGTGCGCAGCGAAAAAATCATTACCAACAAGCTTCCTGCCGGAACAAGCTATAAGCTGGCATTGATTTCCGATGTACATTTAGGACGCATACTGGGGCGTAGCTATGCCGAAAAGCTCACCCAGCGCCTTAACGAGCTACAGCCAGATGCCGTGCTCATCGCCGGTGACCTCATTGACGAGCGCATTGCCTATGTCGAGGAAGAAAATTCTCTTGCCGCCTTGGCAAAGCTTACAGCGCCCAAGGGAGTTTTTCTAGCCTTTGGTAACCACGAGTATATCGACGATCCCGGTCGTTGGCAAAAAATGGTGGAAGCAAATGGTATTAGAGTTCTGCGTGACGCTAGCACCATTATTGATGGCAAGCTCAAAATCACTGGATTAAATGATTTTCGCTATAGCAAAGGCAAAGGGCCTAAGGCCATCCAAACCTTGGCTTGGGAGAACGACAAATACTACAGCGTGCTCATAGACCACCAGCCCCGCCGCATGCTGGGTGCTGCTCACTTAGGCTATGACCTTTACCTTTCCGGTCACACCCACACAGGGCAGCTCTTTCCCAATCGACTGATTACTAAACGTATGTATCTTTTAGATTATGGTCGTCAAAGCTTTGGTAAGCTCACGGCCATCACCAGCTCTGGCTATGGCTTTTGGGGGCCGCCGGTGCGAACTGAGGTAGCTCCGGAAATTGTGCTCATCGAGCTAGTGGGCAAGTAAAATACATTCTTAAGCAAGCAAAAAAGGATGCCGCACAGCGGCATCCTTTTTATATACTGGGGACAACTTATTGTTTATGGATTATTCCTTGGGTTCAACAACGACAATTTTTGCATCAACAGCATTCTTTCTAATGGATTCAATGCCATTCTTGCAGCCAGCCATAGCCTTGTAACCTTCACCAGTAGCGATAATTTGACCATTGGTAGCCTTCAGGCGGAAACGGAACTCGCCAGCCTTGTCCTTGTAAATCTCGAATTTCGGATGCTTTGCTACTTCGTAGCCCTCAACGGTTTGGTCTTCGATAGCAGCCTTAGGAGCGTTGGCGATAACACTGGCAATACCTTTACGGCAATATTTTTCTGCCTTATATACTTGGGAGGACGCAATAACCTCGCCATTGCCAGCCTTTAAATTGAATTTAACACCGGTTTTTGTTTGGAGAATTTCAAATTTGCCCATTTTCTTGCCTCCTTTAGAATAGCATAAGGTGTATACACTCTTATTTTATGATATCTTTGTAAAAAAGACAAGTGTTTTTTTGTATATCTTTGAAATTTTCTTGCTTTATATTTTTACTAACAAAATATATCCTGCTAAAGAACATCAAAAATGTCTCGGAGGAATATCTCAGGCTATAACATTCCGTAAATCTCCGATTTTTTCAATATGGCAAACTATTTCATCCCCTGTCTGCAAAAAGGTGGGCGGCTGCATGCCCATGCCAACACCGGCAGGGGTGCCGGTGGCAATAATGGTGCCTGCTGCAAGGGTCATGCCCTGGGACAGCTCGCTAACAGCACCACACACAGTTTGAATCATAAATTTGGTATTGCTGTTTTGGCGCAGCTGACCATTTACTGTGCAGCTAATATCAAGGTTTTGCTCATCACCGATTTCATCAGCAGTCACAAGGCAGGGGCCCATGGGCGTGAAGCCATCCAAGCTTTTGCCCAAATACCATTGCTTATGCCGTGTTTGCAAATTACGAGCACTGATATCGTTGATAATGGTATAGCCAAAAATATAATCCCTTGCCTGCTCCTTAGTCACACCCTTACAATCGCGAGCCAAAACCACACCTAGCTCGCATTCGTAATCCAAGCTATCCACCAAGCCCTTGTAGGAAGGCACGCTTTCATTGGTAGCAGTGGCACGACTAACGCGCTTGGAAAAATAAATGGTATAAGGGCGCTCGCCCCCAAAGGCTTCGTCTGAAAAACGACCTGCTTCCTGAGCATGAGCATCATAGTTTATGCCTAAGCAAATTACATCCTGACGGGGATGCACAATGGGCGCGCACAGCTGCACAGCGTTTACATCCACTGCTGCAGCACTCAGCACGTCCTCATTAGCAGCCAGGTGCACAAGCTTTGCCTTGATATCCTCGTTCCAGCCCAAGATGAGCGCATTCATATCCTTGAAGGCCAATTGAGGCATTAGCCTTGCCAAAAGGCCTAAGCGATAGGCTTTGCAACCCTCATTAAAGCCCACTAAAATTTCTTCTTTATCATGAATTTTCGCTGTGTAAAAGCGCATTGTTCTTCCTCCTTCTATGCTAGTATTTTTATTAATCAAAACGCTCTATTAATAAAGCCAACTGAGGAACCGCTTATTGATGCCTCTATCCTTTAGATAGCTGCGCCAATAGCCCCTATGCAAAAGGCTTGCAAAGGTGTAGGGATTTTTACCATCGTCCATAATAATTAAACGATACATCTCCATAGGATGCTCCTTAAACCACTGGGGCGTATTTAAATACTCATGACCCGTTAAGGCCGCCTTATAGCCAAACTGCTTGAGCTTAGCAATGGATTTATCATTATAGCTACCGCAAGGATATGCCAAGGTATAAACTAAAGCATCCTTGGGGAGAATTGTTTTTTCTAAATTATACTTCGAGGAACCGATTTCCCAATCTAAATATTTAGCATCAATGTCCTCTAAACGATTGTGACTATAGGTGTGGGAAGCAATTTCCATACCAGCTTGCTGCATTTCTCGGATTTGCTGGGCGTTCATATAGATTTTGCCGCCGATTTTGCTATTGATAACTGAAAAGGTTCCTCTGGCACCATATTTTTTTAATAAAGGAAAGGCTTCTGTATAATTATCGGTATAGCCATCATCAAAGCTCAAGGCAATATATTTATCCATACTTTTCCCGGTGGATAGGCGCTCGGCTAGCTCAGCCACAGTGACCATATGATAGCCATGTGCTTGCATATATCGTAAATGTTTTTCAAAGGTTGACGGAGCAATAACCATGCCCTGGGGCCAATTGGGATGACTACCAATGGAATGGTATTCCAAAACAAAGCTACCGCTAGCACAATAGCTTTGATAATCGTGGCGCAGCCACAGACAAGCTCCTGCAAACATAATAATTATACCCAAAAATACAGCTAAAAGCCTTTTGCCAAAACCCTTCATTTTATTTCCAGCTCCATGCTCCTTCCCACATTATCCTACGATAATTCGTTACGTCCGTCGCCCCCTCGGTGGATAGGCACAAAATCACGGACTCTGCCCCCAGCTGCAGGCTGTGCCGCAGCTCTGCCAGCTCTGGCTGCAGCAGCGCCGCTACCGCCAGGCCAAAGCCTGACGCACCGCTTTCGCCACTCACGATGGCAGCGTCGCTGCCGAGAGGATTACCCAAAACGCGCATGCCCAAGGCGGCAGCCTTGTCCGGCATGGCCACAAAATAGTCGCCATAGGCGGCTAGCTGCTGCCAACCCAAGCTACAGGGCTCGCCGCAGCACAGCCCCGCCATAATGGAGTCTAATGCGCCACCCACAGTATGCAGTTTACCATCGTTGGCTAAGGCAGTGCGGTATAAGCAGTCCGCCTGATTGGGCTCCACGATGGTAATCAAGGGGCGAGCCTCTTTGTAGTAATCAGCGATAAAGCCCGCCATGGCGCCTGCCATGGCGCCCACGCCAGCCTGCAAAAAAACGTGGGTGGGACGCACGTCGCCGAAGGCGGCAAGCTGCTCGGCAATTTCGGCGCCCATAGTGGTGTAACCCTGCATAATGTGCAGGGGCACATCGTGATAGCCCTCCCAGGAGGTATCCTGAACCACTATACCCTGATGCGCTTCCGCGTACTGCCTTGCTAAGCGCACTGAATCATCATAATTAACATCCGTAATGCTAGCATCAGCACCTAGCTTACGAATATTTTCTAAGCGCTCCACTGCGGTGCCCTTAGGCATAAACACCACCGCCTTATGACCAAGGCGCTGAGCAGTCCAAGCCACACCGCGGCCATGATTGCCGTCGGTGGCAGTGACGAAGGTTATTTGACCCAAGCGCTCCTTGACATCGGACTCCAGCAGTCTATGCAGGGTGAGCTGATCCTCGTCAATACCTAAAAGCCGTCCTATTTCCCGGGCAATGGCATAGCTGCCGCCCAAAACCTTGAAGGCATTTAAGCCAAAGCGATAGCTTTCGTCCTTAACATATATACCCTTTACGCCCACTTCCTTGGCTAGCTCCTTGAGCTCTACCAAGGGAGTTACACTATATTCCGGAAAGCTTTGGTGAAAACGGCGTACCTCCTGAGCCTTTGTCAAGCCAAAGGGAGTTGTATCCACCTCGCCATAGCGCTGTTTATGTGGCAAATATACTAGATGAAAATTCTGCATTTTCACCACTCCTTATATGTACTAATTATGCTAATGCATGAAGAAAACTACAAAACTAACTTAAGCTTTAGCCAATAAATAGCCCAGAATCATGCCTGACTCGCGGTAAACAAGCTTACTGGTGCTACCCTCACAGATGGCTGCTAGCTTTTGGCGCCATGCAAGCAAAACAGCCTGCTTATTGAGCTGGCGACGCTGCTTTTTCACAGCCTCGCTAGCCTTGGCGGCTCCTTTTAGATTGCAGCAGCGTGCCAAAGCGCAGATATTTTCGGCAGCGTTTAATTTTTGTGCATTGAGCTCTGCTTCGGCTAAAGCGGTGTCAGCCATCTTGTCAGCCTCGTCTTCGGCGTTGGCTGCAGCTGGCTTTTGCGCCAGCTCCTGCTGCCACTGCTTTAAAGCAGCCTTGGCATGGGCGTCAAAAGCTACCTCTGGCAGCTCTGCCTCATAAACCATGCTAGTCAAAGCAAAAATGAGAGCAGTGAAGCGGCCAAAGCCAGCATAAAGCTGTAGCTCGGTAATAGCATCCAACGTTGCATCCGCCAGCTTCTTTTGCATGGAGGTGCGGCCCTGCTGCTGACCTTTGAGCAGAATACGTTGCCACAAAACCTGCAAGCCTAAAAGGCAACGCACTTGCTCCACTACATCCAGCATTTGCTCCAAAAGCTCGCATTTAGCTATGCCTACCACGGCAGTCAGGCAACGCAGTGCCAAAAGTTCCCGTTTGAGTGCCTTGAGCACCTTCTCACTAATATTATTCTCTAAATCGTTCTTTAAAGCAAAGAGCTGCTCCCCATGATAAGCAATGCCGGCTAGTAATTCCGCCTTTAGGTCGCCATTACCCAGCTTCTCTTGCAGGGGCTGTGCGTCTACACTAATGCCCCGCAAGGCCAAGCCGCGCACAAATTTGCTCCGCTTTTCTACGAAAACCGGCACCTGAGCTGCTATGGCAGCGGCGAATTTGAAAAGCGCACCCTTATCTCCCTCTAAAAGCTCGATTTCTACTTCATCGATTTTGTCCACTGCCTTACCTGCAGTAAGCTTGCCGTGGTCCACGGCAAGCTCTGCCACCGCACCTGGCAAGTCAAGGATATAGGTGGTGCGCTGCACTGTAACTGTAAACAGCTTGCTAACTCCGGTGGGCGCCAGCTCGCTGAGCTCATAGCCCAAGCCCATTGCGGCGAACCCTTCCAGCACCGGCTGCGCCTTGGGCAGCGGCAGATTTAGCTCCACACGCTCGCTAAGGCCTGCAGCATTAGCCACACTGGTCTTCACGGTAGCTTCATAGCTACCATCACCCTTGGAGCGAACTCTGTAAGCGATGCCATGACGTTTAAAGGCTAAATCCTCCGTATCATAGTAGCTGCTAACGAGCTTACGCTTTTGGCAGCTGCCCTCACGCAATGCGCTTACCACGCAGTCCAGCTTCAAAAGCTTTTTTAAATTATCCTTATCCACTAATAATTTCAATTCAATCTCCGTATTTTTTGCCATATCCATCACAACCTTTCTCATAAGGCATCTATATCATAAATAACATAAGAAAAAATCTTTTTACTCTAAAAATTAGCGACCAAAGCGTTGCCACTTAATTAGGCGCAGCCACTGCTTGCCGCCAACCTTCTTTTGCCACAGCACAAGTGGCACACCAAAGGCCAATATTGTAACTAATAAGGCCAAATAAAAGCGTGCTGTCCCAAAGGAATCCGCTAAAAAATTATAGGCAATAGCTCCCGGTAGCATCCCCAAAAGTGTAGCTAAAGCAAATATTCTAAAGGGTAAGCGCACACTACCGGCGATAATGCTCACAGGGTCATAAGGAAAAATAGGTACAGTGCGCAGCCACAGCATTTTTGTAAAGCTACCCTCGCCCACTAAATAAGCAGTCAAACGCTCACCCCAGCTGCCACCAAAATTTCGCAAAAGCCAATGCCCGCCACCAAAGCGACCTATTAAATAGCACAGACTAGCACAGCCAAAGCCGCCCATGAGAAAGAATAATATTCCCAGCCAAGGCCCAAAAAGCACTCCCGCGCTCAAATTTAAAAGCAGCGAAGGAAAAAACAGCAGTGGTCTAATCGTGTAGACAGCGATATAAATTAAGGGTGCCCACGCCCCAAAGCCCATTACCCACTGGCGTATATCCTCGGCGGAATGGGGATGGGGATTGTAAGGAGAAATATACAGGGCGTAAATAATTAAGCCCAATAAAAGCAGATACGCTAAAATCCGTAATAATAAATATATTGTTGCTTTCTTCATAAAAATCCTTTCTATCCATATTAATTATAAAACTATTGCAACTCTTGTGCAAGCTTTGCCGGCCAATTCTGCGAAATTACTGTGAAGGATTATGATTTAATTGTGAATTCACTTGACTTTAGCACCAGCTTTTATATAATTAAGGTGTGGTTTGGTTAAAGATGACTTATATTCATAATTTTTTCGAAAGCGGGGAAAGAAAATGATTTTTAAATTCGAAGCACAAGCTCCTAAAATTGACGAAAAGGCCTACGCCTTTAACACTGCTACCTTAATTGGCAAAGTAGAAATCAAAGAATATGCCAGCGTATGGCCCGGCGTTACCATCCGTGGTGACGTAAACCGCATTGAGGTTGGTCGCTATAGCAATATCCAAGACAACAGCGTACTCCACGTTGCTGATAATTATGCCTGCATCGTAGGCGATTATGTTACTGTTGGCCACTGCGCTCTGCTCCATGCCTGCACCGTTGAAGATCACTGCTTAATCGGCATGCACTCCACCGTTTTAGATGGCGCAGTAATCGGCAAGGGCTCCATCGTTGCTGCCGGCGCAGTTGTAACCAAGGGCACCATCGTGCCTCCTAACAGCTTGGTTGCCGGTATCCCGGCAAAGATTATCAAAACCTTGGATGAAAAGAGCTATGCATCCATCCATGCCCAAGCTATTAAATATAAGGACCTGTGGACCAAGCGTTATGGTCTGCTCCCTGATGGTGGCGGCGAAAGCTACCATGGTGAAAAAATCGTCTAATTTTTAATTAGAGCTTCTGTTATCCTCTAAATAAACTTAAGGCTGCCCCAAGCTAGTGGGACAGCCTTTTTTGTTACATTATGTTATTTTCTTTTAGCCTTAAAAGCTTTTTTATTGGCATACATAGCCTCATCGGCTAAATGCAGCAGCTCGACTAGGGTCGCACCCTTGTGCTCCCCACTATAGGCATAGCCTGTAGAATAACTAAGCTGAAAATCCTTATTATGCTTATTATAAAATTCAATCAGCTCCTCTATATCCTTAAGCAAATCCTTAATTGCTCCCTTGCCGGAAATATCCTCAGCAATAAGAATAAACTCGTCACCACCAAAGCGACCGATGAAATACTCGCAGGGCACCACTTGACGCAGCAAATTAGCAAAGCTATAAATCATCATATCGCCCATTTCATGGCCTAAGGTGTCATTGACAACCTTCAAGTCGTTTAAATCGAACATACAGCAGGCGGTAGGCTTAGTGATGGGTCCTGGCTTGGAGAGCATTTCCTCACATTTATTTTTGTTGGGCAGGCCCGTAGCAAAGTCAATATAAATCTTTTTGTTTAGCTCCAGATTATACTGGCACAGCCTAGCCTCGCGGCGTTTAGTCATTGTATAATGTACGCCAAAGCCAGCCAATAAAAGCGCTAACACAAAGCCACCAAAGAGCACAAGATAGATATGTCGGCGCAGGAACTGCGTCAAGCTAGGCTCAGGAATGGCATAGCCACCTTCAATAATGGACTTACTGATGGTTTCGTTGCCAATACCAGCCAAGCTCTTTTTCATAAAGGAATACATGTTAATGTTATTCCTAGCAACAGCAAAGCCCACAGGAACCACAAAACCAGTATTAATTAAATTGCAATCCTCCAAATCATTTAACTCATGACGATAAGCGTAATACGTATCCGTGGTCAGCAAGGTTGCTGTAGCATCGCCCTTAATCACTGCTTTAATACAAGCATCCTTATCCATGAACTCTACAATTTTAGACTTGGGATAATGTTCACGAGCAATATATTTTTGCAGAGGACTATTTTGGGCAACTGCAATAACCGAGGTAGTCTTAGCAGTATACTCCCCATTAAAGAGCAGCATTAAATAGGCTTGGGTAAGTGGTCTTGTAATCATCAGATTATTGTTTTCTGCCATCCAATAGCTGGAATAAGCCGGAAAAATGGCATCAACCTCACCCTTATCCAGAGCAGCACGCATGGACTCCAAATCATTATACAGCTTGGTCTCCAAATGAATGCGATAACGCTTCTCCACATGTTCCTTGTATACCCCTAAAATACCAACCAAATCCTTCTTTTTACCATCCCAACTGGCATAGGGCAAGGAATTATTGATGTAGCCGACAACCACCGTTCCTTTTTCATTAAGCCATAAGCGCTCCTGGGCGTTCATGCCTGAATCATTAGCCGACGTATTACCATAATACTTTAGGTATACCTTTTCATTATAGTACCAATCAGACTGTAATATTCTGGATTGGGCAGCATTGAGCTCCTGCAAGATATCAGGACGACGCTTGTTAACACCAAAGAAGAAAGGCGATTCGCCTATTTTGGCCACAGAATACCAATGATACAAGCTGTTAGGATCATCAATAACGTTAGTAGCTACTGTTGCGTCCAGCTTACCCATGTTCATATCATTGGTGCGCGCTTTGCTACTTTTATAGTACACAAGCTCACACTTTATATTATTCCTTTTTAACCATTCTAGAAAGAGATCAGCTTGGATACTGTTTTTATTAACACCGATACGCTTATTGCTCAGAGTAGATAGATCATCACCCCTAATATCAGCTCGGTCCTCACGAACATACAGATAATAATGCTCTCTTCCCTGCTCCTCAGTGCCGAAGCTCATGGTTTCAGCTCGCTTAGACGTATAGGATAAATTACCCATTACATCTATCTCACCCTTTTGAAGCTTTTCCATAAGGTCACTAAAGCCACCATAAACGTACTCATAACGCCAATTTGCATAATAAGCTAACTGTTGCAAATATTCATATCCATAGCCAACTTTGGGTTCGCCTGCACTACCCTCTTGATATCCTTTATAGAGCACATAACCAACTCGCACTGTTTTAGGCTGTTGCTCTTCCCCATGTACTTCTAAGACAAAAAGACCGTTGACAAGCACGCAAAGGACTGTAAAGATAATTCCCATCAACTTGCGCATCTTTCATTGCACCTCTTATATTTTACTTTTTCTAATAAAAAACGCTCAAATATTCATCTTCTATTGTACATTATATTATTAGGATATGCAATATAGGCACAAAAAAGCTCCCACTCATAAAGTGAGAGCTTTTTATAGTTTATATAAGTATAAAGAAAACATATTCCATCTATTTATCGGTATAGCTTGTATTCCATAGCTTTACGCATAAAATCGGTTGTTTCCTGTTGCCAACGAGAAAATACTTCTTTTTGTGGTAGCCCTTCCCGAGCGCTGCTTTCACCAAGATTAGTATCAATTTTATAGCCCTTTAAGCCGTACCCTCGCTCCTTAAAGGTGAGCATGCCAGGATAAAGCTGGCGCAGTGTTTGCAAAATGACGTAACCAGCTTCTGCTAAATTAGCCTTTTCTTTATCCAAAATATAGATTTCTACTCCCTGCACCAATTGCCTAGCATAGGCTGCTGCTTCAGGAGTAAAGACAGCGGCACGAAAACCAATGCCTGGGATATGTTGCTCGTCCAATGCCTTTTTCACCTGCTCTGCATCCATAAAGGGCGCGCCCACAAAATGGAAGGGCTTGCCCGTACCAATGCCCACAGATAAATTGCCATTACCCAGACTACCTGTAATGCAGTACAAATACGCGCATTCGCTAGTAGGAATGCGGGGTGATGTCTGCACCCAGGGCAGACCGGTTTCCTGCCAATCCATGCTGGCACGATAATTTTTCATGGTCACCACATCTAACTTACAGTTGATGCCCTCTTCCTTATTGATATAACGAGCAAATTCGCCAATGGTCAGGCCATGGCGCAGCGGAATAGAATAGAGGCCGATAAAAGTGGCGTATTCCGGCTTCAGCACAGGGCCCTGCATTTTGTCGCCCAAAGGATTAGGCCTATCCAAAACCACTACCTGCTTATCATATTTGGCGCAGGTCTCCATAATATATGCTAAAGAGGAAAAATAAGTGTAGTGACGCACGCCCACATCCTGAATATCCACCACCATGGCATCTATAGAAGCAAGCATTTCCTTGCTGGGGCGACGAGTGCTACCGTAAAGACTAAAGACTGGTATACCATGGTACTGGCTATCATTAAATTTTTCGCCGGCAGTCACTGCACCAAAAAGGCCATGCTCCGGCACAAAAAGGACACTCAAATTATATTGTTCCCTGATGATGTCCACACTGGAGCGCAGTTGGCTATCTATACCCGTTTGGTTGGTAAACAGCCCCAAACGCTTGCCCTCAAGCAGCTTTTTTACCTCAGGCTCTGCCACGCGCGCAATACCTAGCACAACTCTATCAGCCGACTGCTCTATGCCCATCTTTTTCGCATTAGTCAGCATGCAGCCAGTAAAAATAAATAAACACAAAACTAATAAGAAAATTTTTCTTGACATTTTAGGTGTTCTCCTTTCCTTCTATTATAGCATAAAAATAACCGTAGTACCAAAACGATACTACGGTTAAAATTTGGTTATGATATTAGCTTATGCCGCTTTCAATGCTTTTTCCTTCTTCTTCTGAATGAAGAACAGAACTACACAGCAGGCAATACCCACAGCGTCAGTAACCATGCCCGGGTTCATCAGGCCCAGCGCGCCTACCAAAATAACAGCACGCAGCCACAGAGCGACCTTAGCGCAGAAGTAACCTTCAACAGCAACTGCCAGCATAAATACGCCAATGCAGGCTGTAACAGCAGTCCAAGCGCCCTCAACCAAGGTGGTGTTGATGAGCATCAATTGAGGCGAGAAGACGAACATGAAGGGCACGATAAAGCCTGCGATAGCCAGCTTCACAGAAGCCACACCAGTCTTCATGGGGTCGCCGCCACTGAGGCCAGCTGCTGCAAAGGAAGCCAA
>JBJDXD010000020.1:0-18541 GCA_051866495.1 Phascolarctobacterium sp. | reverse complement strand
AAGGGGATGGCCAAGCTAGTAAATGATGATAAGGTGGATGTGGCCAGTGGTATTTTCGCTTCTGCCGGCGCTATTGCAGCTAGCGAGGTCAGCGAGGCTGCTAAGGTGCCCTATTTGGCTACCGGTGCTACCAATCCTGCGGTGACCGTGGGCAAGGATGGCAAGGTGAAGCCCTATACATTCAGAGCCTGCTTTATCGACCCCTTCCAGGGCGATATTGGCGCACGCTTTGCTACGGATACCTTAAAGGCGAAAAAGGCTGCCATTTATGTGGATAGCTCCAGCGAATATGCTAGGGGCTTGGCCGAGCACTTTAAGGAGTCCTTCTCCAAGCGGGAGGGCAAGCTTGTGGCAGAATATAGCTACGCCCAAAAGGAAACTAATTTTCAAGTGGCTTTGACAAAGATTAAGGCAACACAACCCGATGTGCTCTATGTACCGGGTTATTACGAAGAGGTGGGCCGCATTATTAAGCAGGCTCGTGCTATGGATTTGAACTGCGCCATTATAGGCGGCGACGGCTGGGACAGCCCCAAGCTGCCGGAAATCGCCAGCGTGCGTGCGCTGAACAATACTTATTTTACCAATCACTTCTCTCCTGATGCAGAGACCTCTGAGGTGAAGGCCTTTGTGGTGAATTATCAGAAGGAATACAAGCAAAAGCCTCTCGCCTGCGCTGTTTTGGGCTATGACAGCGTGAAGCTGTTGGCGGATGCAATACAGCGTGCTAATTCTGTGGATGCCCAGAAGGTGGTCAAGGCCTTGGCAGCGACTAAGAATTTTAAGGCTGTAACGGGCTCTTTGGCATTGGATAAGAACCATGACGCGGTGAAGAGCGTGGCCATTATTGAGTACAAGGGTGGCAGACAGGTATATAAAACTACTATTGAGCCGTAAAATGTAAAAAATAAGGGACTTTGGCAGAGTGAAAAAATCTGTCAAAGTCCTTTTTTGTGGAAATATTAGTTAAGTTGCTAGATTAATAGCTTAGTTTGAATTGAATTTGCTCTTACTGCTGTATTGGTTTTACGCTAACCTTGCTGTGTACGCTTAGGTCAACCTCAAAAATTCTGTTCCAGGGTAGCTTGGCGCCTACCTTAAGGTCGCCCAGATAGTAGGCGTTGTGTGCGTCGGCGTAGAATGGTGTACGACAAAGGCTACGCCAGTAGAGCCAGTCGGCATAGAGGGCAAGGTGCTCCTGGATGCCATACTCGGTCTGAGTTTTTTCCTCCGGCTCCAAGTCTGTGGGCGTGGTGCCAAAGCTTTCTAAATAGGGTCGTAGCTCAGGATGAATGCACTTTTGGTAATAGTAGTCCTCCAGCATGCGCTCGATGGTGAAGTTAAGGTTGGCGGCGTAGAGGGCGGCAATGGCGGTGGTATTAGCTTGTTTAGTTGTGGTTTGCAGTGCGTCCATATAATTGTTGCTCTTAATAAAGCTTTGGGTAGCTTCATTCTGACGGAATTGCCTTAAGCGACCGGCAAAGATTATGCCTTGGGCAAGTGCTGTACCGGAAGAGTTGCTAAAGGTGTTCCAGCCGGCATAGGCAGCAAGCTTATTGACGGGTACGTCTTGCTTTAATAATTGTGGCAAAAGCATTTCCTCTGCTTCAAAATTGGCACTCAAATCAATCAGCCCTACCGGTTTAGTTGTAGATAGGAGGCCTTGGATTGCTCCAAGCTCTGCTGGTGTTGGTTTGGCGTCTTCATCACCACAATGCACGAAAAGAACAATGTCGGCTTCAGCTAGCGTATCTACAAGCTCCGCTCCTACTAGCTGAATTTGATTGCGCAAGCAGGCACCGGTACTGGCGGCCATATAAGGCATATGCTTAAACTCAGTGTTAGGTGTGGCAAATTGCAGATAGATTTTTGGTTGCCAGTGGCTTTGCTCAAGGTAGTGTCTCGTAAGTAAAAGAGCAGCAATTTCGTCAGCACCATAGGTTATCTGTGCGTTATTGTGCAGCTCATGCTGCTGGATTTGACGCTCTAAATTATGAGCAGTAATTTTGGGCAAGCCAAAGGGCGAGGAATCGTCCTGCCCTATGATGATGAGGGGAGCAGTGTTAACTTGCGCCTGGGAGCTTAAGCAAGCTGTGCTGGACCAATCGTCGCTGCCTTTGTCTTTTGGTGCAAGACTAGCCAGAAGCTTTTCGTTAAACCTTTGACTTTGAGTAAAAATATTGGTATATTTGCTCAAAATATCCTGTGGTATTTCAGCTTTGTATTCCACAAGCTCCTTAGTCATAGCATAATCGCCATTGATTTGCACCATGTCCAATAGCTGGGAATAGCGCATAAGATGCCATTGATACCAGCAATCAGGATAAACCTCGTCGCTAACTAAAAGGCGGGGGATAATGGAAAAAAGACAGAGCTTGCTAGGGTCGGCGACGTTTTTCTCGGCTGCAGCTTGTGAATTTAGTGGAGCTTGCTTAAGCTCTTGCAGCTGACTTAGCAGCTTAAAAAACTCATCCTGTTCGGCCTCCGTCGCTATATGATGACGGGTTTGTAAAAGGCTACCGTGGAGTAAAATGTCCGCAGAGATGATGCTGGCGCTTGGCCTATGGGAATTTTTCTGTAGCCACTGCCAAAGTTTTTTGCTGTCGGCTGATTCTTGGTAGTTGTCAAGAAGCTCTTTTGGCGGTACAATTACATTGATACCGGCCAATTTGCCCAGCTTTTGCACCATGGTGCTGCACACAGGTCGGCTGTCCAAGGGCAACAAGAGCAGGGTATCGCTAGCTGGCTGTGTTGGCAAGCTAATCAGGGGTGCGCTATGAAAAAGCGTGCTGCAATATATCAGTATAGGGATAATAGAAAGAGTAAGATATTTAAGCATAGTGAGTACCATTTTGTGAAGAGATGTAATCGCAAAATTTGACTAGACATATCATTATACCACAATAATAGGAGTTTATATATGAGAATCATCACTGGCAAGGCACGGGGCCTACAGCTTACTGTACCTAAAAATTATGATGTGCGACCAACTGCGGACCGAGTCAAGGAATCAGTTTTTAATATCATTGGTAGCAAGATTATTGGTGCTACCGTGCTGGATTTGTTCGCAGGCACGGGTAATTTGGGCTTAGAAAGCTGGAGTCGAGGCGCCAAGGCCATCACCTTTATTGACGAGAGCAAGGAATCCCTGCGCCTTGTGAAAAGCAATATTGCTAAATGTCGCGCTGAAATGGATTGCACTGTGCTAAAAGGCAGTGCTCCCCAAGTTGCTGAGCGGTTATCACAGCAAGGACATCGCTTTGATTTTGCCTTTTGCGACCCACCCTATAACAAGGGCTGGGTACAGCAAATTATTGAGGTTATGGGCAAAGCTCCCTTTTTAAATAGTGGAGGATATTTGGTGGTGGAGCGTTCTGCTCACGATGAGCTGAATCAGCTACCCCAAGGCTGTGAATTAGTGCGTAGTCAACGCTATGGCGAAACGATTATTGATTTTATTTTGTGGAATATTCCAGAAAAATAAGGTAAAATAAAAAGGATATTAGTATTTTGTGTCGAATAGATAAAAGATGAAATAGGGGTTCTTGTCTTTGTGGGCAGGAATCAAGGGAATTTAGGAGGTCTGGCTATGCGTAGAGCAGTTTGCCCAGGAAGCTTTGACCCAGTAACCAAGGGTCATATAGATATTTTTGAAAGAGCAAGTGGAATGTTTGACGAGCTGATTATCAGCGTTTTTCATAATCCGGGTAAGGATAAAGCCATGTTCACCATGGAGGAAAGAGTAGAAATGCTACGGGATGCTACTAAGCATATTCCCAATGTCAGGGTTACCTGTTTTTCCGGCCTTTTGAACGAGTTTTGCAAAAAGGAAAATGCCCCTTTTATTGTGAGAGGTTTGCGGGCCTTTACTGATTTTGAATATGAGTTCCAGAGAGCGTTGCTATTGAAAAAAATTGATAACCAGCTAGAAACCGTTTTTATTATGACCAATGCCAAGTATTCCTTTGTTAGCTCCTCCGGTGTGCGGGAGCTGGCAACCTTTGGCGGTCAACTAAAGGATTTGGTGCCGGAATGCATCGAGGAACGTGTGCGCAAGCATGTATATGAAAAGTTTGAATAGAATGTGGGGGAATGCAGATGATCGAGCGTAGTAATAATACCAACGTAGCTTTGGAAAAGCTTTTTGAAGAGTTCTACAACATGATTGCTGAGGCTAGAAGTGTGCCGTTTACCGAAAAAATTATGCTTGATGAGGGCGATTTGGTAAATCTTATTGAGGATTTGAAAAATGCTATTCCTCGTGAAATCAAGAGTGCTACTCAGGTGCTTGAGGAACAAAAGAATATCGTAAATAAGGCCTATGCTGATGCGGACCGCATCGTGCAACAGGCTAAAAATGAAGCTGAGCGCATTTTGGGCGTGGCTCAGGCCGAGGCAGATGCTAAAATCCAGCAGGAAGAGGTTGTTAAGCAGGCTAATGCTGTGGCTGAAGAGATTAAGGCTAATGCTTTGCGCTATCAGGAGGAAACCAAGGCTGCAGCTGATGATTACGCTTTGCGCGTTAAGCATGATTCCCTGCAGTATGCTGACGATATGCTGGGCTTCTTAGGCGAAAATCTGCAAAGTGCCCTGCAGGGCTTGGAAGAAAACAGGGGCAATATTAGCATCGAAATGAAAAAAGTGCTGAATGGTGACATTCCCGCTCCTGCCGCTGAAGGCGAGGAAGCATAGAGTAAAAAAGCAAATCCCTGGCTCGCACGGAGTCAGGGATTTTTTATCTTGAGGATATCAATAATGCACTGCGTTATTATTGAGCAGATTGAAGCCTGCGGCCAAAAGCTTAGTCTTGATTTCATCGATTTGGGCTTGGTCGCGAGTTTCCAGCTCCAGCTTCAGATAGCAGCCAGTGATGGGCATGTTCACATCGCTGCGGTTGTGCTGCACGCCAACCACATTGGCGCCACAGTTGCTGACGATTTCGCTTACCTGGCGCAGCTGGCCCGGACGGTCGTCCAGCACAATCACAAGGTCAGCCTTGCGACCGGTGGTGATTTGGCCGCGGGTAATAACGCGGGAGAGAATATTGACATCGATATTACCGCCGGAAACAAGGCAAACAGTTTTTTTGCCCTTGATGGGCAGCTTGTTGAAAATAGCAGCAGCCACAGGAGTTGCACCGGCACCCTCAGCAATGAGCTTTTGCTTTTCAATCAAGTTCAGGATAGCAGTGGCGATTTCGTCCTCGCTTACAGTAACAATATCGTCCACATATTTGCAAATCATTTCAAAGGTATTTTCACCGGGGGTTTTGACAGCAATGCCGTCAGCAAAGGTGTTAACGCTGGACAAGGTTTCGTATTTTTTATCTCTAAAGGCGTTGAACATGCTGGCTGCGCCTGCTGCCTGTACGCCATAAACCTTGACCTCGGGACGCAGGCTCTTGATAGCGAAGGCCACGCCGCTAATTAAACCACCGCCACCGATGGGCACGATTACGGCTTCCACATCGGGCAATTGGTCGAGAATTTCTAAACCTATGCTGCCTTGGCCAGCCATAACCAGCTCGTCATCATAGGGATGGATAAAGGTCATGCCGGTTTCCTTTTGTAATTGAACAGCACGGTCGTGGGCTTCGTCATAGGCACCGGGCACCAGCTCTACCTGAGCGCCTAAGCGCTTAGTGTTTTCTACCTTCATAATGGGAGCGCCGTCAGGCATGCAGATGACGCTTTTGATACCCATTTTGGTAGCTGCTAAAGCCACGCCCTGAGCATGGTTGCCAGCGCTACAGGCAATAACACCCTTGGCTGCTTCCTCCGGAGTGAGTTGGCTAATTTTGTAATATGCGCCTCTCAGCTTGAAGCTGCCGGTTACCTGCAAATTCTCTGTCTTTAAATACAGGTCCAGACCTTCGCACAAATGAGGAGAGGCAATGAGGTCGGTTTTGCGCGCTACGCTTTTTAAGACGAAGGACGCATGATAAATTTTGTCAAGTGTGAGCATTACAACACTTCCTTTTTCCCTTATTTTAAAAAACAATAGATAGTTTAAGTATAAAGTTTATTTTCGCTAACGTCAAGAGAATATCACAGAGATTCTATACAATTCATAGCAAGATAGTGTATAATAAGATAACATAGCGTATAAAGCGAAAGGAGCTTGGTATAGAGATGGATAATTGGGTTGAAGTAAATGTAGCTGTTACTCATGAGGCTGTGGAGGTTGTGTCTGAAATTTTGACGGAGGCTGGCTCTAAGGGAGTGGCTATTGAAGACCCGCAGCTGATAAATGATTTACGCAACAGCGGTACCTGGGAGCTGTGCGATATTCCTGAGCAAGAAAACACCGAGATTGTTACCGTGAGCGGTTATTATGCAGATGACGATAAGCTCCAAGCGCGCCTTGCTCTAATTGAAGCAGAGTTGGACGCTATTGAGGAGCGCATTGGTCAATACCGCTTTGGCAATACTCGTTTTCGCAAGCTGTCCGAGCAGGATTGGGCCAATGAGTGGAAACAGTATTTCCATGTGACCCATGTTGGTAAATCCTTGGTAATTAAGCCCAGCTGGGAGGATTACACGCCGGCAGAGGGCGAGCATGTGATTGAAATTGACCCTGGCATGGCCTTTGGCACCGGCACTCATCACACTACTAATATGATGATGGAGCGCTTGGAAAAGGTGATGCATCAGGATGCGCTGGTATTTGATGTGGGCACCGGTAGCGGTATTTTGGCTATTGCGGCAGCGCTGTGTGGCGCTAAGGAGGTCAAGGCCGTGGATATTGACGGCGTGGCCGTGCGCGTAGCCCGTGAGAATGTGGTCAATAACCGTTTGAGCGACAAGATTGAGGTGCGGGAGGGCGATTTGCTCCACGGCACCGAGGGACAAGCGGATATTATAATCGCCAATATTATTGCAGACATCATTATTATGCTACTGCCCGATATTCCTGGCAAGCTGAAGGACGATGGCATTTTCTTGGCCAGCGGCATTATCGAGGAGCGACGCGAGGATGTAGAGGCCGCGGCTGCGGAGCAGGGGCTGGTTGTAACTGCAGTAGACCGTCGCGGCGGCTGGGTAGTATTACAGTTTAGCAAAAAATAGCGACGGCCTATAAGGTGTCATCTGCTTTGTCACGGCTCCTAGGAGTACTAATATGTACGCCGTCGTCGCCGTTTCGCGCATCTAACACCTTCTAGTCCGTCCATAGATGTAGTATATTTGGAGGCATCATGCATAGATTTTTTGTTCCGCAACTGTATAGTGAGGAAATGTATATTGAGGGTGTGGATGCGCGGCATATTAGCAAGGTATTGCGCATGCAGCCCGGAGATAAGCTGCAAATCGTTAGCGACGATGGGGTGAGCGTCATGGCGGAAATCTCCGCCATCGACAGCGAGCGTGTCTCGGTGCGCTGCCTCGAAAAGCTGGCCGAAAGCCATGAGCCACGGGTGAAGCTGGTGCTGGCCCAGGGCTTGGCGAAGGGCGAAAAGATGGACTTCATCATTCAAAAGGCCGTGGAGATGGGCGCTTACAGCGTTATACCCGTGGCGATGGAGCACAGCGTGGTGCGGCTAGATGGCGTGAAGGCTGCCAAAAAGGTGGAGCGCTGGCAGAAGATTGCCGAAAGCGCGGCCAAGCAAAGCAAGCGGGATCTTATACCGCAGGTGCAGCCGGTCCAATCCATGGCGGAGATGCTGACCAGCTGCGACTGCGAGACCAAGATTATCGCCTATGAATGTGAGGACCGGCTGAGCCTAAAGGCCGCGCTGCAGGCGGCGGGGGCCGCCGGGGGCATCCATGAGCTGCTGCTCATTATTGGCCCGGAAGGCGGCATTAGTGAAGGCGAGCTGGAGCTGGCCCGCCAGGCGGGGGCTGTGCCCGTGAGCCTGGGGCGACGCATTTTGCGAGCCGAAACGGCGGGCTTAGTTGCTATGAGCGCCATCTTTTATGAAACAGGAGATTTAGGAGATTAAGTTTTCATGAAAAAAATAGCTTTTTATACCTTGGGCTGCAAGGTTAATCAGGCTGACACAGCTAGTATGGAGGGTATTTTTCGTCAAGCTGGCTATGAGGTAGTGGACTTTGGCAGTCAGGCAGATATATATCTCATCAATACCTGCGTGGTGACCAATACGGGCCAGCGTAAATCCCGCCAGATTATCAATAGAGCTGTGCGTCATAATCCGCTGTCCTTGATTGTGGTGACAGGCTGCTATCCGCAAACTGCTCCCGAAGAGGTTCGTGACATTGCCGGCGTGGATGTGATCATCGGCAACCAGGAGCGTGGCCGTATTGTGGAGCTGGTAGAGCAGGCCTTGGAGCACAAGCAAACGGAAATTTTGGACAATGTGCAAAAAATGACCGTTGATACCAAGTTCGAGGAGCTTGGTGTGGGGACGGAAACTGATAAAACCCGCGCCTTTTTGAAAATCCAAGAGGGCTGCAATCAATACTGTACTTATTGCATTATTCCCTACGCTCGTGGTCCCCTGCGCAGTCGTAGCCTTGCTAGCATACGCACCGAGGTGGCTAAGCTTGTGGCAGCAGGCTACAAGGAGGTTGTACTCATCGGTATTCATTTGGGCTGCTATGGCAAGGAGCTGGCTAAGGAGGGCTTGCATATAACCCTTTATGATGCAGTAAAGGCGGCCTTGAGTGTTGAGGGAGTGTGTCGTGTGCGCTTGGGCAGCTTGGAATCCGTGGAGGTTGAGCCCCGCCTACTGGAGCTTATGGCGACTGAGCCAAGGCTGTGCAAGCATTTGCATTTGCCCTTGCAAAGCGGCTGTGATAAAATCCTTGAAGCCATGCACAGACCTTATAATACCGCTCGTTTTAGCGAATTGTTAGCGCAGATTCGCCGTCAGGTGCCGGATGTGGGAATAACTACCGATATTATTGTGGGCTTTCCTGGCGAAACCGAGGAGGATTTTGTAACAACCTTAAGGTTTGCAGAGACCTGTGGCTTTGCTAAGATGCATATTTTTCCCTATTCTAAGCGTAAGGGTACTCCGGCGGAGAAGATGCCCAAGCAAGTAGATGAGGCAGTGAAAAGTGAGCGTGCAGCGCGTTTGGGAGAGGTGGATGAAAGATTACATCATGAGATGTTGGAGTCTATGGTGGGGAAAATTGAAGAGGTTTTGTTTGAGCAGCCTGTTGACGCAGCTCATATGGAGGGCCTCTGCGGGCCGTATTTGCGGGTAGTTGTGCCTGGGACGGAGGAGCTTTCAAATACTATTGCTAAAGTGAAGCTTACTGGCATAGTGGATGATTGGTTAGTTGGTGAAATGGTGTAGTAGACGCTCCAAGTGGTACCTATGACGTGCACGGATTCCGTTTTCTAGATTCGCACGCCCACATAGACCGCTTAATCCGTCAAGAGAAAAACCTGCTGTAGCAAGGCGAGGCGGTTCGCGGACGAAGAAGCCTGTCCGTTGCTAGCGTTTTTCGAGTCATCATCGAGGTTCTTTCGTGGCCGAAATACGTTCCGTATAAGCACGTCATAGGTACACACTTGTCGCTTGCGTTAGTATGGCTAAATATATGGTAGGTGCATGCTTTTCGATAAGCTAGCTTGCCTATACAAATGGTAGGCCTATACTATTTCTTGTGCTAGTTTATAAAAAAATTTATTAGTGATTAGCAGGATTTTAAGGCTTTTTCTAGAAATAAAACCAGCTAGAAGAAAATGAGAGGAGGGACATGAAACATGGCTGAGGATTGCATTTTTTGCAGAATTATTAAGGGGGAAATTCCCTCTACCAAGGTATATGAAGACGACAAGATGATTGCTATCAACGACGTTGCTCCCGCAGCGCCGGTGCATGTGCTGCTGCTCCCCAAGGAGCATACTGCTAATATCACCACTGCCGACCCGGAATTGGTTGCTTATATGCTGAGCAAGGTGAAGCTGATTGCTGAAAAAACCGGCATTGCTGAAAAGGGCTTCCGTGTAGTTATCAATACTGGTGACGATGGTGGCCAAACTGTAAAACATTTGCATATTCATATTATCGGTGGCAAAGTATTGGGTTGGCCTCCGTGCTGAAAATCTTGACAAATGTTGTCTTTTCCTGTATAATAGGTCAGTAAGTGTTTTTAGGTGGAAACATCTAATTACTTAATTTGCAGATACACTTCCCTAAGTGTGTGGAGGGAGGGAGAACAGATGGCAGAAATTAAAGTTGGCAAGAATGAAACTTTAGACAGCGCACTGCGCAGATTTAAAAGAGCAACCCAAAAGGCAGGCATTCTTTCTGAGGTAAGAAAACGCGAGCATTATGAAAAACCCAGCGTTGCCCGTAAGAAAAAATCCGAAGCAGCCAGAAAACGTAAGACCAGATAATTGGAGGCGGGCTGTATGTCTATAAAAGACCAATTAACTGCTGATATGAAGCAGGCCATGAAGGACAGAGAAGCAGGTAAGCTGCGTCTCAATGTCATTCGCATGGTGCGTGCTAATATTAAGAACGTTGAAATCAATGACAAAAAGGAGCTCACTGATGATGAGGTTCTGGCTGTCTTGATGAAAGAGGTCAAAATGCGTCAGGACTCTTTGGAAGAGTTCCAAAAGGCCGGTCGCGACGAGTTGGTTGCCCAAGCCAAGGAAGAGATTGCTATTTTAAAGAAATATCTTCCGGAGGCTCTAGGTGATGACGAACTGAAAGCCATCGTAGCAGAGGTAATTGCCGCTGTGGGCGCTACCAGTCCCAAGGATATGGGTAAGGTAATGCCGGCTGTTATGGCCAAGACAAAGGGCCGTGCAGATGGCAAACGCATCAATGCTATCGTTCGTGAATTGCTCAAATAACCATGATAACCGTGTTAGAGAAGTCTAGCACGGTTATTTTTTTTCTTTAATTTTTTTGTTCTATTAATTTAGTCTGCAAAGGACAGAATTAGTCTTTGATAGACAATATTTGTCAAAAAGATTAAAAATATTCAATAATATATTAAAATAATGAGTATGGCATATAGAAACATCTTATTTTACATATGCGATTTATTGTTCTTTTTGTGGTAAATGATGCTTATAAGACAAAGTAAATTGAAAATATTTGAAAATATTTCTAGCATTTTGCTCGCAGCTGTGCTATAATTAGCCTGTATTGTTGTGTTCTATTGGGGAGAATAATGTTCAAGTAGTCTTAAAATTTGCTTTTTTATTAAAGAGTGGGGGAGACAAATCATGTCACAGGTGTCGACCGGAACGGTTATAATTGATTCTGACTACAAAATTGTGAACTTTAGTGAGGCAGCGGCTGCCCTCTATCCGGGGCTGCATAAGGGTGCGCTCTGCTACAAGGCTTTTATCGATCGCAGCGTGCCCTGCAATAATTGCCCTGTTATGGGTGGTACACTAGGTGACGGTGTATCAATGGATGTTTTATTGCCCGAAAGTCATGCCGAAAGCTTACTAGAGGTGCCTTTAGCCAATGGTAAGACGGGCTATGTGCTTGTTTTTAAGCTGGCAGGTGAAAAGGAGCAGCTTACCCAGCGCTTGTCTGCTGATGCAGATAATATGCATATAATGAGTATTATCAATACTCTTTCCGGTGACGTGAGTGATTTATATGAGGTAAATATTGCTACTACAGAGGTTAAGGTGTATCGCTCCGCAGGCAAGGCCTTGGGCGTTATAGAAGAGATAAAAAAGGCGCCCCATTATGCTGCTGCTTTGGAGACCTACATTGTGCAAAATGTGCATCCCGATGATCAGGATGAGATGCGGAAGGTGGCAGCACTTTCCAATATTAGCCACGTTTTAGAGGATGCCGAAAGCTTTTTCTACCATTATAGAGTATTGCGCGAGGGCGAGGTACATTATTACTATATGAAATGCACTCGCATTGGCACGGCTGACTCCTATGCCAGCGTTATTTTGGCCTTCGCTAATGAGGATGCCTCCATGGATAAGAGCCAGCTGAAAAAGATTTTGCAAAGGGAAAAACAGCAGGAGCTGGTATGCGGTATAAATGGTGAGGAGCGGGACGAGCTAACCGGTCTCTATACTCAGAAAGCCTTCGCTTATCAGGCCAAAAAGCTACTGGATGCCCATCCTCACGATAGCTTCAATGTTTCTATTTCCGATATCAAGAATTTTGAATTAGTAAATACCATGTATGGCGAGGCCAAGGGTGACGAGCTTTTGAAGTGGTTGGCTTCCTTCTATGAAGAGGCCTATCCGGACGGAATAGTAGGCCGCTATGGCATTGACCAGATTGTGAGCATTTACAAAAATCCCACCTTGGAGCAAAAGGTTAAATCCGTAAGCTTGTTCAAGCATTATTTGGAAAAGGCACCCGTGCCCAATGTGGTTGTAAAATTTGGCGTTTACGAGGATGTGGACCGCAATGTAGCTGTTGCTCATATGTGCGCAAGGGCGCTTTTGGCTGTGAATAGCATTAAGCGTGATTTTCGCCGTACCTTTGCCAAATACAGTGGCCCCATTAGCCAGAACCAGCTGCGGGCTCAGACCTATGAAGCTCGCTTTAGCGAGGCCATCCAAAAGAAGGAGTTCGTAGTGTGGTATCAGCCTAAATACGACCCCTATCGCGAGGAGGTTGTTGGTGCTGAAGCCTTGGTACGTTGGCTCACTCCGGAGGGCATGATTCCACCGGGAGAGTTTTTGGATGTATTTGAGTCCGATGGGCTTATCGAAAAGCTGGATGAATATGTATTCCGTACCGTGTGCCGACAGCAAAAGGCTTGGGCGGACATGGGTCGCAAGCTGATGCCCATTTCGGTTAATGTTTCTCGCTGCAGCTTGTTTGCACAGGATATTGTAGGGCGGTATAAAGCGATTATTGAAGAATGCGGTATCGACCCCAAATATGTGCCCATTGAAATTACAGAAAGTGTGGCCTTGGCCAATTTGAAGATTAAGCCCATTGCGGATGCTTTCTTTGAAGCAGGCTTCCAGCTGCATATGGATGATTTTGGTTCGGGTCGTTCTTCCTTAAATGGACTGACGGTGCTGCATTTTGATGTGGTGAAGCTAGATAAAAGCTTGATCGATTTTATTGGCAATCGCAATGGTGAGCTGATTTTGAATTATACCATGGCCTTAGGCAAGGAGCTGGGCAAGCAGCTTGTAGCAGAGGGCGTGGAAACAGAATCCCAGTTGATGTTCTTAAAAATCAACGGCTGTGACACTATTCAAGGCTATTATTATTCCAAGCCCCTGCCTGTGGAGGAATACGAGCGCAAGGCTTATGAAGAATAAACAGATTGAAGTGAATAAGTAAAATCATCAGCGACCAGTCTAAGGACTGGTCGCTTTTTGGCATAAGAAAAGCTCTTCCACTTGCAGCATGGAAGAGCTTTTTTTGCTTGAAGCTTATTTTTCGTAGGTGAAATTATTGATATGGGGACGCATGTCTTCGCCCTGCTGTGCCTCAGCAGAGAGCACCGCCTGTACTAAAATGGCATTTTCCAGACGTTTTCTTTGTAGCTTGCAGCCATATTCATAGGGCTTGGTGATGTCGCCGTTAATCAAATCTGCATTGGCATGGCAGCCACCGCTGCAGAAGAAGCGTGCCCAGCACTGGCTGCATTCAGGCTTGGTCATAACATGGGTGTGACGGAATTTTTGTACCAGCTCAGGCTTAATAACGCCAGTTTCCAAGGTGCCCAGCTTGTAGTTTTCTCTGCCCACAAATTGGTGGCAGGGATAAATGTCGCCATCGGCGGTAATGGCAAAATATTCGTGGCCAGCGCCGCAGCCTGCCAAGCGCTTAGCAACGCAGGGACCGTTGTCCAAGGCCACATTGAAATGGAAAAAATCAAAGGGATTGCCTTCGCGGCGTCTTGCAAGATATGCACGGGCCAGCTTGTCATATTCTGCAAAAATTATCGGCAAATCCTCTTCAGTTAAAACCCAGGGCTCGTCAAGGCCCACTACAGGCTCAACACTGATTTCCTTGCCAACCTTGGTCATATCCAGCACATCTTCGCAAAAATGAGTGCTGAAGTGGGTATAGGTGCCACGCAGATAGTAGTTTTTGCCTTCACGGCTGTCAATAAGCTTTTTGAAGCCACGCACTGCTGCGTCATAGCTGCCTTTTTTGTTGGGAAAGGGGCGCATAGCATCATGGGTTTCTTTTTTGCCATCCAGGCTCAAAACTACCATAACTCTATTATCATTTAAGAATTTAATATTATCATCATTTAAAAGGGTACCGTTGGTAGTCAGGGTTAGCTTAATGTTTTTGCCGGTTTCTTGCTCGCGACGACGCACATAGTTAACAATGTGCACTACAACAGGCCAATTCATCAAGGGCTCGCCGCCAAAAAGGTCCAGCTCCAGGTTATGGCGTTTTTTGCTGCCTTCAATAGCAAATTCTACAGCCTTTTCGGCAGTTTCTTTGCTCATCAGTTGGCGGCAGCCGCCGAAGGAGCCGCTATCAGCGAAGCAATAGCCGCAGCGCAAATTGCAATCATGAGTTACCAAAAGGCACAGGGATTTGACAATGGGCTTTTCAGCAAAGGTGGGAGGAACGTCAAAGGCAGGGCTAAAGAGCAAGCCTTCGTCCTGCAAGCTATGCATTTCCTCTAAGGCATCACGCAAATCTTCTTCACTATATTTATCCTTTAAGGCAGACAGAGCTTCCTCGTCATTGCTGCCATTGTAATAATCTAACAAATCATAAATAACCTCATCCACTAGGTGTACGGCACCGCTGTTCACATCCAGCACGGCCATATTATCGTCTAAACGCATTTTATGTATCAGCATGAAACCAACCTTTCTTCTTGTAAATTTAATCATAAATAACATTATAGCATTTTGTTGCGTGATGCTCAATAGTTTGCTGTTTTTTTGTGGGGAAGTGTTAGAAGAATTATGAAGGTGAAAAAATGACAACAAATTTGCCAACTGATTGGCAAAAATATAAAACTTGACAACTAAGCAGGCCTTTACCATGGGGGAAAGCTTGCTGGAGTTCTGTGAGCAGCCCCGTTCTCGTCAGGAAATCATAGACTTTTTGGGATTTTCTAGATATTACTCCATGTCCAAAATCGTGCAGCCATTGCTTGATGCTGGTAAGCTGGGTTTGACCATGCCTGATAAGCCTAAAAGCTCCAAACAAAGATATGTAACAGTTTTAAGTTGATAATCAGACCTCCTCTAACTTATGTTAGGGGAGGTTTTTGTGTGAATCAGAATAAATATACGTTTCGGGTAACGTTTCGTTAGCAGAAATTTTACAAATAATATATTTGAAATAAGAGTAAAAATAACTTTGTATAGCGATATTAAATTAAAAACATATATAATTTCAAATGCGATAATATTTACTTGCTTTTAAGAGGTTCAGAATGTCACTAGACGAGCGACCTTTTTAGAAGCATAAAATGCTATTATATTTACGCAGGGAAAATTGAAGCTGTAGAGAATAAGATAATGTAGATATTAGGTTTCTAAGAGCAAAATGGTATTGTAATGGGGCTTAAAGGTGTTAAGTGATCTTTTAGAGTATGGTAAAATAATACTATATTATAAATTAAGGTCATATGGACGTTTTTATGATTTAGTATGGTAAGTGTAAAAGAAAGAGTGAAAGGCTATGGCGAAACTATTTATAACACCCTTGGGAAGCAGTTGTCGGACTAAATTTTGTGAGGAGCTGCAAAAATTAGAGTATGGCGAAGGCGCTATAGTGCTGCCTAATCGTTTATTATTAGAGGATGTACGCAAAAAATATGCTAATGTTGAAGCTATTGGTATAGACACCTTAGCAACAAAGCTCTTAAATTTGAATGGCTATTTGGATTTTCATCAGATCAATAGGCGTAGCCAGGAGCTCATTATAAATGATTTGCTGAAGACCTTGGCAGACCAAAAACAATTGGTTTATTTTGGGGAGCTTTTAGAAAAGCCAGGCTTTATTAAGGCCATGACCTCCTTGGTGGGACAGCTTTCCAGAAGTGGTTCGACGCAAGAAGAAATAGTTAGTGCCCTGCAAAATTGGGGAAGAAGTGGAAACTTAGGCCAAAAGGATAAGGAAATAGCGCTGCTTTACCGTTTCTATCGGCAGTATTTAAAGCAAAAGCAATGGTTTGACCTAGAAGGAAAATATCGTTTAGCACTGCATGTTTTACAAAGCCAAAAGGTTAAGCTTCCTTGGAAAAAGCTCTATTTTAGTGATTTTTATAGCTTTGACGCTATGCAACTGGAGCTAATCAAGGCTTTGAGTAAACATTGTCAGGTTTGTATAGGCCTATGTTATGAAAAGAAGCTGGAAGGAACTGAACGTGATAAGGTTTTTGCTGCAACTCATGCAACTTATTTGGAGCTAGAAGCACTTTGCCTTGATGAAGGTATTGAAAAATATGTGGCGAAACATGATGTTGCTATTGGATGTGCTCATTTAATTAAAAATTTTGGCTTGAGATGTGCTGCGATTCCTAAAAGTGAAGCAGTACAGCTATATTGCTTTACCCAAAGAGAGCAGGAGCTGCGATATACCTTGACTAGAGTAAAGGAATTACTTACGCAAGGTGTAGAACCCAAGCAAATACTTGTGACAGTGCGTGATTTGAATCAATATGCTGGCTTGCGCCTTATTGCGGACGAATATGGAATTCCTATTAAATTACCACAAACTAGTGGCCTAGCGGTACAGCCATTAACAGAAATGTTGCTCTTGCTTATGCAGGCAGTTCTTGATAATCACGATGGAGCAGAGGCTTATGTTGCACTTCTTACTTCTCCCTTAGCAAAATTACTTCTGCATATAGATGGCGAAGCCATAAACCAATTGCGGCAGGATAATTATTTTAAAAAACGTACCAGTGTTCAGCAAAAACTGCAGGAGCTGGGGTTGTTAGATGATGTATTACAGCTTATTGATGGGTTTCTAGAGCAATTACAGACTAAAGCAGATGTTTTAAGCTATGGCAAATTGATGCAGAATTTTTTGCAGCAGCTGCAGCTAGAACGGCGTTTGGGAACACTGTATAAAGTAGAGAAGCTCGGACTTAGCGGTATGAGCATTATTTTGCAAAGCTGTAGGCAGCTTTTAAATGTTGTGGAGCAGCTGATGGAGGATTATGCAAGCTGTGGTCAAGCAGAAATGCCGATTACCTTGGGAGAGTGGCAGCAGATTTTTAAGGAAGCAGTGGAAGGAGAAAATGTAGTTTTACAGTGTGGTCAACAAAATGGTGTTTTGATTACTGAAGTAATTAATGCACAGGGACTACACTTTGATTATGTTTTTCTCTTAGGCCTGCGCGAGGCTGAATTTCCCAAGATTAAGAACGAGAACTGGATTTATGATGATAAAGAGCGCAAGAAGCTCAAGGAAGCTGGATTGGAGTTGCCCAATACCTCCCTTGCTTATGCAGAGGATGCAAGCTTTTTTGGGGCAGCGATTGCTAGTGCACATAAGCAGCTGGTATTAAGCTTTTTTAAGGATGACCAGGCAGGAGCAAGTGCCTATATTGGAGCAGTGCAGAAGCTCTTTGTTGAGGTAAAACCGACTCTCAGTAGAGCTGAAGAGGAGCTACAGGAGCAGCAGGTGGTTCAAAATCCGGTTAAACAAAGTGCTTCAGCAGAAGAACTATCCCAAAGCTTACAAAGTTTAGATGACCACTGGCTTCAACAATATTGGGGTGAAACAACTTTAGAGGCTGGCAAAGCAGATTTTAAACGACAAGATGATATGCTCTATAACGGCGTGCTTAAAGATGAAGAATTATGTCTCCAGGTTAAAAAGCAGCTGGGAGCTAGTTTTAGTGCCAGTGCTCTGGAAGTATACGCTGTTTGTCCATTTCAGTATTTAGGACAGCGAATTTGGCGCCAGCAAGAATTTGCAGCAATGGAAGAGCAGCTGACTCCTGCTGATGAGGGTGACTTATTGCATGAAGTCTTAGCTGGCTTTATTGGTCGCCATTTGCATACTAAGCTAACTAGCATTCCTTTAGAGGATTTGCAAAAGGAGCTGAAAGCTGTCTTTGACGAGGCTGCAAAAAACGCGTTTGAGCAAGGAAAAATTAGAAATAATTTGCTGTGGCAAGCTGAGTCGCCTCGTTTGCTAAATGTTTTGCAGCGTTGGCTTTGTTATGAATATGATGATCAGAAACGTTGGAGCTTTACTCCCTGTGCAGTGGAATGGGATTTTAGCTCAAAAAATGGCAAGCCCCTGCATTTAGTGCTAACTGATGGAACAAGAGTTAGTTTGAATGGACGAATTGATAGGTTGGACAGTGATGGACAGCGTGTTTTTGTGACTGACTACAAGCGTAGCTTTGCTCCTAGCGGCAAGGATTTGGCTGCAGGCTTTGATGTGCAGCTGCCGTTATATATCCTTGCTGTAGCTGGTCTGTATAAGGATACAACTACTGTTGCAGGTGGCGCATATTTTGTGCTTAAGGATGGAGAGCGCAAGAGCTTTGTGTTAGAACAGGTTGGTAATGAGAATATAATAGATAGCAAACGATACACTAAGGAAATAAGCTTGACTTGGGAGAGCTTTCATAGCTTTGCTCAAAAGCTTATCATTAGCTACATAGAAGCGATTTATAGTGGTAATTTTGCTGTTGCTCCGCGCAAAAGCTGTAGCTCCTATTGCCAA
>JBJDXD010000019.1:0-18705 GCA_051866495.1 Phascolarctobacterium sp. | reverse complement strand
TGCCACTTGCTAATACGATTATTATTGATGGTGCGGAAAATTTTGGTCTGTCCCAGCTGTACCAGATGCGTGGTCGCGTGGGGCGTAGCTCTCGCTTGGCTTATGCCTATTTCGTGTATAAACCTAACAAGGCCTTGAGCGAGATTGCGGAAAAGCGTTTGCAGGCTATTCGCGATTTTACGGAGCTGGGTGCCGGCTTTAAGATTGCCATGCGCGATTTGGAAATTCGCGGGGCGGGCAATCTTTTAGGTAGCCAGCAGCACGGACACATTGTGGGTATTGGCTTTGCGGCCTATTGCGAAATGCTGGAGCAAACCATTAAGCGTCTAAAGAATGGTAAGGCTGAACTGCCAGAGCCGGAGCCAGTATTGGAAATTCCGGCTGAGGCATATATTCCTGATGATTATATTTCTGACCCACGCTATAAGATGGAAATATATCGTCGTTTGGCAGAGATGGAATATGCTGAGCGCGATGATCTGCTTGACGAAATCATCGACCGCTTTGGCGAGTTGCCGCCAGAGGTGGAAATGCTGTGGCGTTTGGCAAGCCTGAAGGGCTTGTGTCGCCTCATGCGCGTTCGCGGCATCAATGTGCGTCCTGGCATGCTTCGTATTACCTTTGGGGAAAATGCGAATGTGAACACGGAGGTGTTCATGAAGCTGCTCACAGCTAATAAGAATAGCATGAGCTTTAAAGCGGGCAAGGAAAGCCAATTGTTGTATAAGACAAATGCGCTCAAGGAAGAGCCACTGAAGTGGTTAGAAAAGACGTTACCGCTTCTAGCTTTAGGTAGTAAATTTAACAAGTAAACAGGTAATTAGTTATCACCGCGAGTGCGCTGATAACTAATTACCCGCAATAGTTTTTATTATTGATAATCTGATTTTGAAAGAAGGTGAAGGCAGATGGCAAAGGATAAATTCTTACATGGCGCCATGATTTTGACGCTGGCAGGATTAGTTGTAAAAATCATAGGCTCTGTGAACCGCATTCTGCTTTCACGCTTATTGGGCGGCGAGGGCATCGGTCTTTACCAAATGGCCTATCCCGTGTATTTGCTCTTGTTAGCCATTTCCTCGGCAGGAATACCAGTAGCCATTTCCATTGTTGTTTCGCGCTATTTGGCAAAGGATGATTTTGGTAATGTGCGCCGCGTCTTCCATCTAAGCCTACGGCTCATGAGCCTTTTAGGCTTAGGTCTAGCGCTGGCATTGGTACTGGCTGCGGGCTGGTTAGTGGATAGCGGTATCATCAAGGATGGGCGCGCCTACTATGCTTTGGTTGCGTTAGCTCCCGCAGTTTTCTTTGGCACGGTTTTAGCTAGCTTCCGTGGCCTTTTCCAAGGTCACCAGCTGATGACACCTCCTGCTATTAGTCAAATCCTGGAGCAGTTTATTCGCGTTGTGACCATGGTGGTGCTTGCCTATGTGCTCTTGCCCTATGGCCTTGAATATGCCGCTGCCGGCGCCGCCTTCGGCGCTGTGCCCGGCAGCCTCATGGGCATGGTGGTGCTGGGCTGCTTTTATCGCTACTACCGCAAGCGTTGGTTGGCGCAGGCTGAGCTTGCTCCCTGCAAGGAGGAAATTAGCTCTATAAAGCTGGTGAAGGAGCTCTTGCTTTTAGCTTTGCCAGTTTCCTGTGCTAATGTACTGGTGCCGGTGACTAATAGTATCGATGTGCTCCTTGTGCCCGGTTACCTTATTGCCAGTGGTTTCACAGTGGAGCAGGCCACGACCTTATTTGGCTACCTTGCTGGCATGGCACAGCCACTACTGCTTTTGGCCACTATTCCCACAATGAGCCTGGCTACAAGTCTGGTGCCTGCCATTGCGGAGGCATATACATTAAAGCAGCCTGCTATTATCGAAGCGAAGGCTTCCACAGCTATGAAGCTGTGCTGCCTTATTACTCTGCCTGCCGCTATTGGTATGGCTGTTTTGGCAGAGCCTATCAGCCTGCTGTTATATGGCACAGCTAAGGCGGCAACGGCAATAATGCATTCGGCGCCGTCACTGTGGTTTTTGGGCTTGCATCAGGTAACAACTGGCGTGCTTCAAGGTATGGGGCATAGCAATTTGCCCATGGTGCACATGCTTGTGGGCATAATCGCTAAGCTTTTTGCCGTATGCCAGTTGACTAATGCTGCTTGGAATATCGCCGGAGCTGCTTGGGCAACTAATATTAATTTTGGCTTGACGGCACTATTGAATATTCTTGTTTTACGTCACTATAAGATAAAATTCCGTTGGCTAAATATCCTAAGGATTATTTTTGCTGCTGTGCTCATGGGAGCTTTGGCCTGGTGGAGCCAGCAAGTGCTTGTAACCATGGTGGGCATGGTTGTGGCAACGATCTGCGCTATGCTTGCAGCAGCAGCGTTTTATGGGATTTTGCTTATGGTCTTGGGTGTACTAACTAAACAGGAGCTAAAACAGCTCCCAGTAATTAAAAAATTTTTAAAATAAGGAAAGAAGGCGTAATATGGGCATGATTACAATAGTTGGCTTAGGCCCCGGTGCTGTTGGGCATTTATCCTTAGAAACGATGAGCATTATGCAGGGCTGTGAGCAGGTTATTCTGCGGACGGCAGTGCATCCTACCGTGTCCGAGTTAGCTAAGCAGGGTGTGCACTATACCTCCTGTGATGATTTGTACGAGACAGGAGCTTCCTTTGAAGAGGTTTATCAAAATGTTGTAAGCAGGGTGCTTGCTGCTGCTACTAGAGGCGATGTGGTTTATGCTGTGCCTGGTAGTCCCTTGGTTGCCGAAAAAACAGTTGTACTTTTGCGGGAGCAGGCCAAGGAGCAAGGTGTTGAGCTGGTTATTAAGCCTTCTATGAGCTTTTTGGATTTAGCCTATGTAGCGCTTGGCATTGACCCCATTGCTGGATTGCGTATTATTGATGCGCAGGATTTTGGTGCCATTGCCGACGCTGGGCAATATCCCTTGATGATTACTCAAGTATATAGTCAGTTGGTAGCCAGTGATTTGAAAATTGCCTTAATGGAAAATTTGGCTGACGATTATGAGCTATATTTCCTGCGTAATATGGGTCTTCCTGATGAGGAATGCCGCGCTGTGAAGCTGTTTGAACTGGACAGACAGCCAAATATTGACCATCTGACCAGTGTTTACATTCCGCCCATGGGTGAGGATGATGCGCTGCCCAGTGGTATTATGGCCTTTGGCGAGGACGAGGAGGATGAGGTAGCCGAGGAGATGGTGGCTACCACTTCTTTTAATGATGTGGATATCCAGCCCTTGGTTGATGTTATGCGCACCCTGCGTGAGCCCGGTGGCTGCCCCTGGGATCGTGAACAGAGCCATGCTTCTATTCGCAGTAATATGATTGAAGAGGTTTACGAGTACCTTGAGGCTGTGGATGCTGAGGATACCGAGGGCATGCGCGAGGAGCTGGGCGATGTGCTGATGCAAATCGTTTTCCATGCCCGCATGGCAGAGGAAGCAGGTCGCTTTGATTTACAGGACGTTATTGACGAGGTAGTGGATAAGCTGATTCGTCGTCATCCCCATGTTTTTGGCGAAACTAAGGTGCATGGCTCCGATGAGGTTTTAGTTAATTGGGAAGCTATTAAAAAGACGGAAAAGACCGAGCGGAAGCATGTTTTAGATGGGGTTGCTCAAGGCTTGCCCGCACTTATGCGTGCTTATAAACTGCAGAGCAAGGCCGCTAAGGTGGGCTTTGATTGGCCGGATACTAAAGGAGTTTGGGCTAAGGTGCAAGAGGAGCTGGGTGAGCTGCAGGAGGCACTGGCCAGTGGTGATAGCAAAGCTGCCGAAAGCGAACTAGGAGATGTGCTTTTTGCCATTGTAAATTATGCTCGCCATTTCAAGATTGAGCCTGAGGTGGCTTTGAATGGCACCAATAATCGTTTTGCTAAACGTTTTGCTCATGTGGAAGTTTGTGTGGAATCTAGTGGTAAAAATTGGCAGGATTTTAGCTTAGATGAGCTGGATTGTTTTTGGAATGAGGCCAAGGCAACAGAAAGATAAGAATGAGCAAAAATCTTTTAAAGATTGGTGTGAAATTTTTGAAAAGGGCTTGCAGGAAAAGACTTTAGAGTGTAGAATACTATTGCTAGCCAAATGAGCCGCGTGCTCGGAAGCGTTATTTTTGTACGAAAAACCAAAACTAAGGAGGAAAAAATTCATGAATAAGACTGAGTTAATTGCCGCTGTTGCTGAAAAAGCAGGCTTGACCAAAAAAGATGTAGAAAAAGCTATTTCCGCTACTCTGGAGACCGTAAAGGAAGAGGTAGCAAAAGGTGGCAAAGTACAGGTTGTAGGCTTTGGTACTTTTGAAGCACGCACCCGCAAAGCTCGCATGGGTAAGAACCCTCAAACTAAACAGGCAGTAGAGATTCCGGCTGCTACTGTTCCGGCTTTTAAGGCTGGTAAAGCATTCAAGGATGTTGTAAACGCAAAATAATTGTGCTTAAAAGTGCCCGGCTAAGTGGTCGGGCATTCTGTTTTTTGCTATCTTTCTAGGAGTAACATCATGAGCAGACGCAGAAGACGCAAATCCAATGGCTTTAAAGTGTTCATGCTTGTGGTACTGGCTATATGCCTGTTTGTTTTGGGCAAGCAGGAGTATAGAATCTATCAGATAAAGCAGGAACAGGCTGCTACCGAGCAGAGAATTGAAGCGCTGAAGAAAAAGAAGGCGGAGCTGGAAGCTGAGCGTAAGCGCCTGGATGACCCACGTTATATTGAGAAATTAGCCCGTGAGGATTACAATATGGTGGGTAAAAATGAGGTGCCGCTCTTCATTGTTGATGAGCAAAAGCAAGCAGAACAAAAGTGAAATGCTTTGTTCTGCTTTTTTTGTTGACACTTATTAAAATTTAAGAGTATAATACAATAGTATCAAAGAATTTTTAAGGGGGATTTTTTTCTCGATGTCACTTGAAGTTGGTGCAATTGTAGAGGGTGAAGTCACTGGCATCACCAATTTTGGCGCTTTTGTCCAGTTACCGGAGGGCAAGGTTGGCCTGATTCATATTTCCGAGGTATCTAACGTTTATGTTAAGGATGTGCATGACTTTTTAAAGGAGCATGACAAGGTCAAAGTCAAAGTGCTGAGCATTGACGAGCGTGGTAAAATTGGACTGTCCATAAAACAGCTGACTCCGCCGCCGGCAGCAGCACCGCAGCCCAAACCGCAGCGTCCGCAAAACGAAAATCGTGAACGTCGCGTAGGTGCACGCGTCCAAAACACCCGCGTAGTCTCTCCGCTTACCTTTGAGGATAAATTGTCTAAATTCTTAAAGGATAGCGACGATAGAATGCTGGATTTAAAACGCAATACTGAATCTAAACGTGGCGGTCGTGGCGCAAGACGTGAAAGATAAGCTTGGATGAGCAGGGGCACTCTACTGGGTGCCCTTAATTTTCGTATAAGCTTTCTGAGCAGAGAGGAAGCATTTATGGTCATTCATCCCTTGGTTTTCAAAGTGCATAATTTACTAAAAGCTGCGCTAGAGCCAGAGCAGCATTATCTATTGGCTGTGAGCGGTGGCTCGGACAGTATGGCTTTGCTGGCTGCCTGCTGGCAGCTGCAAAGCGAGAACTGGGGTAGCTTCAGTGTATGTCATGTGGAGCATGGCTTGCGTGGGGAGGAATCACTAAGGGATATGGCGCTGGTGCAGCGCTTTTGCGCTGAGCACCAGCTGCCCTGCTATGTGCGCCAAGTGAACGTGCGGGAGCATGCTGCAAAAGAGCATCTATCCATTGAGGCGGCTGCAAGGCGTCTGCGCCACGGGGCGCTGGAGCAAACTATGCAGCAGCTAGGCGCCGCTCGTGTGGTCTTTGCCCACAACCTGGACGACCAAGCGGAGACGGTGCTGCTGCGGTTATTGCGAGGCACAAGCCTGACTGGCTTGTGCGGTATTCGCGCCGAGAGCGATAGAGTCTTGCATCCGCTCCTAGGCCTGCGCCATCGTGAGCTGGCGCAATTCTGTGAGCTCGTAGGCGTGGAGTATTGCCACGACAGCACTAATGATGATTTGGAGTACACCCGCAATAGAGTGCGCCATGAGCTAATGCCGTATCTAGAGCAGCATTTTAATAGCAATATTAAAGAAACGCTGGCTCGTCTGGCACAGCAGCTTGTGCCAGAGGAGGAGCTTTTGGAAAAGCAAGCCTTTGCTGCTTATGTGGAGGCTAGACTAAAGACGTCTGTAACGGCACCAAACTGCACTGGAAATACTGCTTTATCGCCGGGCGAAAAGGTGGAGCGATTAGCCTTTTCGGCAAGCACGCTCATGCAGCAGCCACCGGCAATAAGGAGAAGGGTTTTGCGTGAAGCATATTATAGTATTGCTTGGGCGGAGCTTGACTATGAGCGCACTTTGGCGTTAGAGCAGCTACTTGTAAGACGTACTGGTGGCAAGCTAGTGCAGCTACCAGGGGGAGTAATCGCACAGTATAAAAATAAACAGCTAATTTTGGAGAAACAATAAAGGAGCCTTTATCATGCATGAGGATATTAAACAAGTATTACTAACCAAAGAAGAAATTGCAGCTCGCGTTGCCGAAATGGGCAAGCAAATTACTGCTGATTACCAAGGTAAGGATTTAGTAGTTGTTGTACTCTTGAAGGGTGCAGCTTGGTTTGCTACTGACTTGACCCGCGCTATCGATTTGCCCCTGCGTGTGGATTTTATGGTTGCTTCTTCCTATGGTAATGGCACTAGCACTACTGGTAACGTCAAGGTAAAGCTGGACTTGGGCGAGGATATTGCCGGCAAGCACGTGCTTTTGATTGATGACATTATTGATAGCGGTGTAACCTTCGCTGCTATTAGCGATATGCTGCGCCTTAACAAGCCCGCTTCCTTGAAGACTGTAGCCTTGTGCGACAAAGCGGAGCGCCGCATCAATGGTTTGGAGGCTGATTATGTGGGCTTCAAGATTCCTGATGAATTTGTTGTTGGCTTTGGCCTTGATTATGCTGGCGATTACCGCAATCTGCCTTATATTGGCGTATTAAAGCCTTCCGTTTATGCAAGAAAATAAAAAGTTTGTGAAAATGGTTGCTAGATATCACTTCCTATAATATAATAAAATATTATCGGTTAAGTGGAAGGAGGATACGTGCTTGAATAAATTTTTTAAGAACGTACTTTTTTATCTGCTGATAATCATGGTAATTATCTGGATGTTTGATTTCTATAATGAAAAGGGCACCAAGCCTACTGAGATAAGCTATACAAGCTTTATGCAGCATGTGCAGGCCGATGAAATCAAGCAAGTTAAGATTGTTGATAATGTTATCAGTGGTAAATTAAAGGATGGCAAAGAGTTTTCTACCGTTGCTCCTAACGATAGCAAGCTGGTGGAAAAATTAGAGCAAAAGAATGTTGATATCAAGGCAGAGCTGCCGCCGCAGCCGCCCTGGTGGATGAGCATTTTGAGCAGTCTGCTGCCCATGCTGATTATTGTAGGCCTGTGGTTCATGCTGATGAATCAAGGTGGAGCAGGTGGCGGCAAGGTAATGAATTTTGGCAAGAGCCGTGCTCGTCGTTATGATGAGGATAAGATGAAGATTACCTTTAAGGACGTTGCTGGTGCTGAAGAGGCTAAGCAGGAGCTGGAAGAGGTAGTTGAGTTCTTAAAGAGTCCGCAAAAGTATAACGAGCTAGGTGCCAAGATTCCTAAGGGTGTCTTGCTGTATGGACCTCCGGGTACCGGCAAAACCCTGTTGGCTAAGGCTGTGGCTGGTGAAGCAGGCGTGCCCTTCTTTAGCATTTCCGGCTCTGACTTTGTGGAAATGTTTGTAGGCGTGGGTGCTTCCCGCGTGCGCGATTTGTTTGACCAAGCTAAAAAGAGCGCTCCCTGCATTGTTTTCATCGATGAAATCGATGCTGTGGGCCGTCAGCGTGGCGCTGGTCTTGGCGGTGGCCATGACGAGCGCGAGCAAACCCTGAACCAATTGTTGGTAGAAATGGATGGCTTTAGTGCCAACGAAGGCATCATTATGATTGCCGCTACCAATCGTCCCGATATTCTGGACCCGGCGCTGCTGCGTCCCGGTCGCTTTGACCGTCAAATCGTGGTGGACCGTCCTGATATCAAGGGTCGTACCGAAATTTTGAAGGTACACTGCAAGGGTAAGCCCGTTGGTCAGGATGTTTCCTTGGATGTTATTGCCCAACGTACTCCCGGCTTTACCGGTGCGGATTTATCCAATCTAGTAAATGAAGCAGCACTCTTAACTGCTCGCCGTGATAAAAAGGTTATCAACATGCCGGAGATGGAAGAGGCTGCTGAGCGCGTTATCATGGGTCCTGAGCGCAAGAGCCGCGTGATTAGCGACAAGGAAAAACGCCTCACTGCGTATCATGAGGGTGGTCACACCATCGTGGGGATGCTTTTAGAGCATACCGACCCGGTGCACAAGGTTACCATTATTCCTCGTGGCCGTGCCGGTGGTTATACACTGAGCCTGCCTAAAGAGGATAAGTATTATGCAACTCGCAGCGAGATGCTGGACGAGCTGAAGGTACTCTTGGGTGGTCGTGTAGCTGAAGCCTTGGTGCTGAAGGAAATTTCCAGCGGTGCTAGCAATGATTTACAGCGTGCAACTCAGCTTGCCCGCCAAATGATTTGTGAATATGGCATGAGCGAGAACATCGGACCTGTAACCTTTGGTCATCGTCAGGATCAGGTATTCCTGGGCCGTGATATTGCCCGCGACAAGGATTACAGTGAAGAGGTGGCTGCGGAAATCGATAAGGAAGTTCGTTCCTTTATGGAGGACGCTTATGCTGCTACTGAAAAGCTGCTGAGCGAAAATATCGATAAGCTTCATGTTATCGCTAAGGCTTTGATTGAAAAAGAGACCTTGGAAGAGGAAGAAATTAACCAATTGGTTAAGTATGGCCACATCCTAAGTGCGGAAGAAAAGCTGTACTTGGTGCAGCAATCTGTAGCCGAGGAAGAGGCTGCCAATGCAGCTGCTGATACCATCAGCGCTCCTGCTGAGGATAATACCCAAGCATAACTGCTTTTGTAACTCAAGAATAGAAAAAATGCCCGTAGTATGTACTACGGGCATTTTTTTTAACCTAAATCTGAACAAACGTTTCCTGCCGCATTTCGCGGTAGGAAACGTTTTCTCAAAATAGCAAGAAAAATGCTAATAATAAGCAAATTAAAGCGTTTTACTTATTTTTATTCTAAGGGTATAATTAGGTAAGCAGCTTTTTAGGGGGATGTCAGGATGAAAAAATATCGTTCATTGAATACATTATCAGGACCTATTTTGTTTTTTGTGGTTTTGGGTATTTTGTCCCAGCTCATTAGCTTTAAGCAGGCAGCAGCCATTGCCACGATTTGTTGGATGGGCCTGTGGTGGGTTTTGCGCCCGGTGAACATAGCAGTTACTGCCCTTTTGCCCATCCCTATTAATGCTTTTTTTGGTATGGTGCCCATGGATGGCATCATTAGTAAATATTTTTCGGAAATCGTCGTGCTTTTGGTGGGCAGCGATTTGATTAGCCTTGTGTGGGAAAAGACCCACCTTGATAAACGCTTGGCTATCAAGAGCCTTTGTGGTATCGGTATTTCCATGCGCCAGCAGATTACAGTGTGGCTGGTGGCTGCCACATTTCTATCCATTTTTTTACCTAATGTAGTGGTGGTTATGATTTTGGTGCCCGTGGCTGTTAGTATGCTGAAGTTTTTGGGTCAGGAAAATATTACTAATAATCCCATTGCTACCCCGATTTTGTTAGCCTTAGTGTGGGGTGCAGGCTTTGGTGGCTTTGGCTCTCCCTTGGGAGGGGCTTCTAATTTGGTCGCCATTAGCTATCTAGAAAAGCTTACTGGTCAGGAATTTATGTATGTGGATTGGATTATTCGCTTTTTGCCATTGCTTTTCATTATTTTACTTTTTATTCTGGCCTTCTTACTGCGCTTGCCCATGCCGGTGGAGCATTTAGAGGGCGGCAAGGAGTATTTCCGTTCTGTTTATAAAGAATTGGGACCGATGAAGAAGGGTGAAAAGCTGGGATTGTGGCTTTTTGCTCTAGCCACCATTTTGGCTTTTATCCGTCCCCTGTATGTGGAATATTTGCCCTTGATGAAGCCAGCTTATGTTTTCTTCTTCTTTGGCATGCTGACCTTTGTGCTGCGCAATGAAACAGGTCAGCTCCTGCTCACTTGGAATGAAGCCGAAAAGGGCATTATGTGGGGCATGATTTTTCTCTTTTCCGGTGGTCTGGCCTTGGGCAAGCTGATTACTGATACTGGCGCTGCTACGGAAATTGCCAAGGTCATTACCCTGCTTCCCTTAAGCGGTGGTGTGGAAACCATGTTCAGCCTGACCTTGTTTGCTACTTTCCTCACAGAAATCAGTAGCAATACGGCAGCTGCTTCCATTGCTATACCCGTAGTGCAGAGTATTACTCAGGAGTTGGGCGTGAACCCTGTTCCTTATATTTTGACTACCATAGTAGCTGTGAACTGCGCTTTTATTCTTCCGGTTAGCACCCGTGCTGTGGGTGTTACCTACGGCCTTGGTCCTGACGATTTAATGCGCCATGGTGTGCGTCTATCCATCCTGTGCATGCTTTTAGTGAGCGTTTTGGGCTATGTGTGCATGCAGTTCTGGCCTCTATTCAATCATATTTAAAAACTTTCATTTCTCCTTTCTCTCCCTGCTTTCACAGTCCCATGGAGGCAGGGAGAGTTTTTTCGTGTGTTAATAAGTGCTTGACTTTTGGTTAACCTAGTGATACCCTTTCATATAGATAAAGGTTAACCAAGCTGTAGCTAATGAATAAACTTGTACATAAATGGAGGCAATGAGCATGCGTAAGCGTATCTTAGAATTGTTGCGTAACAGTGGTGGCGAGCCAGTAAGCGGCGAGGAAATTTCCCGCCAGCTGGAGGTTTCTCGCACTGCTATTTGGAAGCATATCCAAACCTTGAAGAATGAGGGCTATGACATAGAGTCCGTGCCCAAGAAGGGTTATATTTTGAAGGAAGCGCCCAATCGCCTCTTCCCACAGGAGATTTTATCCCGCTTGCAGACTAAATGGTTAGGGCGCAACATCTGTTATCGCGATAGTGTTGACTCCAGTAATAATCTGGCCAAGGCTTTGGCCAACGAAGGCTGTGAAAACGGTCTTTTAGTTGTAGCGGAAGAGCAGGGCGCTGGCAAGGGGCGTCTGTCTCGTGGCTGGATTTCTCCCTATGCTAAGGGTATTTGGTTCAGCGTGGTTTTGAAGCCACCCTTCCTGCCCCAGGAGGCTTCCAAATGTACCCTTTTGGCAGCAGTGGCTGTGGTTAAGTCAATCAATAAAATTCCCGGCGTTAATGCTGCTATTAAATGGCCCAACGATATCCTGCTCCTAGGGCGCAAGCTGGTGGGCATTCTCACAGAGATGAATGCGGAGTTTGGTCACATCAATTACGTGGTTATCGGCACTGGCATCAACACTAATGCTACTCCCGATGATTATCCTGAAGAGGTTAAGGCTTTGGCGGTATCTATTTGTGACGTAGCCACTGAGCCCTTCACCAGAGTGCAGCTTTTGTGCGATATCCTCAAGAATATGGAGGATTTGTACGAAACTGCTGTTAACGAAGGCTTTGGTTCTGTGTTGGATGAGTGGCGCAAGTATTCCTGCACCTTGGGACAGGAGGTTAAGGTTATTGCCCCAGATATGACCTATTTTGGCAAGGCTGTGGATATTGACGAAGAGGGCCTCTTGATTGTGCGTAAGGAGGATGGCGCTTTAGAGAAGGTTGTGGCCGGCGATGTTTCCATTCGTCCGGCAGCTGCCAAGGGCGGAGCATATGCATAAGTGAGAAAATATCGTAATTATCCTTGCATTCTGCCAACTTTGTGGTAAAATAAAAAAGGCTCTGAGGCCGTATTTTAAGGCGGAAACCACACTTCCGAGGAGGATTTAAGATGTTACTAGTAATTGATGTAGGTAATACCAACGTTGTTGCCGGTGTTTTTGAAGATAAAGAGCTGAAGGTGCATTGGCGTTTTTCTACCGACCGCTCTAAAACTGCAGATGAATTTGGTATTATGCTGCGTAGCATGTTTGATTATAGCGACGTGGAAATGAGCAAGATTGATTCCATTATTATTTCCAGCGTAGTACCCCCGGTGCTGATTCCCCTGTGCCACATGTGCGAGCGCTATTTCGGCATTAAGCCCATGGTTGTTGGCCCCGGCATTAAAAACGGCATCTTCATTCGCTATGATAATCCCAAGGAGGTTGGCGCTGACCGTATTGTTAACGCAGTTGCCGCTTTCCACAAATATGCTCATTTGAATCGTCCCATGATTATTTTGGACTTTGGTACTGCCAACACCTTCTGCGCTTTGCTGCCTACTGGTGAATATCTTGGCGGCGCTATTGCTCCTGGCATTGGCATTTCTACTGAGGCTTTGTTCCAACGCGCAGCTAAGCTGCCTCGTATTGAGCTGGTGAAGCCTAAGACTGTTATTTGCCGCAACACTGTCAGCTCCATGCAGGCCGGTGCCATTTATGGCTTTGTAGGCCAAATGGAGGGTATTGTAAACCACATGAAGAAGGAGCTGGGCGGGGATGCTTTAGTTATTGCCACCGGTGGCTTTGCTAATACTATGGCATCCGAGTCCGACTGCATCGATGTTATCGAGCCGTTCCTGACGTTGGATGGATTGCGTATTCTCTACGAAAAGAATGCAAAGTAAAATCGTTTATTATTAAATCTCTCTAGCCCGCTTTTACTAGCGGGCTTTTTTGAATATAGGTGAACACATGCAAATTGGTAAAATTAAACTTGACGCACCCTTAGTGCTGGCGCCTATGGCGGGAATTACGGATTTGCCCTTTCGGGTTATTTGTCGACGCTTGGGCTGTGGCATGACTGTCTCTGAGATGGTTAGCGCCAAGGGATTGCTCTATAAAAATGTTAAAACAACAGAAATGCTACGCATTGATGAAGGAGAGCGTCCAACGGCTATCCAGCTTTTTGGTAGCGTGCCTCAGGAATTGGCAGAGGCTGCCAAGCTGGTGGAGGCCAGCGGCGCTGATATTATCGACTTTAATATGGGCTGCCCTGTGCCGAAAATTGTTAATAATGGCGAGGGCTCGGCGTTGATGAAAAATCCTCAACTAGCCTATGATGTTTTGGCGGCTATGGTGGAGGCGGTGCAAATTCCTGTCACGGTAAAATTTCGTGCGGGCTGGGATGACGACCACCGCAACGCGGTGGAGATTGCCTTGGCAGCGGAGCGCGCCGGAGTGGCGGCGGTAGCCGTCCATGGGCGTACACGTCAGCAGTTCTATGAGGGCAAGGCTGATTGGAGTATCATCAGGGACGTTAAGCAAGCAGTGAAGGTGCCGGTTTTTGGCAATGGCGATATTTTTACTGTGGCCGATGGTCTAAGCATGCTGGAGGAGACTGGCGTAGATGGCCTTATGGTTGGACGGGGCGCAGATGGTAATCCGTGGCTGTTTCAACAGCTGAAGGCTGTATTGGCAGGTGACAAGTGTCCTGCTAAGCCTAGCTTAGATGAAAGATTGGATTTGGCTGCTGAGCATTTAGATATGCTCATTGATTTTAAGGGTGAGCGTGTTTCTGTAAAGGAGATGCGACGCCATATATCTGCTTATTTAAAGGGCTTACCCCATGCAGCGGAGTTTCGTGGTCGTTTTCATAAGGTGGATACAAGGGAAGATTTTCAAAAGCTGTTGGCAGAATATCGTGAATGTGCTCAAAATTATTATGAGCAAGAAAAACATTTCACAAGTACCATTGAAGAAAAAAGCTAAATATGTTACAATAATATTTTGTTAAAGATACATTTAGGGAGTTTAGATTATGGGAGAGAGTAAGCAAGCTAAGCACATAATCAGCATTAGCCTTGGGTCGTCCAAGCGAGACGCCAGTGCGGTGCTGGAGCTTGCCGGACAAAAAGTGCATATCGAACGCCGCGGTACTGATGGTGATTTCAACAAAGCACGACAGCTCATGGAGCAGTGGGACGGTAAGGTTGATGCAATGGGCTTAGGCGGTACTGATTTATATGTCTATGCCGGCAAAGAGCGCTACACCTTCCGTGAGTCTGCTCGTTTGATTGCCAATGTAAAGCATACACCTGTATTAGATGGCAGTGGCCTTAAAAATTCCTTAGAGCGTAAGGTGATTCATGATTTGGCAGTAAACCAAGAGTTTCCCATTAAAGGGAGCAAGGTGCTGCTTGTTTGTGCAGTGGATCGCTTTGGTATGGCCGAGGCTTTGCTTGATGCAGGAGCGCAGGTAATCTTTGGCGATTTAATTTTTGGTCTAAATGTGAACAAACCGCTTTACTCCTTGAAGGCTTTGGCTTGGTGGGCTAAGCTCTTGGCACCTGTGGTTACCAAGCTGCCCGTGAGTTGGTTTTATCCCATGGGCAAGGAGCAGGATAAAAGGGTGCAGCGCCATCCAGAGTATTTCCGTGAAAGCGATATTATAGCAGGCGATTTTCATTATATTAAAAAATTTATGCCGGATAGCCTGCCCGGGAAAATTATCATTACCAATACAGTGACAGCGGCTGATAGAGAAATGCTTAAAAAAGCCGGTGTTAAGATTTTAGTTACAACTACCCCCTGCATTAAGGGGCGTAGCTTTGGTACCAATGTTATGGAAGCTTTATTAGTGGCTTTACATGATGGGAAGGGTTCGCTGTCTGCTGCAGAGTATTTAAAGCTCATTGAGCATTATCATATTAAATCTTCTGTGGAGTACCTTGGTACGAAGGAGTAGTATTAATCATGGAAAAGTTTGCTTTTATTTTTCATCCCCTCACTTTGGAGGACATGGAGCATTTGTCCCCTGTTATGAAGTATATTCCTGACCCAATAATTGAGGCTTGCCTAAAAATGAAGAAGCCTTTTAAGGTTTCTCATATTACTGGCATTAAGAGTCCTTATGCTGAAGCTGAGGGCTGGTTTGTGGGCTGTCCTTTAACTGCTAAGCAGATGATGGAGCTGCCGGAGGAATTTGTTATGGACCGCATTATTGAGTCCGGCAAGGTGGCTCAGGAATTGGGAGCAAAAATTGTAGGCCTGGGTGCTTTTACATCCATCGTTGGCGACGCAGGCATCACAGTTGCAAAAAATCTTGATATAGCTGTTACCAGTGGCAATAGCTATACCGTTGCTACCGCAATTCAGGGCACCAAGGAAGCTGCTCGCATGATGGGCAAGGACTTAAGGGAATGTCGCGCCGTTGTGGTTGGTGCTACGGGCTCCATTGGCGCAGCCAGCGTTAGGCTTTTATCCCGCGAGGTAAAGCACATTACCTTGGTTGCTAGGCATATGGGACCCTTAGAAGAGCTGGCTCAGGAGCTCATTGAGCAAAATCACTGTGAGGTAGCAGTGAGCCAGGACATTCATGCGTCCTTAAAGGAAGCGGATATTGTTATCACCGTTACTAGCGCCTTAGACTTTTTGATCGAGCCTGAGGATTTAAAGCCCGGCTGCGTTGTATGTGACGTGGCTCGTCCGCGCAATGTATCTCGTGAGGTATCCTTAAAGCGCAACGATGTTTTGGTTATTGAAGGCGGCATTATTCGTGTTCCCGGTAATGTGGATTTTCATTTCAATTTTGGCTTCCCGCCGCGTACATCCTATGCCTGCATGAGTGAGACCATGATTTTGGCCCTTGATGGCCGCTATGAGAATTTCTCCTTGGGCCGAAATCTGGATATTAATAAAATTAATTTAATTTCCCGGCTAGCTGATAAGCATCACTTCCGTATGTCCGGATTCCGCAATTTTGAAAGGGCCGTTTCTAGCGAGCACATTGAAGAGGTGCGTCATAATGCGCAAATGGCGTTAGCCATCCATGGGTTTTGATATTGACAAGTAAATCGCGGTCAGCTTATAATGATTGCACAGGTTAAATATATTCAAGGATTTTAAGATAAAGGAGCAGGAAAATGGCTACAAAAGAAACTCAAATTACAGCCGAAGGTCTTAGAAAATTAGAAGAAGAATTGGCACAACGTAAGGGCCCTATTCGTGAAGAAATTGTTGAGCGTCTAAAGGAAGCAAGAGCTCAGGGCGACTTAAGTGAAAACTCCGAATATGATCAAGCGAAAGAGGACCAAGGTAAAAACGAAAGCCGCATTGTAGAATTGGAGCTGATGATTAAAACTGCAGTTATCATCGATACCTCTTCTTCTGGCAAGGAAGGCATTGTTTCCTTGGGCCGCACTGTAGTTTTAAAGGATATTGAAACTGGCGAGGAAGAAACCTATACCGTAGTTGGTACTACTGAAGCAGACCCCTTTAATAATCGCATTTCTAACGAGTCCCCTGTGGGCTCCGCTATTTTGGGCAAAAAGGTTCATGATGTTGTTGTAGCTAATACTCCTGCAGGTGAGCTGTCCTACGAAATTTTGGAAGTAAAATAAAAAGGAGCTTAAGTAATGGCAGAAAACAAGCAGCAAGTTGAAGAAAAGGCTCTTACTGAGGTAGAAATCAACGAGCAAATGCAAAACCGCATTGATAAAATGCATAAAATTGAAGAGCACGGCTGGCGTCCCTTTGGCCATAGATTTGAGTGGACTCATCGCAGTGCCGATGTAAAGGAGCAGTTTGAAGCTCTGGCTGAAACTGAAGCTGAAGTAAAAATGGCTGGTCGCGTGATGGCTATTCGTGGGCATGGCAAGACTTGTTTTATGGATATGCAGGATAAAACCGGTCGTATGCAGCTGTATGTGCGCAAAGATGTACTGGGCGAGGAAGATTATTCCCTGGTAAAAATGATGGATATTGGCGATACTATTGGTGTTACCGGTATTCCCTTCCGCACCCATATGGGCGAAATTTCCATTAAGGTTGTAAAAATGGAAATGCTGTCTAAGTCCCTGCGTCCCCTTCCGGAAAAATGGCACGGCCTGAAGGATATCGAAACCCGTTATCGCCAACGCTATGTGGATTTGATTGTTAATCCTGAAGTACGCGATACCTTTGTAAAGCGTAGCCAAATCATTAGAAGCGTGCGTGAGGTTTTGGATAGCCATGACTTTTTAGAGGTTGAAACTCCTATTCTGAACACTATTGCTGGTGGCGCTGCTGCTCGTCCCTTCATCAGCTATCACAATGCCCTGGATATGCAGGTTTATATGCGTATTGCGCCGGAGCTGTACCTGAAGCGTTTGATTGTGGGCGGTATGGATCGTGTTTATGAGCTTGGTCGCGTATTCCGCAACGAGGGCATCGATAATAGACATAACCCTGAGTTCACCAGTGTAGAAATTTATCAAGCCTTTGCTGATTATCGTGATATGATGGACTTGACCGAAGAAGTAGTTGTTAAAACTGCTATGAAGGTTTTGGGTACCACCAAGATTACCTATGAAGGTGTAGAAATCGAGCTGGCTTCTCCTTGGAAACGCCTGAGCATGATTGATGCTGTAAAAGAGTATTCTGGCAAGGACTTCACCAATGTAACTGATTTGGAGGAAGCGCGTGCCATGGCTAAGGAGCTGAATGTTCCTGTTGAGCCCAGCTTTGGCATTGGTAAAATTATCAATGCTTGCTTCGAAGAATATGTTGAGGATAAGCTGATTCAGCCTACCTTTATTACCGGCCATCCGAAAGAAATTTCTCCTTTGGCTAAGAGCAATCCTGATAATCCGGAAATTACCGACCGCTTTGAGGCTTATATTTATGGCCGTGAAATCTGCAACGGCTTTACCGAACTTAATGACCCCATTGATCAACGCGAGCGCTTCCTGAAGCAGGTAGAAGAGCGTGCTAATGGCGATGAAGAAGCTAATATGATGGACGAGGATTTTGTCAATGCTTTGGAATATGGCCTGCCTCCTACAGGCGGATTGGGCATTGGTATTGACCGTTTGGTTATGTTCCTTACCGACAGCTCCACTATTCGTGACGTGCTGTTCTTCCCGACCATGAAGCCCTTGAAGGGTGAAGCTCGTCCTGTGGAGATTCCTGAACAAATCAGAGCCGAGGTGGCTCCTGCTGCCGTAGAGGAAGCTAAGGAAGAAGTTATTGATTTCTCTAAGGTTGAGATTGAGCCTTTGTTTGCTGACTTTGTAGATTTTGAAACCTTTGCTAAGTCTGACTTCCGCGCCGTAAAGGTTAAGGAATGTATTGCTGTGCCCAAGAGCAAGAAGCTTTTGCAATTTACCTTGGATGATGGTACTGGCACCGACCGCACTATTTTGAGCGGCATCCATGCCTTCTATGAGCCCGAAGAACTGCTGGGCAAGACCTTGATTGCCATCGTAAATCTGCCTCCACGCAAGATGATGGGCATCGAGTCCTGTGGCATGCTGCTGAGTGCTGTGCATCATGAAGAGGGTGCGGAGAAGCTGCATCTCTTGCAGGTAGACCCGCACATTCCTGCTGGCGCTAAGCTGTACTAATTGGATATATTGGCACTTTAAAGCTATAGCTGTGGCTTGCACCGGTGCAAACCGATGCAAGCCACTTTTTGTATTTGTTGGTCCTTTCTGGTGTAGCTTAATAAAGAAGTAAAAAACCTCAAAAAAACTTGCAAAAAGGTGTTGACATTAGATTTTCGCTGTGGTATTATATACAAGTCGACGCGATACGGCACAGAATGAGAGCCAAGGTCGCTAGACCAGTTGGACCTTGAAAACTGAACATTGAACCTATTAAAAAGCGAATGTGCGGGTCGAGCGCTTTT
>JBJDXD010000018.1:0-19302 GCA_051866495.1 Phascolarctobacterium sp. | reverse complement strand
TTCTGCACCCTGTTTGAAAAGGGCTTGATTTATAAGGGCACTCGCATCACTAACTGGTGCGTAAACTGCAACACCGCTCTGTCCGATATCGAGGTTGAGCATAAGGATGATCCGGGTCATTTGTGGTATTTCCGTTATCCCGTTGTGGAGGAAGAGGGTACCTATTTGACCATCGCTACCACTCGTCCGGAGACTATTCCTGGCGATACTGCCGTAGCAGTAAACCCTGCTGATCCCCGCTACGGTCATCTTGTCGGCAAGCATTTGACCCTGCCTGCTAATGGACGCGTAATTCCCATCATCGCTGATAGCTATGTTGATTTGGAATTTGGTACCGGCGCTGTAAAAATCACTCCGTCCCACGACCCCAATGACTACGAAATGGGTATTCGTCATAACCTGCCCAGCGTAGTTGTTATCGGCATGGATGGCAAAATGACTGCAGAAGCTGGCAAGTATGAGGGTCAAACTCGTGAGGAATGCCGCAAGAACATTGTGGCTGACTTGGAAGCTGGCGGCTACCTTGTAAAAATCGAAGACCATGCCCATGCTGTAGGTCATTGCCAACGCTGCGGCTGCATTGTTGAGCCCTTGGTATCCACCCAATGGTTCGTAAAGATGGAGCCTCTGGTAAAGGCTGCTGTGGACTGCGTTAACGACGGTCGCACTCAATTTGTACCCGAGCGCTTCACTAAAACCTACACTGGCTGGATGGATAATATCCGTGACTGGTGTATTTCCCGACAGATTTGGTGGGGTCACCGTATCCCCGTGTGGTATTGCGATGACTGCGGCGAAATGCACGCTAGCCGTACCGATTTAACTGCCTGCCCCAAATGCGGCAGCACCCATATTCACCAAGACGAGGATGCTCTGGACACCTGGTTCAGCTCCGCTCTGTGGCCCTTCTCCACTATGGGCTGGCCTGATAAGACTCCGCTCCTCAAGCAATTTTATCCCACCAGCGTGCTGGTAACCGGCTACGATATTATCTTCTTCTGGGTTGCCCGTATGCTGATTATGGGCATGGAATTTATGAAGGATATTCCCTTTGAAAAGGTCTTCATCCATGGCTTAGTACGCGATAGCCAAGGTCGCAAGATGTCCAAATCCCTGGGCAATGGTATTGACCCGCTGGAGGTTATTGATAAATATGGCGCTGATACCCTGCGCTTTATGTTGATTACCGGCAACACTCCGGGCAACGACATGCGCTTCTATTGGGAGCGCGTAGAAGCAACCAGAAACTTTGCTAATAAGATTTGGAATGCTTCCCGCTTTGCCCTGATGAATATTGAAGGCTATGATGCCAATGCTAAGCTGGCTCCCTATACCCTGGCTGACAAATGGATTCTGTCCCGCCTGCAGCACACTGCTAAGGGTGTTACCGAGATGCTGGAAAAATTCGAGCTGGGCGAAGCAGGCCGCATGATTTACGACTTCATTTGGGGCGAGGTTTGCGACTGGTATATCGAGCTGGCTAAACCCCGTCTGTACAATAAAGAAAACGCTGAAGAGCGCGCTACTGCACAGCATGTTTTGGCCAAAGTGCTCACCAGTGCTATGCAGCTTTTGCATCCCTACATGCCCTTCATCACCGAGGAAATTTATCAATGTCTGCCCCACGAAGCAGAAAGCATCATGATTTCCAAGTGGCCTGAAGCTGATGCAGCCTTGATTGATGATGAAGCAGAGCGTCTCATGGGCGCTATCATGGAAAGCATTAAGGCCGTTCGTAATATGCGTGCAGAGGTTAATGTTCCGCCCGGAAAGAAGGTTCCGGCAACCATGCTGGTAGCTGCTGATTTGAAGGCAGGTGTAGAAGCTAATGCTAACTACATCCATTTGATGGGTGGTATCAGCGAGCTGACCGTGCTGGACGATAGCGCTGCTAAGCCCGAAAATGCTATGGCAGCAGTTGTTAGCGGCATTGAGGTATATCTGCCCTTGGCAGGTCTCATCGATGTGGAAAAGGAAACTGCACGCCTGAACAAGGAATTGGCTGCTATTGACAAGGAGCTGAGCCGCGTGGAAGGCAAGCTGGGCAATGAAGGCTTCTTGGCAAAGGCACCTGAGGCTGTTATCGTGAAGGAAAAGGCTAAGGCTGAAGAGCTTAATGGTAAGAAAGCTGCTATTAACGAGCGCCTGGCATATTTAAAGACTTTGTGAGGCTAAATCATGAATTATACAGAAAGCCTGGGCTATTTAGATAGCCTAGGCAAATTTGGCATCAAGCTGGGTATGGAGCGTATCGAGGGCCTTTTAAAGGAGCTGGATAATCCTGAGCAAAAAATTAAAACTGTTCATGTCACCGGCACTAATGGCAAAGGCTCCGTCACCAGCATGATTACCAATATTTTGTTGGCTGCCAATTTGAAGGTGGGCAAGTTTACATCGCCCCATTTAGTAAAATACAATGAGCGCATTACCTTGAACGGCAAGGATATCAGTGACGAGGATTTTGCCACTGTCATCACTGCCGTGAAGGTGGCTGCGGATAGTATTGTGAAAAAGGGCGTGTGCGAGCAGCCCACGCAATTTGAAATTCTTACTGCTGCTGCCTTCCTGTATTTTTACCTTAATAAAGTGGATTATGCAGTGATTGAGGTAGGCATGGGTGGCCTGTGGGATTCCACCAATGTAATTACTCCTGTGGTAAGCGTTATTACCAATGTGGCGCTAGACCATACGGACCGCTGTGGCGCTACCATTGAGCGCATTGCCATGCAAAAGGCAGGCATTATCAAGGAAAAGGTGCCCGTGGTTACGGCTGCGGAGGGCAACGAGGCTTTGGGCCCCATCATCAGCTTTGCTATGTTTAAGGAAGCACCTGTGTACCTTTATGGCAAGGCCTTTCGTGGTGAAGAAGTGACCAGCTCCATGGCTGGGCAAAAATTCACTCTTTATGCAGGCAATACCTATAGCTCTGAATACGAAATTAAGCTGCCCGGCGAGCATCAGATTAAAAATACCAGTGTGGCCATTGTAGCTGCCAAGCTGGTTTCTAAGCAGGATGACCGCATTAACGAGCTGGCCTTGCACATTGGTGTGGCCAATACGCTGTGGCCGGGCCGTTTGGAGCGCATTCATCAAAATCCGGATATTATTTTGGATGGTGCCCACAATCCCAATGGTGCGGAAGCATTGCGCAAGGCTTTGGATAAGTATTATCCGGGCAAGCAGGTGCAATTTGTTTTTGGCATGATGGGTGACAAGGACATGAGCGGTGTTATTAAGACCTTGATTCATGGGGATGATGTGGTATACACTGTGCGTGCGGATCAGGGATATCGCGCAGCGGAGGCAAAGGATTTGGCGAAGCTGGTGGGCTCTAATGCGATACCTGTGGCCGATTTGGCAGAGGCCTATAAGCTTGCCATTGAGGGTGCAGACTCAGATGGCGTTGTGTGCGTGTGCGGCAGCTTGTATTTAGTGGGCGAGTTTAAGAAGATGCTGTTAGAGCAGCGGAAAAAGCTGAACTAGTATGAAACAGATTGCAGAGTATTTAGATAACAAAATATTCTACATGCTGCTGTTTACGGTAGCGGTGATCCCGCTGCATCAAGAGTTTACAGCCTTTTGCGTGGGGGTAACCTTTGTGGCTGCGGCAATTGTAGCATATGTGAAGGGCCGGCAGCAGCCCTGCGTGCTGAAGGCTTGGCAGCAGGGGCTGCTGTATCTGCTGCTGGTGATCGGCGTGGTGTCGCTGCACTTTTCTAAGAACAGGTTTATCTCCTCTTGGAATTATGTGTATGTTGCGGGGCAGTATGGAGCATTATTTTTCGTGCTGCTGCGCCATGGCTGGCAGCGTCCGCAAGTTTTTGGACAATCTACTATAGGCAAGAATAGTGATGTGGACGCACCCAAATTTGCTATACCGGGTGAAGTAAGAGATTTGAGCTTGGCTAATGGCTTTGCCGGCCTGTGGCAGCGCTTCACAGCGCTGCCGCGGCCTTTGCAGCTTATGGGCGCATTTCTGGCCGTTTCTGTGCTAGTGAGCCTCATCGGTATCGCCCAAAAGGCTTTGGGCGTGGCCGGTGAGGGCATTTGGTCCGATCCGGACCAATTCCCTGATTTAAAGGTGCGTGTATATTCTACTCTGGTCAACCCTAATATTTTGGCAGGCTATCTGGTGCTGGTCATTTCCTATTGTACGGCTTTTTTCAACATGACCAAGGACTGCAAGCGCTGGCGTGCCGTCTTCGCGGCCACGGGCGCTTTAGCAGCCCTGTGCCTGCTCTATACCTACAGTCGCGGTAACTGGCTAGCCTGCGCCGCCATGCTGCTGGCCTTTTGCGTGCTTTTCTGCCGTAAGGCCTTTGTGCCGGTGCTGGTGGGCGGTGCAGTGGCCCTGGCCGTGGGCGGCCGGGCCGTAATGCAGCGCCTCAGCTCCATTACTAGCGGCGAGGACACCTCCGCCGCGCTGCGCGTGGCCTATTTTGAAAGCACCACCTCCGTTATTGAGGATTTTCCTCTGGGAGTTGGTTGGTATGGCTATCGCTTCGTCTATCCTGACTATAACTTCTACTTGGAGGATACCAGCGTCATTATGTACCACTGCCACAATATTTTCTTAAATGTGTGTGCAGAATTAGGCTACCACGGACTTTTGGTGTTCATCCTTGTTTGGTGGGGTATCTTCTTGCCCACGGCTTGGCGGCTAGCCTATCACGGACGCCGCCTCTGGCTCAAGGCCATGGGCCGTGGCTATGTGCTAGCCACGGTGGGCATTGCCATCGGCGGCCTTACAGACCATGTCTATTTCAATACCCAAATGGGTTTGTGCTTCTGGCTCATGGGCGGTCTTACAATGCTCTGTGCTAAGCTTAATAACTACGAGGTATAAAACAAACACTTGCTCCGTACCGCGTTTCGCGGTATGAGTTTTTGCAGTATAAAAAGCTAGTTTAAAGAAACATAAAGCGTCAATTTTTTCCAAAAAGACAGGAGAAAATTGACGCTTTCGTATTTTATTAAGGAGTTTTATCCTTAATAAACAAATTTTCTTTGTTATTCTATGCCTGCCAAGGCCTGTGCCAAGTCAGCAATCAAGTCCTCCTTGTCCTCCAAGCCGCAGGATATTCTTACTAAGCCTGCCGGAATGCCGCAGGCGGCTAGCTGTTCGTCCGTCATCTGGCGATGGGTGCTGGTGGCAGGATTTAAGCAGCAGGTGCGGGCATCGGCCACATGGGTTTCAATGGCGGCGATTTTGAGGCGCTTCATAAAGGCCTCTGCAGCCTTGCGTCCTCCCTTCAAATTGAAGGAAACAACGCCGCAGCCCCCATTGCCCAGATATTTTTCTGCCAAGGCATGGTATTTATTAGAGGCAAGGCCCGGATAGCTCACATAATCCACCTGGGGCTGTTTTTCCAAAAATTCGGCAACAGCCTGGCCATTTTCCACATGACGGGGCATGCGCACATGGAGGGACTCCAAGCCCAAATTCAAAATAAAGGCACTTTGGGGAGATTGCACGCAGCCAAAATCACGCATCAGCTGGGCAGTGGCCTTGGTTATGAATGCGCCGGCTTGACCAAATTTTTCCGCATAGGTAATACCATGGTAGGATTCGTCGGGCTGGCAAAGTCCGGGGAATTTGTCAGCATGGGCCAGCCAGTCAAATTTGCCGCTGTCCACAATGGCGCCACCTACGCAGGCACCATGACCATCCATGTATTTGGTAGTGGAATGGGTTACAATGTCTGCGCCCCACTCAATAGGACGGCAGTTAATGGGCGTGGGGAAGGTATTATCCACAATCAAGGGGACACCATGACGATGAGCTGCCTTGGCAAATTTTTCGATATCCAGCACGGTTAAGGCCGGGTTGGCAATTGTTTCGCCAAAAACAGCGCGGGTATTGTCCTTAAAGGCTGCGTCCAGCTCCTCATCAGAAGCATCGGGGGAGACAAAGGTGGCGGTCACACCCATTTTGGCCATGGTTACAGAAATGAGATTAAAGGTGCCACCGTAAATAGAGGAGGAGGCCACGATATGACTGCCGGCCTCGCAGATATTAAAGAGGGCGAAAAAGTTAGCGGCCTGTCCGGAGGAGGTCAGCATGGCGGCGGCGCCTCCCTCTAGCTCTGCAATTTTTGCAGCCACATAATCACAGGTGGGATTAGCAAGACGGGAGTAAAAATAGCCAGTAGCCTCCAAATCAAAAAGCTTGCCCATATCCTCGCTGGTGTCGTATTTGAAGGTTGTGGATTGAATGATAGGGATTTGGCGGGGCTCGCCATTGCCGGGATGATAACCGCCCTGTACACATTTAGTATTGATATTCACATTTGTCATTTTCCTAAGCTCCTTTTATTGCTCTTTTTTTACCTCTGCGCCCACTCTTTGCAGCTGCAGGAGGATTTTATTATATTGGTCCAGTGCCTTATTCAGCTTATCGTGCTCCGCCGGTGCCAATTGGCTTAAGTCGTAGGGGGTGTCCTGATACACGATGTTCAGCCAGTTCATGTAGAAGAGGTGAGCATAGCTGCGCCATTTAAAAACAGGCTCTTGGGTGGTGTCGTTTTCAGGGAAGTAGAATTGTGGCATTTCGATGGGTAAATTCTTTTGCTTATCGCGATAATATTCGTTGGCTAGGGTGTAACGGTCATATTCAAAATGGCCTAGCACGAAAATGCGGCGCAAATCCTTGGTAGCGCAAATATTAATGCCGTTTTCTACGGAGCGGGACAGCACCTGCAAAGCCTTGCAGGCATCGATGGCATCATCATCCACCGCAGTATGGCGGGATTGGGGAATGAAATATCTATCATCAAAGCCACGCAGCAGGGGATGGTTTTTCACTGTTAATCCATAGGGGAAAATACCAAACATCTTGGCCGGCAGCACGGTTTTGTTGACGCCGTAGTAATGATACAGAGCAGCTTGCGCACCCCAACATAGAGTCATGGTGGAGTAGCAGTGGTATTCTGCCCAATCCAGATAGGCTTCGATTTCCGTCCAGTAGTCCACCTCCTCAAAGGGGATGGTCTCTACCGGGGCACCGGTCATTAAAAAAGCATCGTAATAATTATCCTTAATGTCATTAAACTCCAAATAAGCTCTGTCCAAATAGGAGTTGTCGGTGTGGGTGGTTTCGCGGGTTACTACGCGACAAAAATCCACCTCAATCTGCAGGGGAGAATTGCCCAACAAGCGCAATAGCTGCATTTCCGTGGGCTTTTTCAGGGGCATTAGATTCAGTATACAGACCTTCAAGGGGCGCACACGCTGGGTATTAGCCCTTTGCTCGGTCATGGTAAAGATGCCCTCCTCCTGTAATTGAACAATTGCTGATAAATGGTCATTGACTTTAATAGGCATTGTTTTTTCCTCCTTCAGTAATTTCTTCATTGAAATTTTAATGCGCTGTTTACAGGAGAAAAGCAATAAAAAAGCTTTCGTTCCTGCAAAAATACAGGGACGAAAGCGTAACTTCGTGATACCACCCTTATTCATCCATATGTCACCACATGAACCTCATCAAGTACGCAGGGATTTATGACTTTACCCTTTAATACTCTAGCACTGTAACGGGTGCGCCCGGACGACCTAAATGCCTTTTACTAGGGCAATTCAGTCCATCAGCTCCAAGACCATCTTCAACACCGTCCCTTGCTCCTCCTTGCACCATGATGGAGGCTCTCTGTGCCAAGCTCTGGCGTTTACTCTTCTCTTCATCGCTCACTATTAAGCTATGCGCTAGATGATACAGCAAGATTTTTATGCCGTCAACTAATTTTTGCACTTTTATTACAAAATATGCACTTTTAGTCAAATTATGTAAGGTAATTTACAGTCTAAAGGCTTTTACTTAAAAAAACAGCTCCGACTTTTTTCTTATTTACAATCGCTATTAAACAGAGTACAATAATAGCGTAAAAGTATATATTAGATTTCAGGAGCGATGTGTATGAAACTAAGGGAAGTACAAAAGCTGCTGGAGGCTAAGGTTTTGGCGGGTGAAGAATTTTTGGACCGCCAAATTGAAACCTGCTGTGGTAGCGATATGATGAGCGATGTTTTGGCGTTTACCAAACGGAATACCCTGCTGTGCACGGGCTTGACTAATATGCAGGTTGTGCGCACTGCCGATATGACCGAGCTGAGCGGACTGGTTTTCGTGCGCGGTAAGGTGCCTGACGAAGAAATAGTGGAGGCTGCGGCGGAGGATATGCTGCCTGTTTTGGTAACGGAGCATACTTTGTTTGAAGCTTGTGGCATTTTATATGCTGCGGGTATTCGTGGCTGTAGTAAAAGAGGTAAATGAGATGAGTGAAAATAAATCTGTAAAACTAGCTTTTGATTGCGCTGGTGGCGATTTTGAGCGAGCAGGCGAGGCTTCCTCAAAAATTAAGAAAATGCTGCAGCGTCTTGGCATACCTGCTGACTGCGTGCGCCGCATTGCTATTGGTACCTATGAAGCAGAGATGAATGTAATTATTCATGCCGGCGGTGGTAATGTGGCTGCCGAGGTTTTTCCGGATCAGACAGTGATTACTGTTACGGACCAGGGCCCCGGCATTCCTGATATCAATAAAGCGCTACAGGAGGGCTGGTCCACTGCTCCCGATTATGTACGCCAAATGGGCTTTGGTGCTGGTATGGGCTTGCCCAATATGCAAAAGTGCTCCGATGCTTTTGATATTCAGTCCAAAGTGGGCGAGGGTACCACCATTGTTATGAAGTTTAAGCATCAAAGTGAAGATTTATGATTTTAAAGTACGCGAGCAAAGTGAGGTGATACGCATTGGCTCCTACAAGGTACTATCATTCAGTACAACTCAATAGCGATAAATGTCAGGGCTGCGTATCCTGCGTCAAGCTCTGCCCTACGGAGGCCATTCGCGTGCGCAACGGCAAAGCCGAAATTTTGGCGGACCGCTGCATTGACTGTGGTGCCTGCGCCAGTGGCTGTCCTTATCATGCCTTCAATGTAAAGACCGATACATTGGAGAGCTTGGCTAAGTATGTTTATAATATTGTGCTGCCAGCTCCCTCCTTGTACTCTCAATTTCCGGCTAATGTGCCCTTAGAGGATATTTGGCAAGGCCTGCATAATTTGGGCTTTGATGAGATTTTTGATGTATCTTTGGCCTCTGAATATATTGCTAAAGAAATTGAAAGCTATTTAAAGAATTACAACGGAGGACGTAAGCCTTTGATTTCCAGTACCTGCCCAGCGGTAATGCGTCTGATTCAGGTCAAGTTTCCTGAGCTGATAAAGCAGGTGGTGCCGGTGTTGGCACCGGTGGAGGCAGCGGCTATTTATGTTAAGCGCGAAGCGGCGGCGCGCAAGCAGCTGCCCACGGAGCTTATAGGCGTGTGGTTTATTTCGCCCTGCCCTTCAAAAGAAACCAACATACGCCAGTCCGTGGATGTGCAGCACACCGAGCTTACAGGCAGCTTTAGCCTAAGTGAGATTTATGGCCTGCTCTTAAAGAATATGGGTGGCAATCACGAGCTGAATGTGCGCACGGGTTCATCCTATGGGCTTGGCTGGGGAACCTACGGCGGCGAGCTTGCTTCAGCCGGCATTACGAATGGCCTTGCCATTCACGGCATTGACAATGTTTATGAGATTCTAGAACAGATTTCCATGAATAAAATGCCCCAGCTTGATTATGTGGAATGTAATGCTTGCCAAGGGGGCTGTTTGGGCGGGCTTTTAGCAGCAGAAAATAAATTTGTTGCCGAAAGCAATTTGCGCCAACGCATTCGCAGCCTGCGCCAGCAGGAGCCAGCGGATAGAAATGCAGCAATGGCGAAAAGCATGGTGCTGCAGGATTTTCCTGCATCGGCTGCCTATCGCAAGAAGCTGGTGCCCCGTCCCATGATGCAGCTAGACGATGACATCATGGAAGCAATGAAGAAGTTTGAGCGCATGGAGGAGGTACTCTGCTCCTTGCCGGGCCTCGATTGCGGTGCCTGTGGTGCGCCCAGTTGCCAAGGCCTAGCCGAGGATATTGTCCAAGGCAAGGCTCATGAAATTGATTGTATCTTTAAGCTGCGCGCCAGCGTACACAAGCTTTCCCAGGGGATGTTGGAGCTGGCTAAGCAAATACCCATTTATCACGAACCCAAAATGCTAAACAATACGGAGGATGAAGACCATGAAAGTTAAAGAGCTTTTAGATGAATTAAATTTAAAATTATTGACTAAGGATGTGTCCGAGGACGCATTATATGCAGAGGTAGAGGGTGGCTATGCTAGCGACCTTTTGAGCAATGCCATGGGACAAGCACAGCCGGGCATGGTTTGGGTAACTATGCAGGGTCACCAAAATGTGGCTGCAGTAGCTTCCTTAATTGGTCTTGCCTGCGTCATTGTGGCAGGTGATGGTCCTGTTGCAGAAGAAACATTGCATAAGGCCAACATGAATGATATTGTAATTGCGGCTACAGAGGAGCCCGCATTTGAGCTAATTGGCAGAATGTATGAGCTTGGAGTGGGCAAAAAGTAAGCAAAACAGCTCTTTTTTTTAGATGACTGCATAGTCACTTTGAAAAAACTAACCGATTTACGAAAATATTTTAAAAAGGCCCAAGCTGCATACTTTGTGAAAATCAAGACGCCGATTTTCCATATAGAATAGCATTTTGTTTGTTCTGTATGGAGTAGCACAAAAAATTCTCGAAATGTCCTGCTGAAACAATACAAAAAAGCGAGAAATACACGGGCGTCACAGAATTTTTTCTTAAATTTGTAAAGAAAAAGCTTGCTATGTTACAATTTTATTGGTATTATAGTAGACGCTGAGCGTCTAAAACGTCCATGCATTACGCAGGCTTTAGTGTAAAGCTTTCGAAAATTTTTCCGAAAAGTAAGTGAAGTTTCTGCAAAAATGTGTTATAATTGTAGCAGAAACAGAAAAGAAAAACAGAAAAAAATTCCTCTCGCTAGCAGGAGTTTTTCTTGCTATGTCGAAAACTGTATATAGTTAAGTATGAAGTCTTTGTGAAATACTTGACCAAGGCAATACCTTATCTGGTGGTTCCTTTTGGGAACAGCAGATGAGTTATAAGCAAAAAGGGGCTGACCCTTTTATAAACACAATGTCCTAATTATAAGGAGGAAGGTAAACATGATCGACATTAAAGATCGCATTGTTGACGTAGTAGCTGGCAAAGTTATGAGCGCTGAAGCTGCTGCAGAATTCGTAAAAGATGGTGACAACGTAGGTACCAGTGGTTTTACTCCGTCTGGCTATCCGAAAGCTGTTCCTCTGGCTCTGGCTGAAAAAGGCAAGAAAACTCCTTTCAAAATCAACGTTTGGACTGGCGCATCCGTAGGTCCTGAAATGGATACCGCTATGACCCAAGCAGGCATCGTTGACCGTCGTATGCCTTACCAAACCAACAACGATATGCGTAAAGCTATCAATGCTGGCCAAGTTAAATACACTGACCTGCACCTGAGCCATGTTGCTCAAATGACCCGTTATGGCTTCATGGCTAACCGTCGTGACGTTGATGTTGCAATCGTTGAAGCTTGCAAAATCATCGATCTGGGCGAAGGCAAAGTTGGTCTGATCCCGACCACTTCCATGGGCAACACCTCTTCCTATGTTCAATCCGCTAAAAAGGTTATCGTTGAAGTTAACGTAACCCAACCGGTTGCACTGGAAGGTATGCATGACTCCTATGTTCCTCTGGATCCCCCGAACCGTGGACCTATCCCCGTTTGCGCTCCGGAAGACATCATCGGCACCCCGTATGTTCCTGTAGAAGTTGAAAAGATCGTTGCTGTTGTTCCTTGCGACATCACCGATAAAGTTCGTCCTCTGGGCGCTATCGACGAAGACGCTCAAAAGATGGGCAAAAACCTGGTTGACTTCTTCAAAGCTGAAGTTGCTGCTGGCCGTCTGCCGAAGAACCTGCTGCCGTTGCAATCCGGCGTAGGCTCCGTAGCTAACGCAGTTATCAATGGTCTGGTTAACTCCGACTTCGAAGACCTGACCGTTTACACCGAAGTTATCCAAGACGGTATGTTCGACCTGATCGACGCTGGCAAACTGCGCGTTTGCTCCGGCACCGCTCTGAGCCCGTCTCCTGAATGCCTGAAGAAATTCTACGAGAACGTAGACAAATACAAGAAGTACATTATCCTGCGTCCGCAAGAAGTTGCTAACAGCCCGGAAGTTGCTCGTCGTATCGGCGTTATCGCTATGAACACCGCTATCGAAGTTGACATCTATGGCAACGTTAACTCCACTCATATCTGCGGCACCAAGCTGATGAACGGTATCGGCGGCTCCGGCGACTATGCTCGTAACGGCTTCCTGACCGTATTCTTCACCACCTCCTTGGCAAAAGGCGGCGCTATCTCTTCCGTAGTTCCTTTCTGCAGCCATGTTGACCACACCGAGCATGATGTTGACGTTATCGTTTCTGAACGTGGCGTAGCTGACCTGCGTGGCCTGTCCCCGAAAGAACGCGCTCTGGTTATCATCGACAAGATTGCTAACCCGAAATATCAACCGATGCTGCTGGATTACTTCCATCGTGCATGCGAAGCTTGCAAGAACAGCCAAACCCCGCACATCCTGTCCGAGGCTTTCTCCTTCCATACCCGTTTCAACGAAACCGGCACCATGGAAAAATAATTTGAAAATATCTTAAGAATCTACTTGAGAAGTTTTCAAAAATATTGTAAACTATGTAATGTACTTGCCGGTGGGTGTGAGTTCCATCGGCAAGTATAAATAAAAATGTTGACGAGGCCTTATGGCTTTGCCATACACCGTCTTTGACGGACACTCTCACCATGATTTCGGATCCGTCCAATCCGAAATATGCAAACCAAATATTTAAGGAGGATTTGAGAATGGCATTTGAAGAAATTAAGGCTGGTTTAGCAAAATACACCGCTGACGTTGAAGCTAAACTGGTAAAAAACCCTGAACGCGCAAACCTGGTTCCTAACAGACTGTACACCCCGATTGATCTTGGTGAAAACTTTGACTACATGACCAAATTGGGCTTCCCCGGTGAATATCCTTACACCCGTGGCGTACAACCCACCATGTATCGTGGCCGTTTCTGGACCATGCGTATGTATGCTGGTTTCTCCACCGCTGAAGAATCCAACAAACGTTATCGTTACCTGCTGGCTAACGGTGGTTCCGGCCTGTCCTGCGCATTCGACCTGCCGACCCAAATCGGTTATGACTCCACCGATCCGATGGCTGAAGGTGAAGTTGGTAAAGTAGGCGTTGCTATCGACTCCCTGGCAGATATGGAAATCCTGTTTGACCAAATCTCTTTGGACAAAGTTTCCACTTCTATGACCATCAACGCTCCTGCATCCGTACTGCTGGCTATGTACATTGCAGTTGCTGAAAAACAAGGCGTTTCCGCTGACAAACTGCGCGGCACCATTCAGAACGATATTCTGAAAGAGTATGCAGCTCGCGGCACCTACATTTTCCCGCCGAAACCCTCTATGCGTTTGATCACCAATATTTTCGAATATTGCTCCAAGAACGTACCTCTGTGGAACACCATCTCCATTTCCGGTTACCACATTCGTGAAGCTGGTTCCACCGCTTCTCAAGAAATCGCATTCACCATCGCTGACGGCATTGCTTATGTAGAAGCTGCTATCAAAGCTGGTCTGGACGTTGACGCTTTCGCTGGCCGTCTGTCCTTCTTCTGGAATGCTCATAACAACGTACTTGAAGAAGTTGCTAAATTCCGTGCTTCTCGTCGTGTATGGTCCAAAGTTATGAAAGAGCGTTTTGGCGCTAAGAAAGCTAAATCCATGATGCTGCGCGTTCATACCCAAACCGCTGGCTCCATGCTGACCGCTCAACAACCTAACAACAACATCGTTCGTGTTGCTCTGCAAACCGCTGCTGCTGTTATGGGTGGTACCCAATCCCTGCACACCAACTCCAAGGACGAAGCTTTGGCTCTGCCGACCACTGAGTCTGTAACCATCGCTCTGCGTACCCAACAAATCGTTGCTTACGAATCCGGCCTGGCTGACACCGTTGACCCGTTGGGCGGCTCCTACTATGTAGAAGCTCTGACCGACAAGATCGAGAAAGAAGCTTGGGAATACATCGAAAAGATCGACGAAATCGGTGGCGCTCCGGAAGCTATTGCTAAAGGCTACATCCAAAAAGAAATTCAAGATTCCGCTTACAAATGGCAAATGGAAATTGAAAAAGGCGACCGTATCATCGTTGGCGTTAACAAATTCACCCAAGAAGAAGAACCTCCGAAGAACCTGCTGCGCGTAGACGGTTCTGTAGGCAAACTGCAAGCTGAAAAGATCGCTGCTCTGAAAGCTCGCCGTGACAATGCTAAAGTTGCTGAAACTCTGGCTGCTCTGGAAGCTGGTTGCGCTGATGAGTCTGTAAACCTGATGCCTTTGATCCTCGACGCAGTTCGTGCATATGCTACCGAAGGTGAAATCTGCGGCGTTATGAGAAAAGTATTCGGTGAATACCAACCTCATACCACTCTCTAATTTGTAAACACTAACATATACGGAGGTATTTTACAATGGCTAACATTAAAGTTTTAGTTGCTAAACCGGGTCTGGACGGCCATGACCGCGGTGCTAAAGTAGTTGCTCGTGCTCTGCGCGACGCTGGTTTCGAAGTTATCTACACCGGTATCCGTCTGACCCCGGAACAAATCGCTGAAGCTGCTCTGCAAGACGACGTACAAGTTGTTGCTCTGTCCCTGCTGTCCGGCGCTCACAACACCCTGTTCCCGAAAGTAGTTGAACTGCTGAAGGAAAAAGGCCTGAATGACGTTCTGGTTATCGGTGGCGGCGTTATTCCTGACGCTGACATCCCCGGCCTGAAAGCTGCTGGCATCACCGAAGTATTCACTCCTGGCACCCCGACCAGCAAAATTGTTGAATGCATCAACGCTAACGTTAAATAATTTTATCCCTAACCTATAAGTGCAAGCCGGGTTTGTCCCGGCTTGCCTTATCAAATATTCACAATCTGACAAGGCGGTGTGAACTATGGAAATAGTAGATAAATTATTAAATCATTCTCGTCTTGCATTATCTAAGGCAATCACTGCTGTTGAAAATGAATACGATGACGCTGTCAAAATTATGACAGAGATCTATCCTCATACTGGTAATGCGTATGTAATTGGTATCACTGGCCCTCCGGGTGCTGGTAAAAGTACTTTAACTGATAAACTTGCTAAAGAATATCGCAAACGCGGTAAAACTGTAGGCATCGTAGCGATTGACCCCACTAGCCCGTATTCTGGCGGTGCTATTCTTGGTGACCGTATTAGAATGATGGATCTGATGGCGGATGAAGGCATCTTCGTTCGTTCTATGGCTACCCGTGGCAGCCTTGGCGGCCTGTCTCAAAAAGCAGGTGACGCTGTAAAATTAATGGACGCTTATGGCATGGACGTAATCATTATCGAGACCGTAGGTGTAGGCCAATCTGAGGTTGATATTGTAAAGACCGCAGATACTACCATGGTTGTTGTTATCCCCGGCATGGGCGATGACATCCAGGCTATTAAAGCAGGTATACTTGAAATCGGTGACCTTTTCACGATTAACAAAGCTGACCGTGAAGGTACAGACAAGCTCAACATTGAGATTGAAATGATGCTCGAATTAAATCCCGAACATGTTGGCTGGCGTCCTCCGATTAACAGGACCATTGCTAGCAAGGGTGAAGGTATAGAGGCCGTTGTGGACTCCATCGAGGCTCACAAGGCATATTTAATCGATTCCGGTAAATTGAACGATATCCGCAAGAAACGTATTAAAAACGAAGTTGAGGCTATGCTCAATGACCGTGTAAATCGCTACATCGACAAAGAAGTTATTCAAACTCAGGAATTTGATGATCTCGTAGTGAAGATGCAATCCCGTGAGATTGAACCTTACTCTGTCGTTGATGATATTGTTGGTAAAGTTTTGAAATAAAACCACCAAAATTACATTTATTTAGGAGGAATTTATTATGGCATTCAAAACTATTTGTGTTGACCACATCGGCGTAGCTTGCGCTGGTACTCTGGAAGAAGCTGCTAAAATTTACACTGAGGCTCTGGGCTTAAAAGCTACCGGTACCGAAGAAGTTAAAGAACAAGGCGTTGCTACCATTTTCGTTCCCTGCGGCGAAACCCTGATCGAACTCCTCGTTGACATTACTGAAAACGGCGATGGCCCTATCGGCAAATATGTTGCTAAGAACGGCCCTGGCATCCAACATATGGCTCTGCGCGTTGACGACATCAAAGCTGCTATTGCTGACCTGCAAGCTGCTGGCGTTCGCATGATCGACAAAGCTCCCCGCAATGGTGCTGGCCAAATGAAGATTGCTTTCATTCATCCGAAATCTGCTGGCTGCCTGTTGGAAATCTGCCAACCCATGGCTACCTATGTTGACTAATTTACAAGCTTAGCTGGTAAATTAAAAGATTTAGGTTAAATTATTTTTGATACATTGTGCTGAAGGCATACAAGTGATATGCCTTCAGCATATGTATATAAATTTGTTCTCCCAAATATGATGGAGGTGTAAGATTTGTCTACTCAAGAAAGAATTGAGAAAATGCTCAAAAAAGCCGAAGTAATTCTGGCTGCTGGCGGCGAAAAACGTGTTGCTAAACAACATGAAGCTGGCAAAATGACTGCTCGCGAAAGAATCGCTGCACTGCTCGACGAAGGTTCCTTCGTAGAATTGGACCGTTTCGTTCGTCATCGTTGCACCAACTTCGGTCAAGAAAAGAAAGAACTTCCGGGTGAAGGCGTTACCACCGGTTACGGCACTGTAGATGGCCGTCTGGTTTATGTATTCGCACAAGACTTCACTGTAGAAGGCGGCTCTCTTGGCGAAATGCATGCTGCTAAGATTGTTAAGGTTCAACGCCTGGCTCTGAAAATGGGCGCTCCGTTGGTTGGCCTGAACGATTCCGGCGGTGCTCGTATCCAAGAAGCTATCGACGCTCTGGCTGGCTATGGTAAGATCTTCTTCGAAAACACCATCGCTTCTGGCGTTATTCCCCAAATTTCCGCTATCATGGGTCCCTCCGCAGGCGGCGCTGTATACAGCCCTGCTCTGACCGACTTCATCTACATGGTTAAGAACACCTCCAAGATGTTCATTACCGGCCCTGCAGTTGTTAAGTCCGTAACCGGTGAAGACGTAACCCAAGAACAATTGGGCGGCGCTATGACCCACAACAGCACTTCCGGTGTTGCTCACTTCGCTGCTGAAAACGACGAAGACTGCCTGCAACAAATCCGTTACCTGCTCAGCTTCCTGCCCTCCAACAACATGGAAGGTGCTCCGATTGTTGAAACCGGTGACGACCCGATGCGTACCGACGACAAACTGAACACTCTGTTGCCGGACAACTCCAACCAAGCATACGATATGTATGAAGTTATCAAATCCATCGTTGATAACGGCGAATTCTATGAAAACCAAAAATACTGGGCAACCAACATCATCACTTGCTTTGCTCGTATGGATGGTCAAACCATCGGTATCATTGCTAACCAACCGAAAGTTATGGCTGGCTGCTTGGACATTAATGCTTCCGATAAATCCGCTCGTTTCATCCGCTTCTGCGACGCTTTCGGCATTCCTCTGCTGAACCTGGTTGACGTTCCTGGCTTCCTGCCTGGCTGCAACCAAGAATACGGCGGCATCATCCGTCACGGCGCTAAGATGCTGTATGCTTACTCCGAAGCAACTGTTCCCAAAATTACTCTGGTAACCCGTAAAGCTTACGGCGGTTCCTACCTGGCAATGTGCTCTCAAGACTTGGGCGCTGACCAAGTTATTGCATGGCCGACTGCTGAAATCGCTGTAATGGGTCCTGCTGGTGCTGCTAACATCATCTTCAAGAAAGATCCTGATGTTGAAGCTAAGACCAAAGAATACATCGAGAACTTCGCTACTCCGTACCAAGCAGCAATGCGCGGCATGGTTGACATGGTTATCGAACCGAAAAACTCTCGTCCCACCATCATCAACGCTCTGCAAATGCTGGAAAGCAAACGCGAAACCCGTCCGGCAAAACGCCACGGCAACATTCCTTTGTAATCCACAAGCGGCTTAGCGCTTAAGACTCTATTTTAAGATAAGATGAGGTGAATTAAATGGGTCCTGTTACCACTAACCCTTGGCTGATCGCTTTGATCAACATGACCATCGTATTCGGCGTTCTGATTGCGTTGGGCGTATTGATGAGCCTTCTCCAAATCATTGATCCTACTAAAAAAAAAGTTGCTAAACCGGCAGTAGCTCCTACCCCGGCAGCAGCTCCCGCACCGGCAGCAGTAGCTGCTGCTCCGGTACAAGATGACAGCGAAATTATCGCCGTTATCGCAGCAGCAGTAGCAGCATGTGGTTGCAGCGCTGAACAAATCGCTTGCATCCGTCGTGTAAAATCCGATGCTTGGAATGTAAATGCTCGTGCTGAAGCTATCAGCGTTCGTAAAGAATGCTTCTAATGCTCTAATGCATTAAAGATTTGCAAGTTTGCAATTTTAATTTTTAAAAAAAATCGAGATTTTAAGGAGGATTATATCCATGAAAAAGTATACTATCACCGTTAATGGTACCGCATACGAAGTTGAAGTTGAAGAAGCTGGCGTTGTAGCTTCTGCTCCGAAAGCTGCTGCTGCTCCGAAAGCTGCTCCGGCTCCTGCTCCGGCTCCGAAAGCTGCTCCGGCTCCCGCTCCGGCACCGAAAGCTGCTGCTCCGGTTGCTGCTGGCGCTACCACCGTTTCCGCTCCGATGCCTGGCAAAGTTCTGTCCGTTAACGTTAAAGTTGGCGACGCTGTAAAAGCTGGCGACGTTCTGATGATTCTGGAAGCTATGAAGATGCAAAACGAAATCATGGCTCCGGCTGACGGCACTGTATCCGACGTTCGCGTTTCCGCAGGCCAAACCGTTGGTACCGGCGACGTTATGATCGTTATGTAATTTTTAGCTGATAGTTCGCAATATCAGTTTTAAATTAACTTAGTACCCTGATCCTTTGGAGGGCCTCTATCCCGGAGGCCTTCCACAAATTGAAAATTGGGAGGATATTAAATGGAAGCATTTCTCGTTGCTTTAGCATCCGTTTGGGCAGATTCCGGTTTCTCCGCTCTGACCGGTGGCCACGTAATCATGATCGTTGTTGGTCTGATTCTGTTGTACATGGCTATTGGTAAAGGCTTTGAGCCCCTGCTGCTCTCTCCGATCGCTTTTGGTTGTATTCTGGCTAACATTCCTAAAAACGGTTTCGAACAACCTGGCGTTATGTCCGTAATCGCATACGGCATTCACCACGAAGTATTCC
>JBJDXD010000017.1:0-3453 GCA_051866495.1 Phascolarctobacterium sp. | reverse complement strand
CCGAGGATGTGGCTGAGAAGGTTATTGGTGCTATGCACAAGAACTTTATTAAGGGGTACCGCGTTAATATTGAGCCCGCAAAGGTTAGAGAAAGAAGATAGAACGTCGATAAGGCAGCATCTACTTCGTTGCGGCTCCTAGGAGTATTTCCGATACGCCGTCGTCGCCGCGCCTCGTATCTACTACCTTCTCAACGTTCTATGAAGTTTTAAAAATGGGAGGTGCCCCCAATGGCACAGAATGAAATTTACGGCAACCTGAAGGGTATCCGTAATTCCGTAATTGACGAACTGAAAACCTTTTATGATATACGCTTAGAAAGTGGGCAGCTGCTGACAGCGGAGCTGGCAGCGCGCATGGCCGATGTGACGGATTTTATCAACCGTGAGGTGAGCGTTTACATTAGCCGCAGCGGCCAGATTTTGGCTGTGGCTGTGGGCGACGACCAAAGTGTGGAGCTGCCGGCCATTGATGGGCGCCGGGGCAGCAGCCGTTTGAGCGGTGTGCGCTGCGTGCACACCCATCCCAACGGCAACCCGGCGCTGAGCGGTGTGGATATCAGTGCTTTGAAAAATAAGCGCTTCGACGCCATGATTGCCATTGGCGTCGTGGCGCCTGATTTTGCTCAAAGCACCATTACCTTTGGCATGATTACCGGCATGGACGAGAACGAGCAGTACACCGTGGAGTGCTACGGCCCTGCCTCGCTAGAGCAGGCCGAGGGCATCTTCTTTCCCAATCTGGTGGCCATGGTGGAGCGCATTCTCGACAAGCAGGCTGGCACCTCCAGCTTGGCGCAAAGCGCCGAGCGTGCCATCCTAGTCGGCATGGAATATGCTGGCGGCGCCAGCTCCTTAGGCTGGACGGCGGAGGACTCCTTAGAGGAGCTCAAGCAGCTGGCGGACACCGCCGGCGCAGAAGTGGTCGCCAAGTTCCTGCAAAAGCGACCAAAACCTGACCCGGCCTTTTTCATCGGCCGTGGCAAGGTGCAGGAGCTGGCGCTTTATGTGCAGCAGGAGAACGTGGACCTGTGCATTTTTGACGACGAGCTTTCGCCGGCCCAGCAGCGCAATATTGAGCAGGCCATGGGCGTGCGGGTCCTTGACCGCACTGCCCTCATCCTCGATATATTTGCGCAGCGGGCCCGCACCAATGAGGGCAAGCTCCAGGTGGAGCTGGCCCAGCTGCAATATACCTTGCCTCGCATTATGGGTAAGGGCTTAGCACTGTCCCGTCTGGGCGGCGGTATCGGTACCCGTGGCCCCGGCGAAACCAAGCTTGAGGTGGACCGCCGCCGCATCCGTGACCGTATTGCCTTTATTAAGGAATGCATCGGCAAGGTTAAGAATGTGCGCACCCTGCATCGCGCAGGTCGCGCCAAGGCTAGCGTGCCTACGGTGAGCCTTGTGGGTTACACCAACGCGGGCAAATCCACTTTGCTCAATACCTTGACCAATTCCGATATTTACGCCAAGGACCAGCTTTTTGCAACTCTTGATCCTACAACCCGCCAACTGGATTTGCCCAACAAGCAGCAGGCTATTTTAACGGATACGGTTGGCTTTATCCAACGCTTACCCCATCAGCTGGTGGCTGCCTTTCAGTCCACTCTGGAAGAAGTGGTGGAGGCTGATGTATTGCTTCATGTGATTGACGTGAGCCACGAGCTTTACAAGGAGCAAAGCAACGCTGTGTACCATGTGCTGGAAGAGCTTGGTGCCAAGGATAAGACCATTATCACGGTCTATAATAAAATTGATAAGCTGCCCGAGGGTAGTGCTTTGCCTGAGCGCTTAGCCAAGGAAGAAAACGCTATTTGTATCAGCGCCAAGGCTGGACTGAATTTAGACGCCTTGCTGGAGCTTATCGCTGAAAACTTGAAGCTTAAGGCTGTAGAGGAAAGCTTTCTTGTTCCCTACAGCGATTCTGCCGCAGTTTCTCGGTTGCACGCCGCTGGTACAGTGCTGGAGCAGGAATATTTGGCCGAAGGTACCTTGCTCAAAGTGCGCATGGAGGCCGAGCAAGTGGCTGAATTTGAAGAATATCTAAAAAAATAAAATGTAAGGTGAAATGATTTGACAGCAACAATAGATTATCAAGCAATAGAAGCATATGCCTTGGCAGAGGTTGCCAAGCACGCACTGGAGCTGGAAGCAGCAGCTTTGGCCAATACTGAAAAGGTTATTACCGCTTTCCGCAATAAGATGGTCAGCGATTATTATCTCAAGCCTACTACTGGCTATGGCTATAGTGATGTGGGTCGCGATACTTTGGATTTGATTTATGCGGAGCTTTTTAAGACCGAGGCGGCCTTGGTGCGCTCCCAATTTGTTAGCGGCACCCATGCTTTGGCAGTGGCTTTGCTAGGCAATTTGCGCCCCGGCGACGAGCTCATCGGTCTCACCGGCACTCCCTACGACACTATGCAATCCATCATTGGCTATCCCGTAAAGACCAAGGGTAGCTTGGTGGATTTGGGCATTAGCTACAAGGAGCTGCCCATGAGCGGGGAGCATGTGGATCTGGAGGCAGTGAAGAAGATCGTGACCAAGAACACGAAGATGGTGCATATCCAGCGCTCCTGTGGCTACAGCAGCCTGCGCAAGACCATCAGTGTGGAGGAGATTGGCCGCATTATCGCTGCTGCTAAAGAGGCAAATCCTGACGTTATCGCTTATGTGGACAACTGCTACGGTGAGTTTATCGAGAGCAAGGAGCCCACGGAGGTAGGCGCGGATATTATGGCCGGCTCTTTGATTAAGAATTTGGGCGGTGGCCTTGCTCCCACCGGTGGCTATATTGTGGGCCGTGCTGATTTGGTGGAGAATGCTTCTTATCGCTTGACTGCGCCGGGCTTAGGCGGCGAGATGGGTGCGACCTTGGGCGACACCCAGCGCGAGTTTTATCAAGGCTTGTTCTTGGCGCCCCATGTGGTGCTACAGGCTGTAAAGACGGCGATTTTTGCAGCAGCTGTGTTCCAAAAGCTGGGCTACGAGGTGAAGCCCCTGCCCCAGGAGCGTCGCAGCGATATTATTCAAGCGATTAAGCTGGAGAGCAAGAAGCGTTTGTGCGATTTCTGTATTGCTATTCAAAGCAATTCTCCGGTGGATGCCCATGTGGAGCCGGTACCGGCACCGCTGCCGGGCTATCAGGATGATATCGTGATGGCAGCGGGTACCTTTGTACAGGGTGCGTCCATTGAGCTTAGCGCTGATGGTCCCTGCCGCGAGCCCTATAATGTGTTCTTCCAGGGCGGTCTCACCTTTGAACATGGCAGACTTGCTATTATGGCGGCTGCTAAGAGAGTGGGACCTAAGGAATAAATAGGTTTTTACAAATTGTAGTTTGTTGATTAGTTTTGGCGTTATCGCTCGAAGGTATACCTGTGAAGTGCTCCTGTCTGCGAATGCTTGATACAATGTCCACATAGAGCGCTTAATCCGTCAAGACAAA
>JBJDXD010000016.1:0-3569 GCA_051866495.1 Phascolarctobacterium sp. | reverse complement strand
AAACTACAATTTTTCCAACACTCTTCCTTAACTGCCAAAAAAACTGTATAATAGAAATATATTATAAAATGTAAAGGAGCGTGAGTCCCATGAGAAAAATATTTGCTTTGCTTTTGTCATTAATGTTAGTGCTGAGCGTTATCACTGGCTGTGGTGCATCTAAAAAGACCTCTAATGATGACACCACGAATATCAGTTCTTCCATAAGCAATGAGAAAGAAAAAAATAATACGCAGCTAGATAAGAGTAAAAAAATAACTGCGCAAAATACTGGCAATGCTAATTCTGCAGCCAATGTGAAGGCTAACAGCGGCAAGCTGAAGATTAGCGAAAGCGCAGCTTATACGGATAGGGAGCATGTGGCTGCGTATATCAACGAATTTGCCAAGCTGCCGCATAACTATATCACCAAAAATCAGGCAAAGAAGCTGGGTTGGCAAACTAAAGGCACCTTGGATAAGGTTGCTCCTGGCAAGTCCATCGGCGGTGACCGTTACGGTAATTACGAGGGATTATTGCCCAAGAAAAATGGACGTACTTGGACGGAATGCGATATTGATTATGTGAAGGGCAATCGTAACGCTAAACGCATCGTTTTTTCTAATGATGGCCTAATTTATTATACTGGCGACCATTATAAAACCTTTACGAAGCTGTACTAAGGAGGCTGCACTATGAGAAAAATTATATTGGATATCGAAAAAATGCGCAGCCTACCCATGCTGCATAAATATCTGCATACGGCGCTGGCTTTGCCGGAATATTATGGTGCAAATTTGGATGCGCTCTATGATTGCCTGACGGAAATTGCCGAGTCCACGGAGCTGGTGGTGCCTAAAAAGGTGGCTGATGAAGCTTATTTGGGCTGGTATGGGCAGCAATTTTTGCAGATGCTTGAGGATGCAGCTGCTGAAAACGAAGCTTTGCGGGTTACACTGCAATAAGCGGAGATGATGGATTTTGAGTAAGAAAATTATGCGGGGGCTTGTTTTGCCCCTGCTAGTATTATTGGCTTGGCAGCTGGTAAGTGCTAAGGGCATTTTTAGTGCCTATCTTTTACCCTCGCCGGTGCAGGTGTGGGAGGCATTAGGCGAGCTGTGGAGCAGTGGCCTTTTGCTACAGCATTTAACGGTGAGCCTTAGACGCGTCTTTTTGGGCTTTAGTTTAAGCTGCTGTTTAGCTGTGCCCTTGGGTATTTTATGCGGCCAGAGCAAAAGCTTTGACAATTATTGCTGGCTTTTGCTGGAGTTTTTGCGCCATGTACCGCCACTAGCAGCAGTGCCCTTGATTATCCTTTGGGCTGGCATTGGCGAGGCCTCAAAGTTAACTATTATTGTTTTGGCCTCCTTCTTCCCTCTCTTTCTAAATACCTACAGTGGTATTCATAATTGCGATAAAAAGCTGTTGGAGGTGGGACAAAGCTTGGGCTTTACCATGCGCGAGCAAATTATGCGTATACGCATTCCGGCGGCCTTGACTTCCATTGTGGTGGGCATGCAGCTGGCCTTGGGTTATAGCTGGCGCGCGTTGATTGGCGCGGAGCTAATCGCTGCCTCCGCCGGAATTGGCTATCTCATTCTTGATGCAGAGGAAATGTCGCGCCCGGATGTAGTAATTGTGGGTATGCTGGCCATTGGCATTATCGGCACGGCTATTGATTATGTGTTTTTGCTGTTAATGCGCAAGATATTTCCCTGGCAGCAGGCTTGGCAAAGGTAGGAGGTTGTGCAGATGGAAAAATGGAGCTTACGGGTTCAGGATATTTGCAAGACCTATGGTGCCAAGCAGGCTTTACAGCCGACGGATGAAGTCTTTGACGAGCACAGCTTTACTTGTATTGTAGGTCGCAGTGGCTGTGGCAAAACCACTTTGCTGCGGCTATTGTGTGGCTTAGAAAGGCCAGATGCGGGCGTGATAGAAATGCCTGCAGGCAAGCGTATCGCCCCTGTGTTCCAGGAGCCCCGTCTCATGCCCTGGCTCAATGTGGGCGAGAATATAACCTTGGCAGCCCAGCACGATAAGAGCTTGAACACGGGTCGCTTGCCGGAGCTTCTTAAGCTTTTAGAGCTGGAGGGCACGGAAAAGCTTTATCCCAACCAGCTTTCAGGGGGGATGGCCCAAAGGGTTTCCTTGGGCAGAACTTTATTTTATAATCCTGATATTATTTTGATGGATGAGCCCTTTAGCGCTCTCGATTATTTTACAAGGCAGGGGTTGCAGCAGACTTTGCTTAAGCTTTATGCCGAAGAACGAAAAACTATAATTTTTGTTACTCATGATGTTGAGGAAGCCTTGCTTTTAGGCGATAGAGTCCTTATAATGGATAATGGTAGGGTGTGCGAAGCCTTGCCCGTAGAGCTGCCAAGACCGCGGCAGGCAGCTAGTGCGGATTTTCAATTGCTGCGGCAGAAAATATTGCAAGCACTGTAAAAAAACAGCTGCGGCTGCAGGTTAAAGAAAGGAGTTCATGGAATATGAACAAAAAGCTAATTGCCTTAGGCTTAAGTGTGTTAACAGCATTGACCTTGCTCAGCGGATGCGGGAGCGAGAAGAAGGAGGCAGCTAAGCCTGCCTTGAAGGAATTAAAGGTGACCTATGTTAAGTCTCCCCTAAATATTCCTAGTATTGTGGATAAGCATAATCAGACCTTGGTGAAGGAGTTCGGCAAGGATAAAATCACAGTGACCTTCCCGGAAATCAATTCTGGTGCTAAGCAAACCGAGGCTTTGGCCAGCGGCAGCTTGGATGTGTGCAGCGCCTTGGGCGGAACCAGCGCTATTTTGGCTGCTTCTAATGGTGTGGATGTGAAGGTTGTGGGTATTTATAGTCGTGCCCCCAAGGCTTTTAATATTATGGTAAAGGACCCTGCGATTAAGTCCGCAGCCGATTTAAAGGGTAAAAAGGTTGCTGGTCCTAAGGGTACGATTTTGCACCAGATTTTGGTGGCTGCCTTGGATAAGGCTAGCTTGAAGCCCGATGCAGTTAATTTTGTTTCTTTGGGCATTCCTGCAAGTGTAAATGCGCTGATGAGCGGTGAGGTTGACGCTGCTTTGGTGGCTGGCTCCGATGTATTGCGTGCGCAAAAGGCCGGTGCGCGCGTGTTGTGCAATGGTGAGGGCTTAGTGGATGCTACCATTGTGATTGGTGTCAGTGGCAAGCTATTGAAGGAGCATCCCGAGGTTATTAAGAAGTATTTAGCTATTCATCAGCAGAATATTGATTTTATGAGCAAAGAGCAGGACAAGGCCTTTGATTTTACGGCTAAGGAAACTGGTCTGAAGCTGGATGAGGTTAAGATTATGGCGCCTTGGTATGATTTTTCTACGAAGATTACCGCAAAGGATATCAAGGATTTGGAGGATACCCAGGAGTTCTTGCTGAAGATGGGAATGCAAAAGAAAAAGATTGATATCAAGAGCATTATAGCAGAGGTTAAATAGGATTATGTGTTACGGGCCCGCGTTCGCGGGCCCTATTTATAAGATTTAGGTGCATAAATTGTAGTTTGTTGATTTGTTTAGGCGTTATCGCTCAAAGGTATACCTGTGAAGTGCTCCGGTCTGCGAATG
>JBJDXD010000015.1:0-20061 GCA_051866495.1 Phascolarctobacterium sp. | reverse complement strand
GCAACCGAAAAAGAGGTTGATAAGGCAGAGCGTATGTTCCGTCGCGGCTTGATGACCGACGAGGAGCGTTATAAGAAGGTCTGCGACCTGTGGGAAGAAGCTACCGATAAGGTTACCGATGTTTTGATGAAATCCACCATGGATAAATTCAACTCCGTAGCCATGATGGCTGACTCCGGTGCTCGTGGTAACAAGCAACAGATTCGTCAGCTGGCTGGTATGCGTGGCTTGATGGCAGACCCCTCCGGTCGTATCATCGACCGTCCTATTAAGTCCAACTTCCGCGAAGGCCTGACCATTTTGGAATACTTCATTTCCTCCCATGGTGCCCGCAAAGGCTTGGCCGATACCGCATTGCGTACTGCTGACTCCGGTTATTTGACCCGTCGTCTGGTAGACGTTGCTCAGGATGTAATCGTGCGCGAGGATGATTGCGATATCGTGGGCATGAATTTGGTAAAAGAGCGCAACCGCCTGAGCAAGGCAGTTTTGGGCTCCAGCCAAAACAAGATTCGTGACCGCATTATGGGCCGCACTCTGGCCAGTGGCGTGCTGGATGCTGAAGGCAATTTGATTGCTGAAGCAGATACCAACGTTACTCCGGAGCTCTTTGCTAAGCTCAATGATGCCAAAATTGAAGAAATTAACCTCTATTCCACCGAGGATTTGAACGGTGAGGATGCTGAAAAGGTACGCATCAATATTAGCGATGAATTTGCACACAAGGTGCTGAAGGAAGCTATGATGCACAACTTTGAAAACAAAGAGGTTGCAGATGATATTGTAAATGGCGCAGGTGAAGTGCTGGCTCAAGCTGGCTCCACCATGACCGAAGCAACCATCGATGCTATTTTGGCTGATGGTACTGTGAAGGAAATGCGCATTCGCAACAACGATATTGCCGGCATCGAGGTTGAGGCAATCGTTGAAGGCAAAAAAGAAAAGACCGTTATCGAAACCCTTTATGACCGCATCATCGGTCGTAACCTAGCTGAGGATATCGAGGACGAGAATGGCAACGTACTCTATCATATTAACGATTATGTTACCGAGGCCATGGCTGAGCGTATTTGTCAGCTGCGCACCAAGGTTAAGATTCGCAGCGTATTGACCTGTAAGGCTAAATACGGCGTTTGCCGCAAGTGCTATGGTCGCAACCTGGCCACAGGCAAGAATGTTGATGTGGGCGAGGCAGTTGGTACCATCTCCGCTCAATCCATTGGCGAGCCCGGTACCCAGCTCACCATGCGTACCTTCCATACCGGCGGTGTTGCAGGTGCTGACGATATTACCCAAGGTTTGCCCCGTGTTGAAGAATTGTTCGAAGCACGCAAACCCAAGCATCCTGGCCTGTTGACTGAAAACGCAGGTACCGTACATATCGTTGAAGAAAATGGCAGCCGCAAGGTTATCGTTACCGGCGAGGATAATCTGGGTCAAGAATACCAGATTCCCTATGGTGCGAAGCTGGCTGTTACCGAGGGCGAAGAAATTGCCAAGGGCGACCGCCTCACTGAAGGCTCCCTCAATCCTCACGATGTTCTGCGTATTAGCGGCGTAAAAGCAACCCAACACTACTTGGTTTCCCAGGTTGTTGGAGTTTACAAGTCTCAGGGCGTAGATATCAACAGTAAGCATATCGAGGTAATGGTACGTCAAATGATGCGCAAGGTACGCATTGACGAGTCCGGTGACACCACCATGCTGCCGGGTGAATATGTGGATGTGGCAGAGTTCGAAGAGCAGAACACTGCTATGCTGGAGGCTGGCAAGGAGCCTGCTGAAGGTCATCCCATTCTTTTGGGTATCACCAAGGCTTCCTTGGCTACCGATTCCTTCCTGTCCGCTGCCTCCTTCCAGGAAACCACCCGCGTGCTCACCGATGCTGCTATCAAGGGCAAGGTTGACCCGCTTCTGGGCCTGAAAGAAAATGTTATCATTGGTAAGCTGATTCCTGCAGGTACCGGTATGGGCCGTTATCGCGACATTAAAGTAAAATATAATGTTATGCAAGAGGAAGAAAAGCCTGCAGAGCAAGCTGTAGAAGCTGCAGCTGAAGCTCCGGCTCAGGAATAATTACCTGTAATTGCCTAACTAAGCGCTCCATTGCTTCCGGCTATGGAGCGCTTTTCTTTCAAGTGGGCTGGCATATTTAAGGAGATCATTATGCATTTTACATTTTGCCCCCAATGTGGTAAAAGGCTAGGAAGTGTACCCTTCGGTGATGATGGTCGTGTGCCCTGGTGTAAGGATTGCCACAAGCCCTTTTTTGATATTTTTCCTGTGGTCGCCATCACCATGGTGATTAATGAGGCCGAAGAGGTGGCGCTGTTAAAGCCCAAGTACATGTCCGAAAAGTATTATAATTTTGTATCCGGCTATGTGCAGCCGGGGGAAAAGGCGGAGCTTTGCGCTGCTCGCGAGGTGCAGGAGGAAATAGGCATTACCACCGATAGCCTGCAGTTTGTGTGCAGCCAATGGGAAAGCGAGCAGCAAATGCTTTTGCTTGGCTTTATTGCTCGGGCTAATAAGGCAGATTTTGCCCTGTCCGAGGAAATAAATGCTGCTGTATGGGCACCTGTAGAGCAGGCCCTGGGGCTTGTCTATCCCGAAGGCAATATTACTCACACATTATTAGCGAAATATTTGCAGCAGTAAGCTTTTTAGCTGTTGCTAAGGATTTAGGAGTAGACCTAATGCTGATTAAAAAATATCATGCTCCTTGTAGAGTGAATTATGTGCCCTCTCCTTATGAGCCCGATGAAGACGGTGTTATGGATGTGGGCTATAAAACGGGCGTTTTTAGCGATGGGCGTCCCTTTCGCCTGGAATGCTGGCGCATGGACGCCATGCTAATGCTAACGGTGCTTTTTTCTAACCAAGGCTTGAGTGCTTATACTCGCGCTGATATGCCCCTGTTATTGGAGGGAGAGGAGATATTGCGTTTTGTGGGCGCTGGCAAGCCCCGCTTGCAGGCTGCCCAAACCACCGATGATGTGGGCCAAAGCATGTGGGCGCTAAATCTCATGCTCGCCGATGCCAAGGGCACCTACGCGGAGCTATTACTCAAACTTCATAGCTATAGGCTATAATTTATTTAGTATAGTTCTCCTGCCGCAAAACGCGGTAGGAAACATACATTCGCTTATGTTTGCGGTTTGCAGAATCGTAGCTAAAAAGCATTGCTCAAAACTAGCGGAGCGGCAGCTTGCCGCTCCGTTTTTGCTTTAAAATTAAGGTTAAATGCCTCTAGCTTGGAGGAATATTCATTTGACTTGAAGCCTTCTTCAGATAAATTTCAGCTTTTAGTGCTATGCTACAAAATGGTATAATATTTGTGGAGGAATAGCTTATGAAAATTCTCTTGGCTGAAGACGATTTAAATTTGGGCAAGCTAATAAGCATGCTCTTGAAAAAACAAAATATCCTCACCACCTGGGTAAAGGATGGGGAGGAAGCTTATCATAAGGTTTATGCCGATGGCTTTGATGTGCTGGTTTTGGACTGGATGATGCCTAAGCTGAATGGTGTGGAGCTTTGCGCAAGGCTGCGCGAGGAGGAATACCAGGGAAAGATTATGCTGCTCACAGCCAAGGACACAGTGGCAGATAAGGTGCAGGGCCTTAATGCTGGTGCGGACGATTATCTTGTGAAGCCCTTTGCCATGGAGGAGCTGGTGGCACGGCTTAATGCCCTGTGCCGTCGGCAGGAAAGCTATACAGTGAGTAATATCACCTATGGCTCCTATGTGCTGGAGGCCAGTACCTATTGTTTAGCCTATGGGGAGCAAAGAGTGGAGCTGCGTCCCCGTGAATATAAGCTGCTAGAGCTTTTACTGCGCAACAAGGGGCAGGTTATGCCGCGCACCGTGCTGCAGGATCGTATCTGGGGCATTGATAGCGATGTTACGGAAAATAATTTGGATGTACACATTCGTCTCTTGCGCAAGAAAATTGCCAGCCTTAATAATGAGGACTTGATTAAAACCATTCGTGGAGTGGGTTATTATGTGGAATAAGCTGTTTGAGCACTTGCGTCGACGCATGACCTGCATTTATGCGGCGATTTTTGGTGTGCTCATTTTATTACTAGTTTTTGGTGCGTACATCTTTATTTGGTGGGAAATAGTTGACCACGAAAAACATGAGCTTGTAGAAAAGGTATATCACGAGGCCGAAGAATGGGTGGATAGCGGCGAAGAGCCCTGCTCCGCTGTATCCATACAGGAGGGCAGTATGCTGGCCTATTTTGTCACCATGGATGACAAGATGGTAATTTTAAATCAGCTGGGCGATGGTCCTCAGGGCAGAGCCCTGTGGCGCCATCGTGAAGATTGGCCACAAAAAATGGATAGCACGCGAATTTTGCGCATGCATGGGGATACAACCCAGCCCGATGGTACCCGTTATCGCTATTTGGCAGCGGTGGCGCCGGTTGTAAAAAATGGCGAAACCGTGGGCAAGCTCTATATGTTCGAAAACATTGAGTTTTATTATGCTGCTGCCTATAGAAGCTTATTTAAATTATTATGTGTAGCAGCTATTCTGTTTGCCGGCGCCTGTTATTTTGGCTATTGGCTTGCGGGACGCAATATTCAGCCCATTAGCAAAATGTATGGGCGGCAGATGCAGTTCACAGCGGACGCTTCCCACGAAATGCGCACTCCCTTGGCGGTGATGGCTTTGGCTACTCAGGGCCTTAAGGAGGATGACGAAAGCAAGTACAGCGAATTTGCTGAGGAATACATTGATATGCTGCACCATGAAACCCAGCGCATGTCAAAGCTGACGGAAAATCTTATGGCTTTGGCGCGGGGGGATGAGGGCAGCTTACCCCAGCTAAAGCTGGATGTGGATATAACGGCTTTATGCAAGCGTGTAGGCCAGCAGCTAGCTCTTTTAGCACAGGAAAAGGATATTGCTCTCAAGTGGCAAATTGATGATGATTTAAGGATATTAGGTGATGAAGGGGCATTAAATCGACTGTTAATCATTATTTTGGACAATGCCATCAAGTATTCTCCCAGTGGTACCAATATTGATTTTATAGCGACAAAAAGTAAAAATAATTTGCTCTTGGTGGTACAGGATGAGGGCTGTGGCATTAGTGATGAGGATAAGGAGAAGGTTTTTGACCGTTTTTATCGGGTGGATAAGGCTCGCAGTCGCAGTCAGGGAGGCCTCGGCTTAGGACTTTCCTTGGCACAGTCTATTGTACTTCAGCATCATGGCAGTATCAGGATTTTGGATAATAAGCCCCAAGGTACCATTATGCAAATTCAAATTCCCTTAAAGGAAGCTTAAATATTTTACAAATAGATTAATTAAAAATTAACACCCTCTTAATAGCTTGTTAAGCTAGTAGCGTTATACTATCTTTAACAAGCTTTGAGAGGGTGTTTTATTATGCAAAGAAGATATTGGTTGGGACTGTTTTTAGTAGCCGCCTTGTTACTATTTTTGGGTAATGCTAGCTTGCTGGTCACTGATAGTGTAGAGTCTAATTACGCACTGACGGCCAAGGAAATGGTGCTTAGTGGCGATTGGCTCTCACCACAAATTTATGGACATTATTGGTATGACAAGCCCATTATGTTTTATTGGCTCACAGCCTTAGGCTTTAAGCTTTTTGGCTTTACAGAGTTTGCTGCTCGCTTTTTTCCGGCGGTTTTTGGTATGCTGGGCATGGGGCTTGTCTCCTATGGCGGCTACCGCTTATATAACGAAAAAGTGGGCTTTTTTAGCGGTGTACTGCTTTTAAGCAGTGTGGAGTTTTTTCTTATTAGCAAATCCATAATCACCGATGCCGTGCTCTTTTTGTTCTTTAGTGCTACGCTGCTCTTTTTCTATTTAGGCTATAGCGAAAATAAGCCGCTATTTTGGTATCTTATGTATGCCAGTGCCGGCCTTGCCGTACTCACCAAGGGGCCTATCGGTGTGCTGCTACCGGGACTGATTATTACGCTCTTTTTGCTTTGGCAGCGGGACTGGCACGTGCTCACTCGCTGCAAGCTCGTTAGCGGCACGGCGCTTTGCGCCCTTGTGGCTGTGCCCTGGTACGCCGCCATGTACGCACTGCACGGCAGCGATTTTATCAATACCTTCTTCGGCGTACACAATTTCCTCAGAGCCACGGTATCCGAGCATCCTCGCGACAATGTATGGTACTATTACCTTTTAGTTAATGCTCTGGCGCTGTTCCCGTGGAGTGCGCTGGTGCCCCTGTGCCTTTGGCGCCGTTGGCGCAGAGGCACAGGCTTTGCAGCTAGCGAAAAATTTTTGCTGCTGTGGGCTGCAGTGGTCTTCCTTTTCTTTCAATGCATGGCAACAAAATACATCACCTATACATATCCCTTGCTTTTCCCCATGAGCATCTTTTTAGCTAAGGAATTAGTTGAGCAGGAGAAAATCCTTTTACATGCTCCGTATTATCTTTTTGTTGGCGCGGTTTTCGTTGCCTTATTGGGCGCAGCCCTGTGGGTATCGGTTACAGGACTTGTTTTAGCAGAAAATATGTTTTTGTTACCCCTTAGCCTAATGCTGGGCCTGATGCTTTGGTATATTTGGCAAATGGGGGAGGGCAAAAAGGTGCTGGGCTTGGGCAGTCTTTGCCTGTGCTTTTATTTCTCCTTAATCGTAAGCATTGCCGTGCCCTTGTCTGAGCAACGCTCTGCCAAGGAGCTGGGACAGCTTTTAGTGGAGGATGGCACCAAGGAAGCAGGACTTTATGGCAATTATCCCACCTCTGCTGTTTTTTATAGTGATACACGCATTGTGAAGCTGCTTCCGGAAAAGGATTTGGCTGGGTATAAGCCGCAAAATATGTCTTGGACAAGTAAGAATGTGATGCCTACTACCGCCTTAGAAAAGCAAGCTTTTCCCTTTGTTATTGTATCAGAAAATAGATTAGCAATCTTTTTAGAGCAGAACCAAAATAATTGGCTGCTGGCAGGGCGTGCAGCCAAGTGGCTGATTTTAAAGCCTGCGCAAACAGCCGAGACCTTGGACGCTGGTAGCTTAAAGTGCTATAATAGTGCTATCGGCACAAGGCTGACTGTGAAAAGCGATTGGAGGAATAATCATGGACGAACATAAGAAATGTAACGAAGCAAACTGTACCTGCCCTAAAACCACCTGCCCCCGTCATGGCACCTGCTGTGAATGCATCATGAACCATCGCGGTAATGGTTCCTTAGTATATTGCATGCGCGAAATCGCCGCCAAGCAAAAATAAAAAATTATGCAAAAAATACTTGCTTTTTTCTCTAGAGTGTACTATAATAGCGTACATAAGTAAATAATGAGTGGATGAAGCTTATGGGAGAAGGCATTTGCCTACCGAAGGAGCAAAACTCTCAGGTGCCTCGCAAGGGGCGGAACCGTAGGCAGACACAACTCTGGAGAGTCCCTTAAATGGGCGCCGAAGGTGCAAGCTTGCCTGTGCAAAAGCGCGGCAAACCAATCTCTCAGGCCAAAGGACGGAGCAAACAAAGATATGGGCATCGTTTTGATGCTTGTATTGGTGTTAACTTTACCGGAGTATATGCGCAATACTCCGGTTTTTTATTTACTTATCATTGATTAAACCTGCTGAGAGAGGGAAAAGAAAAGGGAGATGTTTTGATTATGTTGGAAATGTTGAATGCGATTGATGATTTTGTCTGGGGCCCACCGTTATTGGTTCTCTTGGTTGGTACTGGTATTTGGCTCACTATTCGTCTGGGTTTGATTCAGGTTTTCAAGCTGGGTTCTGCTTTGAAGCTGATTTTTAGCGCAAAAAATGATGGTAGTGGTGATGTTAACTCCTTCAAGGCTCTGTGTACCGCACTGGCTGCAACCGTTGGTACCGGTAACATTGTTGGTGTTGCTACCGCTGTTAAGGCTGGTGGTCCTGGCGCTTTGTTCTGGATGTGGATGGCTGCCTTCTTTGGTATGGCTACTAAATATGCAGAATGCCTTTTGGCTGTAAAATATCGTACTGTGGACGCTGATGGCAATATTTCCGGCGGTCCCATGTACTACATCGAAAATGGTTTGGGCAAGTCCTACAAGCCCTTGGCAGTTATGTTTGCTGCCTTTGGTGTGCTTTGCGCATACTTTGGCATTGGTACCTTTGCTCAGGTAAACTCCATTGTGGAAATTACCAATATTACCGCCGGTATCCCCGTTATGTACACTGGTATTGCTCTGACTCTGGTGGTAGCAGCTGTTACCATCGGTGGCCTCAAATCCATCGCCAATGTTGCTTCTAAAATCGTGCCTGCCATGGCAGTGCTGTACTTCATAGCTACCGTGGGCATTTTGATTAGCTTTGCAGATAAGGTTCCCGGTGCTGTCGGCATGGTACTGCAGGATGCCTTTACTCCTGCAGCTGCACAGGGCGGCTTCTTGGGCGCAACCGTCATGCTGGCTATGCGTAGCGGCGTTGCTCGCGGCGTTTTCTCTAACGAATCCGGCTTGGGCTCCGCTCCCATCGTTGCTGCAGCAGCTAAAACCAAATGGGCTGCAGAGCAAGGCCTTGTTTCCATGACCGGTACCTTCATCGATACCATCATCATTTGTACCCTGACCGGCCTTTCCTTAATCGTTACCGGCGCTTGGTGTGGTCCTTTGAAGGGTGCTGCTATGACCGACTCCGCTTTCTCAGCTGCTTTCCCGGTCTTTGGCTCTATGGTGCTGATGGTTGGCCTGGTGCTGTTCGCCTTCACCACTATTTTGGGTTGGAACTACTACGGCGAACGCTGCGTGGAATATTTGATGGGCGTTAAGGCCATCATGCCGTACCGCGTGATCTTCATCATCCTCATCGCTTGTGGCCCCTTCCTGAAGCTGGAGGAGATTTGGGTGCTGGCGGATATCGTTAATGGTCTTATGGCCATTCCGAACTTGATTGCCCTGTTGGCTTTGACGGGTGTGATTGTTGCTGAAACCAAGGCTTACGAAAAGCATTTGGAGGAAAGCGAAAAATAAGCTTATAATAGTAAGGCCTGAACTGCTGGCTGGCGGTTCAGGCTTTTTCTATGTTCTTAAATTATTAGCTATACAACGAAAAACACTCCGCAGGGGATGATGCGGAGTGTTTCTCTTAGGAAAGCTGTTTATGATGAATTTGATGGGAAGGGTGTAGCAGGTTTTATCCTTGCTACACCTATAGTATACTACATCCCAGTGGCAGAAAAAGGGCAAAGTGTTGAATAATTTGTGAACTCTTAAGATTTTTTAATTTAAATTATCATAACAAGAATTAATAGAACCAATGAGTCTATCGGAAATGTAAAGAAAAATTTATGTAATGAAAATAAGAGTGTGAACTGTAGCATATGTTACAATTTAAAACATTGGTGTAAATTTGTCCTCCTGGAGTAAAATTTTTTTAAAAAATACCGTCCTTTGTAAAAGGACAAAAGCCTATAATGTCTTCTTTGTTTGTACTATCTAAAAACACAAAAGGCTAAATTAACGAAAAATGTCCACAATAATATTGTAAATCTGTCCTGAAAAAGTGGTGAATATTTTGAAAAAGCATGCTTAATGTTACAGCTTTTAGCCACTTGTCAGAGCTGTTTGAAAATGGTATAATCGGAACATCAAATTGCTGCACGTCTTTAGGGCAGCGGGAGAAGAGAGGGAATTTCATTATGAAAATGAAGAAGCTGTTATCCGTATTATTAGCCTCTGCCGTAATGATTGGTGCTATGACCGGTTGCGGTGGCGACAAGAAAAAAGATGAAAAGAAGGCTGCTGGTGATACCATTAAGGTGGGCGTATTCCTGCCCTTGACCGGCGACAACGCTGCTGGCGGCGAATTAGAGCTGCGTGGCATTAAATTGGCTAACAAATTGCATCCCGAAGTATTGGGCAAAAAAGTGCAATTGATTGTTGCCGATAACAAATCCGATAAAGCTGAAGCTGCTTCCGTTGCAGCTCGTTTGATTGAAAAGGACAAGGTTTGCACCATTTTGGGCACCTATGGCTCCTCCTTGGCTATGGCTGCAGGCAATATCGTTAAGGATGCAAAGGTTCCGGCCATCGGCACCAGCTGCACCAACCCGCAGGTAACTGCTAACAACGATTACTACTTCCGTGCTTGCTTTATCGACCCGTTCCAAGGCACTGTAATGGCTAACTACGCTTTCAAGCAAGGCGCTAAAAAGGTTGCCATCGTACAAGAAGTATCCAACGACTACTCCGTTGGCCTGGCAAAATTCTTCGTTGAAGCTTTCCAAAAGCTGACCAACGACAAGAACTGCATCATCGACGTTGCTAACTATCAAACCGGTGATAAGGACTTCACCGCTGTATTGACCAACCTGAAGGCTAAGAACCCGGACGCAGTATTTGCTCCTGGTAACTTCACTGAATCCGCTCTGCTGATTAAACAAGCTCGTCAACTGGGCATCAAAGCTCCCTTCATGGGCGGCGACACCTGGGAAACCCAAGAATTTATCGACGTTGGTGGCAAGGATGTTGAAGGCTGCGTACTGAGCACCGCATTCGACCGCGAAAAGGCTTCCACCGAAGAAGCTAAAAAATTCTTGAAGGCTTATACCGACGAGTACAAGGGCGAGCCCTCTGCTCTGTCCGCTTTGGGCTATGACTCCTACCTGATCGCTATTGACGCTATCAAACGTGCTGGCGGCACCGACTCCAAGAAGATTCGTGATGCTATCGCTACCACTAAAGATTTGGAAGCTGTAACCGGCAAAACCACCTTGGATAAGAACGGCGACGCTATTAAAGCTGCTGTTATTAAAGTTGTTAAAGACGGTAAATTCAAATATTTGGATTTCGTAGACGTTAAATAAGCTAAGACCTTAAAGATGCTCCCGCTTCCGTCCGTGGAGGTGGGAGCATTCATTTTAGATTTTTTCTGGTGGTGAAGAAATGGATTTTTTAACTCAATTTTTCCAGGTTATCGCCAACATGTCCGCTACAAGCTTTGCTCAGCATATTGTTAACGGTATTTCTTTAGGCAGTCTGTACGCCTTGATTGCCATTGGTTATACCATGGTTTATGGCATTTTGCTGATGATTAACTTTGCCCACGCGGACATTGTTATGATGGCCTGCTATTTTGCTTTCTTTGGTATCACCGTGTTCCACATACCCTGGTACCTGACCTTTATTTTGGTCATCATCGCCACGGCTCTATTGGGCGTAGTAATTGAACGCACCGCCTATCGTCCTCTGCGTGATGCACCGAAAAATTCCGTACTTATTTCTGCAATTGGTGCTTCCTTCCTTTTGGAAAATTTGGCTAACTATCTCTTCAGCGGTCGTCCGTTGCGCTTTCCCGATATCCCTCTTTTAAGCCAAACCATCACTATTGGTAGTGTGCAAATTCAGGCTATTTGCTTGGTAATTCCTGTGATTACCTTTATCAGCTTGTTTGTTTTGCTGCATATCGTTAACCACACCAAAACCGGTATGGCCATGCGTGCCGTATCCAAGGATTATGAAATTGCCCGTGTTATGGGCGTCAACATCGATAGAGTAATCTCCATTACCTTTATCATCGGCAGCTCCCTGGCAGCCATTGGCGCCTTTATGTGGGGCGTGCGTTATCCTGGTATCACCCCGCTCTTGGGCGTTATGCCGGGCCTGAAATGCTTTATCGCAGCTGTAATTGGCGGTATTGGCAACATCAAGGGCGCTGTTATCGGCGGCTTTATCCTGGGCTTGGGCGAGGTTTTAATCGTCGCCTTCTTCCCGCAGCTGTCCGGCTACCGCGATGCCTTTGCCTTTATCGTTTTGATTATTATCCTATTCTACAAGCCCACCGGTCTATTGGGTGAAAAAACTACGGAGAAGGTGTAAGCATGAGTAAAAGAAATATGATTCTGACCGTAGTTGGCCTAGTAGTGCTCTTTGCTGGTGCTTGCTACGCGCAGTTTGAATTGGACTCCTATTTGCGCAGAATTATTAACCTGTGCTTGATTTATGCTATTATCGGCCTATCCATGAACCTGACTAACGGCTTTGCCGGTCAGTTCAGCCTGGGTCAGGCTGGCTTTATGGCCCTGGGTGCTTATGTAGTAGGCGTGTTCACCGTACCGGTGGAGCTGCGCGCCAACGTTTTCTACGCCGTGCCCATGAACCCCTTGATTGCCGATATCCAGTTGCCCCTGTGGCTGGCCCTGATTGTGGGTGGCCTTTTGGCAGCCTTGGTGGCCTTTTTGATTGGTACGCCGGTGCTACGCCTCAGAGGTGACTATCTGGCCATTGCAACCTTGGGCTTTTCTGAGATTATCCGTATTGTGATTACCAACGCCCAAAGCTTTACCAATGGTGCGCTGGGCATCAAGGATATTCCCACCATCAACGATGTGCGGTACATTTTCCTAGTAACAGCTATTATTTTCCTGTTTATCACCTGCCTCATCAACTCCTCCTATGGTCGTGCCTTTAAGGCCATCCGCGAGGATGAAATCGCTGCTGAGGCCATGGGCGTGGGCCTGTTCCGTCACAAGTGCATGGCCTTTATGCTGAGCGCCTTCTTCGCCGGCATTGGCGGCGGTTTATATGCAACGTTACTGGGCACTGTTGACCCGAAAAACTTCCTTTTCACTCTGACCTATAACTTCCTTTTGATTATCGTATTAGGTGGTATGGGTAGCATCACTGGCAGCATGCTGGGCAGTATTATCGTTACGGCAGGCTTGGAATACCTGCGTATTTTCGACGAGCCCTGGGAAATTTTCGGTACAGTGATTCCCCTGTTCCGTCCCGGCTTCCGTATGGTAATTTTCTCCCTGCTCCTCATGATTTGCGTACTCTTCTGGCGCAAGGGAATTATGGGCACGGAAGAATTTACTTGGGATAAATTTGTTGCTTTCTGCAAGAATCCTTTCAAATACTTTATGCGGAAAGGAGCAAAGAACCATGGCTAAGACCCAAACTGTTTTAAAAACTGATACCATGACCATGCGCTTTGGCGGCGTAACTGCAGTTTTCCAATTGAATTTGGATATCCGTGAGCACCAGATTGTAGCCCTTATCGGCCCCAATGGCGCCGGCAAAACCACGGCCTTCAATATGATTACCGGCGTTTATACTCCCACCGAGGGCGATGTTATTTACACTGCCCCCGGCGCCGAGCCTGTGAAAATCACCGGCAAGCGTCCCAGCGATATTGCCAAGATGGGCATCGCCCGTACCTTCCAAAATATTCGCTTATTTAAGGATTTGAGTGTGTACGAAAATGTTATGATTGCTAAGCATTTGCACTTAAAGTCCAATTTCCTGTCTGCAACATTGCACCTGCCTTGGTATAACAAGGAGCAGCGCCAGATGGAGGCGGATGTGGAGAAGCTCTTGCGCTCCGTGGATTTGTGGGAGCTGCGCCACGAGAAGGCTAGCAGCTTGCCCTATGGCAAGCAGCGCCGACTGGAAATCGTGCGCGCCTTGGCTACCAATCCGAAGATTTTGCTTTTGGACGAGCCCGCTGCCGGAATGAACCCCAAGGAAACAGAGGAGCTGACGGAGTTCATCCGTCAGATTCGTGACGAATATAATTTGACCATCTTTATGATCGAGCATCATATGGATTTGGTTATGGAAATCAGCGATTGGATTTATGTGTTGGACTTTGGCATGCTCATTGCCGAAGGTACTCCTGCGGAAATCCAAAACAATAATCGTGTAATCGAGGCATATCTGGGGGTGGATGAAGATGCTTAAAGTTAACGACTTAGTTGTATCCTATGGCGGCATCGAAGCCCTGAAGGGTATTTCCCTCGAGGTGCCAGATGGCAAAATAGTTACCCTTATCGGTGCCAATGGTGCTGGTAAAAGTACCCTTTTGCGCAGCATTATCGGTCTTGTAAAGCCTGATAGTGGCTCCATTACCTATGGGGAGAAGGAGCTCATCGGCCTAAACTCCCAACAAATCGTGGAAAACGGCATTACCCTTGTTCCTGAAGGTCGTCGCGTCTTCCCCAATCTGACTGTTCTGGAGAATTTGCAAATTGGTGCTTATCTGCGCAATGATAAAGAAGGTATTGCCAAGGATATTCGCTGGATTTACGATTTGTTCCCCCGCTTGGAGGAGCGCAGCTGGCAAATGGCCGGTACCTTGAGCGGCGGCGAGCAGCAGATGCTGGCCGTGGGCCGTGCGCTCATGAGTCGTCCTAAGGTGCTGATGATGGACGAGCCATCCCTGGGCTTGGCGCCCTTGATTATCAAGGATATTTTTAAGATTATCCAAGAGATCAACCGTCAGGGCATGACCATTCTCTTGATTGAGCAAAACGCGAACATGGCTCTTAAGGTAGCGGACATTGCCTATGTTCTTGAAACCGGACGCATCACCATGACTGGCAGCGGTCGTGAGCTCTTGGAAAATCCGGAAATTAAGGCAGCCTACTTAGGCAAGAAAAAATAAGACAGTCCATAAGGCACCATCTACTTCGTTGCGGCTCCTAGGAGTATTTACGATACGCCGTCGCACCCAAGGGTACAGCGCGACCAGCATGCGCTCACTGCGCTACGCTTGTGACCACATGGGTCGTAGCTTGTCGCCACGCCTCGTATCTGGTACCTTCTGAACTGTCTTTAGATAGTGGAATAATTTAGTCAACCAGCTAGCAATAGTTGGTTGACTATTTTTTTCATAATGGATATAATTATAGGGTGAATTAGCTTGAGACGCATTTTGCATTGGAGGCAAGCCTGTGATTAAGATAGAAGATTTAAAGCATTATTATACGGATAGCGATGGCAACGAGGTCAAGGCTCTTGATGGCGTGGATTTAACCATTGAGCAGGGCGAATTTGTGGCCATCATCGGTGCCAACGGCAGCGGTAAGTCCACCCTGGCCCGCCATTTGAACTGCCTTTTGTTGCCAACCGCCGGTAGGGTAGAGGTCAGCGGCCTCGATACTCTGGATGAAAAAAATATGTGGGATATTCGCCAACAGGTGGGCATGGTTTTCCAAAATCCAGATAACCAAATTGTAGCTGCAGTGGTGGAGGAGGATGTGGCCTTTGGTCCCGAAAATATCGGTGTGCCAGGGCCGAAGATTGCTCCTCGCGTGGCTAAGGCTTTGGCTGCGGTGGGTATGACGGAATATGCCAAGCATGCGCCCCATCGCTTGAGCGGCGGCCAAAAGCAGCGTGTGGCTATTGCGGGCATCATGGCCTTAGAGCCCAAGTGCATCGTTTTGGACGAGCCTACAGCCATGTTGGACCCTCAGGGACGCAAGGAAATTGTCAGCACCGTGCAAAAGCTCAATCAAGAGAAAAATATTACCATTGTTTATATTACTCATTATATGGTGGAGGCCCTGGCTGCAGATAGGGTAGTGGTTATGGAAAAGGGGCATATCCGCTTCATGGGTACACCCAAGGAAGTTTTTAGTCGCGTGGATGAGCTAGAAAAGCTGGGCCTGGAGGCACCCCTGGCGGCTAAGGTGGCTAGCGAGCTGCGCAAAAGCGGTATTAAGCTGCCCGCTGGGATTATTACGGATGAGGAGCTGGCGCAAGCATTATGTCAATAAAATTAAGTAATATCTATCATACCTATTCCAAGGGCACTCCCTTTGAACGCTTGGCCCTGGATGGTGTTTCCGTAGCCATCAATAAGGGTGAGATTGTAGCCATTATTGGGCACACCGGCAGTGGCAAATCCACCCTAGTACAGCATCTGAATGGTCTTTTGAAGCCTGATAAGGGCACTGCAACCATTGACGATATTGATATCACAGCCAAGGGTGTGCAGGCTAAAAACGCGCGCCAACATGTGGGCATGGTTTTCCAATATCCGGAGCACCAAATTTTTGCCGAAACTGTTTTTGAGGATATCGCCTTTGGACCTCGCAACAAGGGCTTTAGCGAGGAGGATGTGGCTAAGGCAGTGCGCGAGGCCATGGCCTTTGTTGGCCTTGATTATGACACCTTTGCCGAGCGCTCTCCCTTCCAATTGAGCGGGGGGCAAATGCGCCGTGTGGCTATTGCGGGCGTAGTAGCTATGAATCCTGATTATTTGGTGCTGGACGAGCCCAGCGCCGGTCTTGACCCGCGCAGTCGCAATGCTGTATTTAAGGAGATTATGGCGCTGCATAAGAGCCGTGGCATCGCCATCGTGCTGGTAACCCATAGCATGGAGGAGGCAGTGAAATATGCCAATCGCATGCTGGTCATTAACGCAGGCAAGGTGCTCTTTGATGGTGAGCCTGCTGTGATTTTTAAGGAGCACGGGGACGAGCTTGTTAGGGTGGGCGTGGACGTGCCCCAGGTGTACAAGCTGGCCGATTTGCTGCGCCAAAGGGGCGTTGCTGTGCCCGAGGGCATTAAGGATGAAATGGCTTTAGTAAGGGCTATTAAAGAAGCAAAGGGGTGGAAATGATGCTAACAGAAATCACTTTAGGTCAATACTTCCCCGGCAATTCCTTTGTGCATCGCCTGGACCCGCGCACGAAAATTTTGGCTACCATTATTTATATTATTGCCATTTTCTTTGCGGAGACGCCTTTGTCCTACGGCATTCTGTCCGCCTTTGCAGCATTGGTAATCCTCATTTCTAGATTGCCCTGGCTTTTAGTGCTCAAATCCTTGAAGCCCATTTGGATTATCGTCATTTTGACCATGCTTATCCATATGTTCACCGCTCCCGGTGAGCATATTATCTGGACCTGGAAATTTTTGAGCGTAACTCAAGAAGGCCTTGATATGGGCCTCAAGATGGCGGTGCGCTTGATTTTGCTGCTGCTTTTTTCTTCCGTTTTGACCTTTACCACATCACCCATTGTACTAACGGACGGCATTGAAAATTTGCTGCGTCCCTTCAAGGCTGTGGGCGTGCCCGCCCACGAGCTGGCCATGATGATGACCATTGCTCTGCGCTTTATTCCCACCTTATTAGAAGAAACGGACCGCATTATGAAGGCACAGACCGCACGTGGTGCTGATTTTGCCAGCGGCAATATTCTGCAGCGCATGAAAAATATGTTGCCCCTCTTGGTGCCGCTGTTTATCAGCGCTTTTCGTCGTGCCGACGAGCTGGCCGTGGCCATGGAGGCACGCTGCTACCGCGGGGGCGAGGGTCGCACACGCATGCACGAGCTGGCCTATGGCGGTAGCGATTACGCTGCCTTGGCCTTGGTGCTGGCCTTGGCAGTGGGACTGGCAGTGCTGCGTTGGGGGAAGCTATGCGGACTATAAGGCTAGTTGTAGCCTATGATGGCAGCTGTTATCATGGCTTTCAAAAACAGAAGGATTATGAGACGATCCAAAGCATATTGGAGGAAAAGCTCGCCATGCTCTGCGGCGAGCGTGTGGTCATCGCAGGCAGCGGTCGCACCGATGCCGGGGTGCACGCGCTGGCTCAGACGGTGACCTTTACTACTAATGGACGCATTCCCTGCGCCAATATTGTGCGCGCTAGTCGCAGCCTCTTGCCGCGGGATATAGTTGTGCTGAGTGCGGAGGAAATGCCTGAGGGCTTTCATGCGCGCTTTAGTGCCTGCTGGAAAACCTATGAGTATAGGGTGCTGTGCGCGGTCGCGCCGGACCCCTTTAGAATGCGCTACACTTGGCAGCTGGGAACACAGCTGGATATGGCGGCTATGAACGCTGCTGCGGCGCTGCTACTGGGCACTCACGACTTTAGTGCCTTTCGCAGCAGCGGTAGCGTGGACAGCCCGCCTATTAAAACCATCTACAAAGCTGCTTGGCACGAAGAGGGCAGTGAGCTAGTCTTTCACATTGCTGGTGACGGCTTTTTGTATCATATGGCGCGTAATATTGTGTGGTCCCTAGTGCAGGTGGGGCTTGGCAAGCGCACTAAGGAAGACTTCGCGGCAGAGCTGCAGGCCCGGCGCTGCGAGTTTTTAAACGAGCCTGCGCCGGCCGAAGGACTCTATTTGGCAGAGGTTTGCTATAAGCCCTATCCTGAAAGATGATACTCTTACCAAGGCCTGATTAACCATCGGGGATGCCATGCAGGGTGTTATCACTTCTGGTGGCTGAAGGTGGGGCTAGCATTGGAATAATGTAAACTTTTTACAATTTTTTTGGCAAAAATGCTTGACTTAGAACTTGCTTTTCAGTATAATATATCTACGTGATTTTCCGCTTGATTTCACTAGCCCCGAAATACGGTGAGAAAATTCACAACGAACTGTATATTTGGAAAACATCTAGGAGGGACATAAGCGATGAAATCTTTTATGGCTAATCCGTCCAACATCGAACGTAAATGGTTCGTTGTTGACGCAGCTGATAAAACTCTGGGCCGTCTGGCTGCAGAAGTAGCAAAAGTCCTGCGCGGTAAGCATAAACCTACCTTTACCCCGCATATGGACACTGGTGATCACGTAATCATTATCAATGCCGACAAGGTTGCTCTGACCGGCAAAAAATTGACTAAGAAAGTTTATTTCCATCATTCCGGTTATCTCGGTGGCGACAGCTATGTAAAAGCTGGCGACATGCTGAAGAATAACCCTGTAAAAATGGTTGAGCTGGCAGTTAAGGGTATGATTCCCCATAACCGTCTTGGCGCAGACATCTACAGCAAGCTTCATGTATATGCTGGCAGCGAACATCCGCATGCAGCTCAAAAACCTGAAGTTTTGGAAATCAACGTTAGATAACATCCGGGAGGGAACAATAAATGGCAGTAGTTACTTATAACGCAACCGGTCGTCGTAAATCTTCCGTTGCCCGCGTTCGCCTGGTTCCGGGTGAAGGCAACATCGTAATCAACGATCGTGAATTAAATCAATATTTCGGTCTGAAGACTTTGGAGCTGATTGTTAACCAACCGCTCGAAGTTACCGAAACCAAAGGCAAATATGACGTACTCGTTAACGTAGTTGGCGGCGGCATTTCCGGCCAAGCTGGTGCTATCCGTCATGGCATTGCTCGCGCACTGCTGAAGGTTGACGCTGAGTTCCGTCCTGTTCTGAAAAAAGCAGGCTTCCTGACTCGCGACCCGCGCGAAAAAGAACGTCGTAAATACGGCTTGAAGAAAGCTCGTAAAGCTAGCCAGTTCTCCAAACGTTAATTTTTGGACCTGTCCAGCACAATCACAAATATCGCACAATTTACTCCGCATCGCAAGGTGCGGAGTTTTTGTTGTGTAAAAATAAACCGCAGCCCAGTGCATGGACTACGGTTGTTCATTATGGGTCAAGGTTATGCGGTTTTCTTGCCAAGGCGCTCAGCGATTGCCTCAACTTCTTGGAGAGGCAAATTAGTAATTTTCGCAGTGAAGGCAACAGAAGCTCCTTCAACTAAAGCATTTTCTGCAATCTCAATTCTTTCTTGCTTTGCCAGTTTTTGCATCAGTTCACACATTTCATCGACCCCCGTTTCGTCCTCTTTAAAATGTCTGACCTTTGCGGACAGAACTTTGTTTTTTATATCAGCAGGATTCTTGCAGAAAAAATCATGCATTAAATTGCTAAGTGGTGTATCATCATTCTTCTTGGAAGCATTAACATAGATAATAAAGCTGCCATCACCAAAGGCTGTGCCTGTTTCGCGAATGCGTCTGTCAATGTGATAGCAAGGTAAATCGCTACCAAGAACATCGCGTTCGGTGATGAAGATGATATAACTGTCCTTAATGTTAGTATAGTTCTCACCTGATGGAAAGTGCTTGGCATCAACGAGACTAGAATGATAGCGAGCTCTTTGGGGAACAGCTCCTGAATTTGTTCTCTGAACTTCCACATTGAAGTATTCGCCTTTGCCATCAATACAGAAAATATCAAGCGTGGAGGAATGCCCCTGCAAATTTTTAATGGCGTATTGGTCAGTGCACTCTATCACCCTAATTTTATCATCCTCAAGGATAATCTGCAATAGCATTTCTGCAAGCTTTTTGTCTCTACCAAATACTACGGACATAAAGGTGTCGTCCATCAAACAGAACTCTTCTATCGTCTTTTTGTATTTCTGGCGAGTTTCTTCCGTGACCATTAAACCAACTCCTTTCCTAACAAAAAAAGCACCTGCCAAGCTCTGACAGGTGCCAACCAATCCGCAAGATTGGGCAGAAGCTCCTTGGAAACCATGGATAAGCAAAATGGTTTACAAGGCTACCTCTGCAACTAAG
>JBJDXD010000014.1:0-20415 GCA_051866495.1 Phascolarctobacterium sp. | reverse complement strand
TACAAGGCCTTCCCTGAAGCCGGTGCCGTGATTCACACCCACAGCATTTACGCCAGTGCCTTGGCAGCGATGCATGAGGACGTGCCCGCTGTCATCGAGGATATCGTGCAAATTTGCGGTGGTAAGGTGAACTGCGCTGAATATGCTATGACCGGTACCCAAGAGCTGGCAGACGCTGCTGTGAAGGCCTTGGCAGGGCGCAAGGCAGCCCTTTTGGCCAACCATGGCGCCGTGTGCTGGGGCAAGGATTTGGCGGAGGCGCTTTTAGTAGCCGAGATTTTGGAAAAGGCTGCTCAAATCGCCGTTATTTGTAAGAGCTGCAGTGGCAAGGTTTATGAGCTAGATGCAGCAGATAGCGAGGCCATGCACACTTTTTATGAGGAGCATTATTCCAAGCGCCAACGAGGCGAGGAATAAGTATTATAGTAAGGCTGGCCGAGAGATAGCTAAGTCTATTTAGGGCCAAAGGAGTGATATTTTGAGTAAAGTACTGATTAAAAATATCGAATTGCTGCACACTCCTAATGGAGTTATGCAAAATATCGCTATTGAAGACAAGAAGATTGCCTATGTTGGCAGTGAAATTCCCGCCGGTTTCGAAGCTGCCGAAGTTGTAGATGGCAAGGGCAAGCTGGCTACTGCCGGTATGGTAAATACCCATGGCCATGTTTCCATGACCTTGCTGCGCAGCTACGCGGACGATATGGCTCTTATGGATTGGCTGGAGAATAAAATCTGGCCTATTGAAGCTAAGATGGATGCTAAGGACATTTATTGGGGCGCTATGCTGGGCATTGTGGAAATGCTGAAGGGTGGTACTACCTGCTTTGCGGATATGTATTGCTTTATGGAGGATGTGGCTAAGGCTTGCTTGGAAACTGGTATCCGTGCTAATCTGTGCCGCGGCCTCATCGGCGTGGCTCCCGATGCAGACTTGAAGCTGGCGGAAAACGATGTGCTGGCTGAGAATTGGCAGGGCGCAGGTGATGGCCTTATTCGCGTTACCTATGGACCTCACGCTCCCTATACCTGTCCCGTTCCTTATTTGGAGAAGGTAATTAAGGCAGCAGCAGATCACAAGGCAGAAATTCAAATGCATTTGTGCGAGACCAAGTTTGAAGTAGAAAGCTATACCAAGGAGCATGGCATCACTCCCATCAAGATGATGGATAAATTGGGCATGTTCGAGTTGGGTACCATTGCTGCTCATGCAGTGCATCTGACCGACGAGGATATGGATATTATGGCTGCGAAAAAAGTGCGCGTAGCTCATAATCCCCAGAGCAATCTGAAGCTGGCCAGTGGTATTGCCGATGTGGCCAAGATGCTGGAGAAGGGTATTTGCGTAGGTCTGGGCACCGACGGCGCCTCCAGCAATAATAATCTGGATATGCTGGAGGAATGTCGTGCTGCGGCCATGCTGCACAAGGCAACCACCTTTGACCCTCTGGTAGTGCCTGCAGCTAAGGCTTGGGAGATGGCCACTGTGGACGGTGCTAAGGTTTTGGGCTTTGAGAATCTGGGCAAACTGGAGGCTGGTCAATTGGCCGATATCGTGCTCTGGGATACCCATAAGCCCTATTGGTACCCTCGTCATAACAAGCTGTCCCAGCTGGTTTACGCGGCCAATAGTAGCGATGCCGATACTGTGTTCGTAGCTGGTAAAAAGGTGCTGGAGAGCGGCAAGCTCTTAACCTTTGACGAAGAAAAAATCTACGCTGAAGCGCAAGCCTGTGCTGAGCGTCTTGTGAATAAATAAGCTTCTTGTGATGGAAGTAAAGCAGGAGGAGAATTATGGCAAAAATCCTTAGTAAAGAACTCATCGCTCCCCAAGTCTACGAGATGGTTGTAGACGCACCCCTTGTGGCTCATAAATGCCAACCGGGTCAATTCGTCATCGTGCGCACCGACGAGTTCAGCGAGCGTGTGCCCCTGACCATTGCTGATTTCAATCGTGAAACCGGCACCATTACCCTAATTATTCAAGCCATTGGTAACAGCACTCATCATCTGTGCGAGGCTCTGAATGTGGGCGACGATATTTTGGACGTGGTTGGTCCCTTGGGTCGTCCCTCCGAAATGGGCAAATTTGGTACTGTGGTTGTTGTGGGCGGTGGCATTGGCGTAGCTCCTGTGTACCCAATCGCTCGCGCTTATCATGAGCTAGGTAATAAGGTGATTTCCATTATCGGTGCTCGCGACAAGGATTTGATTATTTGGCAAGAAAAAATGGCTGCTATTAGTGACGAGGTTATCATCACCACTGATAACGGTTCTGCTGGCCACAAGGGCTTTGTAACCGACCCGCTGAAGAAGATGTTGGAAGATGGCATGCAAATTGATTATGTGCTGGCCATCGGCCCTGTTATCATGATGAAGAATGTGGCTGCTACCACCAAGCCCTTTGGTGTAAAAACCATTGCCAGCTTGAACACTATCATGGTTGACGGCACTGGTATGTGCGGTGGCTGTCGCGTAATGGTGGGCGGCGAGAACAAGTTCGCCTGCGTGGATGGCCCTGAATTTGATGCTCATCAAGTAGATTTTGCTAATCTGATGATGCGTCAAAGAATGTATCACGATCAAGAGGTTCTGGAATATAGCTGCGGAGGTCATTGCAAATGCGTGGAGGAATGAGAAATCCGATGCCGGAACAGCCGGCCAATGTTCGCAATAAAAATTTTGAAGAGGTAGCTCTGGGCTATACTAAGGAAATGGCAGTGGACGAGGCACAGCGTTGCCTGAACTGCCCCAAGCCCCGCTGCGTAGGTAGCTGCCCTGTTAACATCGAGATTCCTAAGTTCATCCATGAGGTAGCTCAGGAGAATTTTGCGGAGGCTTATAAAATTCTGAAGCGCAAGAGCGCTCTGCCCGCAGTATGCGGTCGTGTATGCCCCCAAGAGAATCAATGCGAGGGCAAATGCGTTTTAGGCATTAAGGGTGAGCCTGTAGCTATTGGTCGCTTGGAGCGCTTCGTAGCTGATTACGCTCGTGCCAACGGCCTTGATAACGATGTGGAAGCTCCTGCTGAGCGCAAGGGCAAGAAGGTTGCTATCGTAGGCAGTGGCCCTAGCGGCCTGACCTGCGCCGGCGATTTGGCTAAAATGGGCTATGATGTGACCATGTACGAAGCACTTCATGCTGCTGGTGGCGTGCTCATGTATGGTATTCCTCAATTCCGTCTGCCCAAGGAAATTGTGCAGCACGAGATTGCAGGCCTCAAGAAGCTGGGCGTAAACATTGTTGTGAACGCTGTTATCGGCCGTACCTTTACTATTAAAGAGCTCATGGAAGAGGAAGGCTTCAGTGCTGTCTATGTTGGCACTGGCGCCGGCCTGCCTCACTTCATGCATATCGATGGTGAAAACTTAAACGGCGTATATTCCGCTAACGAGTTCCTGACTCGCGTTAACCTGATGAAGGCTTATCAATTCCCCCGCGTGGCAACTCCTGTTTATGTAGGCAAGAGTGCTGCTATCGTAGGTGCAGGTAACGTAGCAATGGACGCTGCTCGTACTGCTAAGCGTTTGGGCGCAGAAAATGTGTACATCGTTTATCGTCGTGGCGAGGATGAAATGCCGGCTCGTAAGGAAGAAATTGGCCATGCTAAGGAAGAAGGCATTGAACTGCGCCTCTTGAATAACCCTGTGGCCATCTTAGGTAACGAAAAGGGCTGGGTAAGTGGCCTGAAGTGCGTGAAGATGGAGCTGGGCGAGGCGGACGCAAGCGGACGCCGTAGCCCTGTGGCTATTCCTGGCAGCGAGTACGTATTAGACGTTGACATGGTGGTTATGGCCATCGGTCAAGGTCCTAATCCTTTGATTAAGGATACTACACCGGATTTGGAAGTAAATAAGCGCGGCAACATCGTTGCCGACGAAAACGGTGCTACCTCCATTCCGGGCGTGTTTGCCGGCGGCGATATTGTGACAGGTGCAGCCACTGTTATCAGCGCCATGGGCGCTGGCAAGAGGGCTGCTGCGGCTATTGATGCGTACTTGCAGGGCAAGTAATAATTTGTCGAAATACTCTAGCTTATGCCCTTTTTAATGAGTGTGCTTGAGTAAGGTTTTAGAAAAGTGAAACTCTCCGTTCTGCAGCTCATTGGAGCTGGCAGGGCGGAGAGTTTTTTTGCTGTTATACTATTATCTAAACTGTTGTTTCCCCTCGCGTTTTCCGAGGGGAATATTTGTCTTACAAGCCTTTTTGGATGAAGCTTTCTAAAGCAGCTTCGTCCATGGAGCCCATTATTTTCGCTTTTACGACACCATTAGTATCAATGATAAAGGACATGGGTATGGCCTCAACATTATAGGCTCGAGAAATTTCTCGCTCATTGCCATAGCCGACTGGGAAGGTATAGCCCTTAGCAGGAATGAATTCAGCTGGAGCAGCTTGCTCTCCATCTAAGCTGATAGCAAGGAAGTGGATTTTATCCTTATATTGTTCATACTTAGCTTGAATGTGAGGCAGTTCCCTCACGCAGGGAGGACACCAGGTGGCCCAAAAGTTCAGATATACCGGCTTATCTCGTAGGTCGGAAAGCTTCAATGTTCTGCCCGTTGCCAAATCAGTAAAGGCAAAGTCGGGAGCGGCAACGCCTTCGCTGATTTCTGCTGCCTCAGCCTTAGACATAATAGTCAAGGTATTTTGCTTGGTTTGCAGAGAAGAAGTGTTTGTGATTAGAGAAGTGTCAAAAGCGGAAATAGCTACAATGGATAGAGCAACTAAAAAGCTAGTCAAGATTTTTTTCATGATGAACCTCCAGGAGTTGTAAATAATTTATTAATTGGTTATATGGCAAGAAAATTTTAGAGAAAAGCTCATTTTTTGCCGAGGGAGATAGCTTTGGTAGGGCACACCTCTGCGCATTCGCCGCAGTTAATGCATTCTCTGTCGCCTACTTTATGACACTGCATGGGGCAGTGGTGAAGGCATTTATCGCAGCCAATGCATTTATCCATATCCACCTTTATACCATAGACTGAAAGCCTGTTAAAGAGGGAATAAATGGCTCCTAGAGGGCAGATAAAGCGGCAGAAGGGACGATAGATGCAACTGCTTGCAATGATTACGATAAGAAGAAGCAAGAGCTTCCACGAGAACAGACTGCCTAAAGCACTGCGAATATCCTGCCTAAAAGCTGCAAGCGGCAGCGCAGCTTCTAACGTACCAACAGGACATATAAATTTGCAAAATGCTGGAATACCAATGCTATCATAATAGTAAAAAGCTAGGGGAAGCACTATAACAAAGAGCACTGTGATGATATATTTAAGCAGCGTAAATTTTTGCACTGCAGGACTTAGCTTGATTTTAGGAGTGGGCAGCTTATACAGTAGCTCCTGTACCAGACCAAAAGGGCAGGCCCAGCCGCATATAAGGCGACCAAAGAGTAAGCCTATGAGCAGAAGAAATCCCAGCACATAAAAGGGGAAATGCAAAATAACACCACTGAGAGAGCTCTGCAAGGAGCCCAAGGGGCAGGCGCCTACAGCACCAGGACAAGAATAGCAATTGAGTCCTGGTACACATACACTTTTCAGGGGCCCTCGATAAATGCGTCCTTGCCAAAAGCCTGGGAGATGAGCATTATACAATAAAGTTGTAAGCCATTGAATGATACTGCGCTTAGCCAATGCCAATACACTCCAAACAAATCGTAATGGCCTTGCGCATGACCCTCATATATTCCTTTGTAAAAATGCCATAGCCTAAGCAAAATACACCGGCCATAAACACTAACAAACGTTCCTTGCTCATCATGTTTCCTCCTAAGCTTTACTATGTATATTATAGCAAACAATGAGTAACAAAGTCATGAAGAAAAAGTAAATTCAAGATATAAAAAATCCCGCCTCTTTAAGAGAAGCGGGATTGATTATTTGTGATTAAAGCTTTTTTAGAAGAGAGCCTTGCGAGCTTCAGCAACCAGAGCCAGAGCCAGCACGAACAGAACAGCACTCAGAATGGTGGTAACCATCTTAGCGCTACCCATAATAATGGAAGCCAGAGCTACGAAGCATACTGCGAACATGAAGCACATGGGCAGTACAACCATCAGGTTGGACTTCTTCTCGCCCTTCAGCCATACGCCGATAGCCAGCAGGGACAGAGCAGCCAACAATTGGTTTGCAGCACCGAATACCGGCCAGATTGCCAGGTAAGAGCCGGAGGACATGTACCAGGACAGGCCTACGGTGATAGCGGTTGCTACATAGGGATTAGCAAGAACGGTGCCTTTAACTTCGCCGGTTTTCTCATCGGTGGTGGAGAACAGCTCTTGGAAAATGAAGCGGCCCAAACGGGTTGCGGTATCCAGAGTGGTCATAGCGAATGCGGAAATGGTCAGAGCAACGAAGGATTTAGCAACGCCAAATTCAAAGCCAAGCTTGGTCATGAAGGTACCAACGCCATCTGCAAATACGTTTACAGGGCCGCCAGCCTTCATCAAAGCTGCAAATTTGTCAGCGCCCAGATAACCAACTGCTACAACAGCAACAGTAGCCAGTACGCCTTCCAACAGCATGGAGCCATAGCCAACCAGCTGAGCGCTCTTTTCGTTATCCAATTGCTTGGAGGTGGTACCGGAGGAAACCAAGGAGTGGAAGCCAGAGATAGCACCGCAGGCAACGGTTACGAACAGCATGGGGAACATGGGGTTATTGCCCTTCGGAGAAGGATCAAAGGAGGTTACAGCCGGCAATTGAATGCTGGGTTGGTAAATAGCGATACCTGCCAGAGCAAAAGCGATGCAGGCATACAGCAGGAAGGAGTTCAGATAGTCACGAGGTTGGAGCAGAATCCAAACCGGAGCAATGGAGGCGATGAAGATATAAGCCATCAGGATATAAATCCAGGTAGCTTTGGATAGAACCAATGGGAACATGTTACCAGCAGCAATAGCAGCAACCAGCAGTACAACGCCGATACCGGTACCAATCTTCAGGTCTACGCCGCCACGATATACGCACAGACCAAAAGCGATTGCCAAAACGATGAACAGCAGGGATGCGGTTGCAGAAGCGGGGCTAGCAACGAAGGTGCCAGCAACGATGTTTGCAAAAGCAGCCACTACCACGATCAGGGTTACATAAGCGAAAATGGAGAATAACAATTTGCCACGTTTGCCCAGGGTGGCGTCGATAATTTGGCCAATGGTCTTACCATCATGACGGATAGAAGCAACCAAAGCGCCAAAGTCATGGGTGCCGCCGAAGAAGGTACAGCCAATCAGTACCCACAGCATAACAGGAACCCAGCCAAATACTGCAGCGGAGATAGGACCAACGATGGGGCCAGCGCCAGCAATAGAGGAGAAGTGATGGCCCATCAATACGGCGGGCGGAGTGGGCATATAGTCCACATCATCACGAAGCTTGTGAGCAGGAGTTTGTCTGCTCGGGTCGATGCCCCATTGCTTAGCAAGCCAGGCACCATAGGTTACGTAGGCGATAAACAGGATGACCATTGCGCCTACAAGTAGCATAAAACCACTCATAATTAAATACTTCCTTTCTTTTCTTTGCATCTTTGCAAATAAAATTGTTTGAAAAATTCGCACAGTATATCCGTATATATAGTGCTAAAGTTACAATCAGTATACCATATTTTGCATTTTTGTCAATAAAATAAATGAAAAAAGCGTGAAATTGTAAACTTAAAAGGACATAAAATCGCAATCTGTTAAGTCAGAGGGACAAATTCTATCCACAATAGCAAAATGTGTTTGTTGCGTGGTGAATATAAAGACTTCCCCCAATTTGAAGGAGATTGTGAAAATTAGAATTTGCTTCCATCAATTATACATTTTATACTGTTACGAGGCAGGATTATAATGGTCTTATGGCGAAATTAAAATATCAAATGGTATATATTAACTTAATTTTATAATTTGGATGATAATGATGTTCGATAATTGTGAAGATACGATAATGAAGATGCATTATAAAAAATTAACTGTTGCTGTGCTCCTAAGCTGTGCTACCATGTTAGCGCCCTTTCATGCAGAAGCAGCTCACGATGCCTTCTATAAGCTAAGCGAAGATGGAAAAATCATGCCCGTATATATAGATGATAGGACCACTCCCTTTGTAAATTTCATGGTTTTCAGTGCGGGTACAACAGGTGATTCCGAGCAATTTCGTGACTTTTTTACAGAGGGTAATGGCATAAACATAGGTACTGAACAGCAAGCTATTGCTAATGGCATAGCATATGTAAAGGATTTGCTAGGGAGTCCCACGGATACGCCTACCATTAGATTACGCCTTGAGGCAGAGGTTTATAACAATGCTGCCGCTGCCAGCGATACTATGGATAATAGCAATTCTGCGTTAGGTAATTATTTTTTATTGAATGCAGAGGAGCTTGCTAATTATAAGTTTAAAGCTGACATTGATGAAGAGGGTAATGAAAGCTATTATGCTGATTCCTGCATTTGGATCTGGCCTCGCAATACGGGCTGGGATGCTACTGATGTTGGCAATCTGTCGCGTAATATTGACACCCAAAGCATGAGCAGCGTTATTGTGCATGAGCTTTTTCATGCCTTGGGAATGCAGTTCGATGAATACTATAAATCTGGTGATTATAAAATTGGTATATGTCTGGATGAAGAAAAAGAAATATACGCAAATTATACCAATAAATTTACGCTCAATTCCTATGATGTATATGGAAAAAAAGCTGAGGTTGGGGATACAATAGTTTACATTAATGCTGCCGAAAAGGATAAGTATCAGGCTACAGAAGGTAAGTTTTATATGTATCTTAGCAATGGCTATGATGCAGGATTTAGGCTATAGCATAGATAGACGCAATTTCTTTGGCTATTCTGTTTATAATGATGGCCTAACTATTACCAATGACAATGGCTATTTTAAACGCAATGCGGCTGGCACAGAATATCTAGTTGGCGAAGCCAATAAGCAGGATTGGGGCGTGGGCCTGCACGTTTATGGCCAAAAAAATACTATTACCCAAACAGGAAATCTATTGGCAGATGGTGATTATGCCATTGGTATTCGTTTGGATGGTACCAAAGATAACGTATTGAACCTCAAGAGTAAGGTTACTGCCAATGGCAAGGGTGGTAACGGTATTGCTGTGACCTGGGGTCGTAATCATACTGTGAATATTGAAAGTGGCTCCAGTGTTGAGGCTACTGGCGCTGGGGGCGTGGCCCTGCGCTTTGATTTTGGACACAACGATATCGGTGACGATGTGCCGTCTACAGAAATTGTAGGCTCCTATATTTATTATGGTAATTATCGCCATACTGCTTATAATATGATTTTTCCTAAAGCTAAGCTTTTGACGGCCTTGGATGGTCCCTTGGTGAAGGAATGTAACATTGATGGTACCATTGAAGGCAGTAAAGCGGCTATTTATATTAGCAAGAATGCGCTGGTGAAGAATATTAACATTAATGAAAACGCCAGCATTAAGGGTGATATCATTTCTGAGTGGAATTCCAATGGTATGTGGTTCAGTAATAGTGATCCAGTATTTTTAAATAACTTCTTGCCTGAGGGTGAGGATGGGCTGACATATTTAAATATCAATAGGGATTTGGACTTTGCCTATAATATTTACGGCAGTGATAGTATTGTCCTAAATATTGGAGCTGATAAACGCTTTACCACAAACACAGGCACTGCTAGTGTCATGGCATTGGCTACAACTGAAAGCACTGCTAACACTGTAGCGGCAGGCAATTATGTGCACGTTAAAGCTCTGAACATTGGTAATAATGGTCGCTTTGAGAACAATACAGAATTAACAGTGGACCATGGCTGCGGTAGCATTACCTTAGGCAAAGATGCTCAGTTTAATAATAATGGCGAGCTTCGCATTGTGGCAAGTGGCAATCAATCGCTTACGACCTTTGAGGGTGAGGGTACTGCTAATCTTAATGGCACCTTGAGTGTGGCTCTAGAGAAGGGTTACTATGCCAACGAGAGTAAGCTTAATTGGTTGGCTGAAGGAAGCGAAACGGTAGTAAATTCCGGTTTTAATAATTTTATCATTAATGAGGCATCTAAGGATGCTTTGCTTGCAGGAAGTGAAACCATTGAAGATATTGGGCTAAGGCTAGAAAATGGTAATTTGGTAATGGGTGCGGTTCGCGCTGAAAACGCTTATAGTAGATTTGGCGAGGATGAGACAAGTCGTCGAGTTGGCCAAGCCCTCGATCTAAATGCAGGTAATGTGAGTGGCGATGCGGCAAGGTTAGTAGCAGCTTTTGACTCTGCAAGCGCTAAGGAGATTAGTTCTGGCTTAAAGCAATTGAACCCATCGATTTACAATAGCTCTTCTCAAGCAATCCTTGCTACCCACAACATGCTGAACAATCTCATGAGCACTAATATGGGCAGCTTTAGCTACCGTGAGCGCCCCGCTGTGAAGGTTGGCGGTGGCAGGGGACCTGCCAGCGCCACTACTGCTGCTTTCGTAAATAGCGGCGCAGGCTGCGTTGCGGCTGTGGGTGCGGGCAGTGGCGTAGTACAGACTACGCCGCAGCCTAATAAGTGGCGCAACATCGTCATTCCCTTCTCCAGCTATACGGACCAACATAACGGAGTTAGTGCCTATACCAACCACAATAGCGGTATGCTGGGCGCTATGGAGCGCACCTTAGACAATGGCCTAACCATGGGATATCACGCAGCGCTAAATCATCAATCCACCTCTGGCAATGGTGCTACCATTAAGGGAGAAGGCTTGTATTTAGGTGCTCACGCAAGCTTCGCTCCTGCGGAATGGCAGGGCTGGGAGGCCTTTACTAGCGCTCGCCTTGGTTTGGAGCAGATGCGTAGTCATAGAAAGGTTTATGTTGGTGGATACAGTGGTAGTGCGGATGCTAATTGGACGGGTTATAGCGGTAATTTGAGCGTTGGCGGAGCTCTTACACGGGACAATGGCGCTGTGCAAAGCGGTCCCTTTGTGGCCTTGGATTATAGCTTTACTCATCGTCCTAGCGTAAATGAAAAAGGCGGTGCTATTCGCACCGCTCTTGCAAGTGAAACATATGACAGCTTGCGTACTCAATTAGGATATCGGCTTAGTACAAAGCCTAAAGCTGTTTCTAGCTACGATAGCACTAAATGGCAGGATCACGCCAGCGTAGCCTGGAATCATGAGCTTTTAAGTGATAATGGAACTAACTCCTATAGCTTGGCCGATTTGCCAGGCGTGACTATTAGGGATAAGTCCGCAGATTTCGGTCGTGATAGCTTAGGCATCATGGCCGGAGTAACCTTTAAAACCCCGAAGAAGCTGGATGTAACCCTCAGCGTTGGTAGTGACATGTATCGTGAGGGTGGGCACAGCATTTATGGCAAGGCTAATTTAGAATGGAAATTCTAGGGATTATCTACCAAACTCAAAATATTGGATGGTTTTGCGTCCCGCCTTATTGCAAGTGACCTCTTGCTTGGGCATGTCTACAACATAAATGGCCAAATCGGACCACCCCTTGAGGCTGAAGCAATAGTCCTTGTGATATTTGTAATTTGCGAGCTCCTGCTTTAAATCAGTATCCATACCCTGTTCGCAAACAATAAGTAGAGCAAAAAGGCTGCTCATGTGCTCCGTAGTGGTTTTCAGTTCCTGCATTTTTTTGCGCAACAGCTCAAGATAGGGAATTAACGCTTCCTTGGTTACTGTGCCGGTGAAATGCTTAGCAAAAAGGTATTCGTCATGTTGCACGCTATAGGTTTTAATGCTATGTACTAAAAAATAGCCTTCATCCGATGCGTGTAGCTCAGCTACTAGGCTAAACTGCAAATCATCCTGTACTAGACTTTTTTTATCAAAATAGCGCTCTAAGCGCTGTTCGATTAGTTTTAAATAAGCTTGTCCGTCCATGTTGTACCTCAAAAAGATTTTTCTTTTAGTATAAGCCATGTCTAGCGCATTTGTCCAGATAATATTATACGGATGGACTTTATGGAAGGGAATTAGATTTTCTTATGCATCAAAGCAGAATTTCATACTATTTTAATGTGAATATTTTGCTAAATATCTGAAAGCTGGGGACAAAAAAAGAAAAATAGTGGTATAATGAGCATAGTAAGCTTTAAATAATTATTAGTGGGGGGATTTAATATGCAATTTCCAATCGTTTTAGGCGTTAGCGCTCGTCACGCTCATTTAAGTCGTGAACATATGGATATACTTTTTGGCAAGGGGAGTGAGCTTCATCCCAAAAAGCCCATTGGTCAGCCAGGTCAATATGCTTCTGAGGAGCAAATTACCATGGTTACTCCCAAGGATTCCATTAAGCTGCGCATTATTGGACCGCTGCGCCCGGAAACTCAAATCGAACTTTCTTTGACCGATGCTCGTAAGGTGGGGCTGAATGCGCCCATTCGTAACAGCGGTGATATCGCTGGCTCCGCTGGTGCTAAGCTTATTGGTCCCTGTGGCGAGGTAGAAATTACAGAGGGTATTATCGTTGCTGCTCGCCATGTGCACCTGTATCCAGAAACAGCTGCCAAATACGGTCTTGTTGATGGCGACATAGTTGATATTCAAACTGATGGCGAACGTAGTCTCACACTGCACAATGTTTTGGTTCGTGCTGGTGTTAAGCATGCCGATGAGGTGCATATCGATACTGATGAGGCCAACGCTTGCAATTTAGACAGTGGTGCAATGGTTAATATTGTCTATAATAAGTAATTTTTAGGAGACATCATTATGAAAAAATCTGCTCTTTTAGCTGCTGCTTTGGTATTTTGCACTGCCAATGCTTGGGCATACGAGAATACTGTAGCTGGATTTAGTGTTAAAGATAATGATCCATTCTATAAGATGGAAAGCGCAAAGCTTTATGCCTATTCTGGATTTAGCACTAAAGAATTTGCAAAAATTACTAATCAGGATTCTGCAAGTGTTCATATTATTAATCACTATAATGCTGGAGAGATGCAAAAGATTTTGGGGCAGGGCTTTAGCACTGTTTATTTTGAAGCTGAATATGAAAAGCTGGCATTGCTTAAACGAGCAGAAATTGATATGCGCACAGTACCGAGTCCTTTGCTGGATATGAATAAGTATCAAGCGGTTAAGGCAGATGGAGCTATGCTTTTACAAAAGGAGCTACTGATGCAAAGATTTGGCAAGCTAGAGCCAAATTTGCGAATTGATAAGCTTGGTCAATTTCATGTTATGACTGAAAGCTATCTTTATAAACAAGATAAAAATCTTGTAGAGGTTGACATCAGCTTACTTTCTAGTAATGATAATCTTTATATGCTGACCAGCGTAACAACTAATAGTAAGTATTATGCTGATAAAAAAGATGCATTAGGTGAGGAAGCCAATTTAAGTAAGCATACCAAAATTGAAGCTGTTTCAGGTAAGGATTTGCCAGTTGAAGTTAGCAAGAAGCTTTGGCAGAAGCATTTAAAATTTGTCAAGGGATTTAAAGCATTCCAGCCGACCAAGCGTAGGCAAGAGCTTGCATATTCAGATGCTGCAAGTGGAAAGTCCATGCAGTTGCCCCATGATTGGGTTTATGGCCAAATTCAATTTAAAGAAAAGGCTGCAACAGGCTGCTTAACTATGGCTGCACCTGTGCAAAACTTGGAGCGCATTTTTGCAAAAATGGACTATCTAGGCCTTTATGATGCTTTTGATATTAAGCAGGAGCCTGCTTCTGAAGCCAAATCTCCAGATGATTTTAATCTTGAGCTGCCTGACATTGATGCTCAAGTGAAAGCAAAGGCTAAGGAAGAAGCACGTAAGGTTTTACAAAATTTTGATTCCTTGCTTATGACTTTAAGTTATCAGACTAAGGATGAGGACTTTGTTGCTATGGCTGAGTCCGCTTTAGCAGGCAAGCAGGGGGCGGATATGCTGCTGGCCGAGACCTTGAATTCTTTAAAGAATGGTAGGTTCGATAACTTCGCTTTAGAGAGCTTTGCTTATAAGCTTAACTTTACTCCAAGTAAGGCTGGTGCTGTCATTACAGCCAGAACCAAATGGCTCAATGAATTTACCTATGATAATCTTCTGGAGTTGGATTTGACTAAAAATGCTGGCAGCGTTCTCCTATATGCCCATAAGCCAGATGTTGCCACGGCAGAAGAGCTTGAAAAAAGCATGCGTGAGTGGCAATTTTAGCCATTTAAAATCCTAGATATAATCATGTGCAAGTGATTTTACTAACAAGAAAAGCCTGTAAACTCGTTGAGAAATGAGTGAGCAGGCTTTTTTTATGATTTTGATAAATAGGCTATACTATTAAAATATACATGTATACAATTACCCCGCCTATTGTCTGAATATTATATCTGTGCTACAATAGTGAAAGTGGTCCCAAGGGAGTAGGGACACTATGAAAAATTCTGCTAAGATTTTGAGGGGGAATAGTAAATATGTTAGATTTTTTAAATGCTTTTGATGCTCTGGTTTGGGGCCCACCCTTAATGATTCTTTTGATTGGTACCGGCATTATGCTTACCATTCGTTTAGGGTTGCTACAGGTTATGAAGCTACCAAAAGCTTTACAGTTGATTTTTTCTGCTCGCAGCAATGGCAGCGGCGATGTAAGTAGCTTTCAAGCGCTGTGCACCGCACTGGCTGCAACAGTAGGTACTGGCAATATTGTTGGCGTTGCTACCGCAGTTAAAGCAGGTGGTCCTGGTGCATTATTTTGGATGTGGATTGCTGCTTTCTTTGGCATGGCAACAAAATATGCCGAGGGTGTACTGGCCGTTAAATATCGCAAAGTAGACGATAATGGTAATATCTCTGGTGGTCCCATGTATTATATTGAGCAAGGTCTTGGCAAAAAGTATAAGCCTTTGGCTGTGATGTTTGCTATTTTTGGCGTAATGACTGCGTCTTTAGGTAGTGGTACTTTTACTCAGGTTAATGCTATTACTTCTATTGTCAATGTATCCTTTGATGTTCCTGTGATTTATACTGCGGCTGTCTTGACTATTTTGGTTGCAGTCATCACTATTGGTGGCCTACAATCCATTGCTAAGGTCGCAAGCAAAATTGTGCCTTTCATGGCTGTTGTATATGTTATCAGTGCTATTTCTGTACTGGTTTATTATGCGGATGTGCTGCCTGCAGCGATAAAGCTTGTTATCGATAGTGCATTCACCACAACTGCTGCTCAAGGTGGCTTCTTAGGCGCAACAATAATGATCGCTATGCGTAGCGGTATTGCGCGCGGTATATATTCCAATGAGGCTGGCTTGGGTTCTGCGCCGATTGTAGCGGCTGCTGCTAAAACTAAATGGCCTGCTGAACAAGGCTTAGTATCTATGACTGGCACGTTTATCGATACCATTATTATCTGCACCATGACTGGCTTGACTTTAATTGTAAGTGGGGTGTGGTGCGGTGATGTTAACGGCGCAGCTATGACCGAGGCTGCCTTTGCAAGTGCTTTTCCGAGCATGGCTAAATATATGTTGACCTTTGGTCTTGTTCTCTTTGCCTTCAGCACTATTATTGGCTGGAGCTATTATGGTGAACGCTGCTGTGAATATCTCTTTGGCATCAAGGGAATTATGCCTTATCGAATTTCCTACATTATTTTAGTAGGTTTAGGTGTCTTTCTCAAGCTGGAAACCATTTGGGTAATCGCTGATATCGTAAACGGCCTGATGGCTATTCCTAACTTAATTGCCTTGATTGGCCTTAGTGGTGTAGTTGTGGCTGAAACCAAGCTTTACTTTGAGCATTGGGATAGAGTTCATGAAAGAAGAAAAAATATCTCCAATGCTGGCACCAATGAGTTAAGTGCAGACTAATTAAAATAGAAGCGTGCGATAGTATTCATCTAAATTTGTAGAAATATCGCACGCTTCTTTTGTTCTGTTGCTTTTGGGAAAATGGTTGCAACTATCAATTCATTTAATGGATGCAAGATTATGAGCATGACCGAAAACGTTTCATCTAAAAGAACGAAATTTAACATAATATGTCAATTATAGGACACTATGAAATAGTGTCGTATAATTACTATTATGTTACTTTTCGTTAATTAAACGGTTAATTAAATAAAAATAAAAAAGTGACAGGATATTACGAACAATGTTCGTTTCCTGTCACTCAGCACAGTTACATCAAGAGAACCAACTGTGCTGTTTGCCTTCGGCAAATTTTTTAGTGAAACAACCTCCAAAAGAAGCTGTTAAAAATGGCAAAATCAATCACCATTAACAGAAACAGAAGGAACAGGCTCAGAAGGAGCAACTTTGTTATTTTCCAAAGGCGGTCTATTAAAGAATCCAAGATTATAACACTCCTCTCTATTTTTCTCATCCAAAATAAATTCTACCATCTTTTGAGGGTTATAGTCAAATTTCTTTCTTACATCGCTAGGAAGGCTATTAAAACGTTCTTCTGCACTCATTACCTTGTTAAGGCTAGCTTGATAATCCTCAACCTAGGAGAAGTCACCATAAAGCGGCTGACCGCTCTGAACGTGGGTAATTACGCCTGTGGTAGCATACCTAGCCATGATATTGTTAATATCACAAGCTTCAAGCTCAGATTGTTTGGTTCTGCTGGGCTCAGTAAATACAACACCTGTTTCAGGGGTTCTTTCGTCATAGTTTGTGCGAAACTTCATATTATTTACTCCTTTTTAAAAACCTTGCGATTTGTATATGAGTAAACTCATACACAAATACGCAAGGCCAAAATATAATTATTGATTGTTTTCAGCTACAGCAAAAAAGTTAGCGCATTCATACACATTAAGGGGGCAGGAAAGGGGCTCAAGAATACCTTTAGAATCATCATAATTACCCAAGTGCATCAAAGCGAAATCGGTAGGATAATTAGAAACAACAGATTTAGAATTCTTCATTTCCATTTCAATAGCACGAATGGCAGTAACATCATTAGGAAAGGCCATAACAGGACCATAAGACAGAGATTTTTTATCAAACAATGAATAAATACGCATTAGATTCCACTCCTTTTAAAATCTTTAGTTTTTAATAATTGATATTTCTCCTTCGCTTCTAAACGACCTCGTTCGGATATTTCCCAAGCTTTTTTTTCACCTTTAGCAATACGCTTTTCTTTAATAATTTCCAAAGTAACAGGGTCAAGCTGTTCAAAGAGATTATCATAGTAACGAGGAGGACGCATTAGACGAGATTTCCCATTACTGTTAATAAGTACTTCATCATAAGGATATACATCAGAATAATATTTGCGGAACCAATTCTGACCAATACCAGGGCGACGACTCATATTAACAAACTCGGGTAAAATACCTTCATAAGCCTCTTTAGCGGGTTCTCCAGAGAGTTTTTTAGTAACATACCTAGAAACATATGCACAAGACTCAAAAGAAACGTTAGCAACCACGCAAAGGCCGTGTGACCATATCTCGTTAAGCATCTGGGATGAATAATAAGGCTGTCCGTCTTTAGAAAACTTATAAAGGACTTTATCAGGAAAATCAAAACCGAATAAAATCATATGGTAATGGGGGCGATGTGTTTCTTCTCCGTATTCACCACAGGCAAAGAAACGAACTTTAATACCAAACTTTTCGGAAAGATGATAACGTAAACGCTTCATAAACTCCTGCAGGTGAGATTTAACTAAAGTTTGTTCGCCTGTAACAGGAGACCAAGGAACATGATCATCGTCATATGTTAAAGTTAGATAACAATTCTGCTTATGTAAAGAAGCTTCATGAACACATCTCATTGCCCATTCTCGACTTTTAGCCAAGCGACAGCCAATACATTGACCACAAGGCAAGAATACCGTTTTCCACTTACCACGAGCAGGAGGATTACCAAAAACAATAGCTTTCTTGCCGTTTGAATTACATTGGTCAATTCTCATGTAAGCGGTAAGTGGATGGTAACAGGTCATTTACAATCGAATACCGCCACGCATGGGAGCGGCTTGAAGATTGTTTTTGATATGGGTTCGAGAAGCAGTCGCAGTGAAAAGACGCTTAGAACCTTTGCGGGAAATTTTTTTACGCATCTTAGACATAAAAACACCACCTTAAAACAAATTATTTCCCAAAATAGAACCGACAAAAGCGGCAATAGATTGAAAGAAAGCAGTCCACCATTTGTTCAAGAAAATCACCTACCTTTTAGAATAACCAATACCAATACGAGAAGGAATAAAAGAAGAAACTTCTTTCAAAGCCATACCAATAGAATGAAGCTTTCCAAGCATATTTTCGCCTTTAACACCACGCTCTTTCTCAAGTCTTTCCAAAAGCCTGAAAGGGTCGTCAAGTGTTTCTCGTAATTCACGGTTAGAAAGCTTAACACCAAGAGTTTCCTCTGCAATCTTACCAATTTCAGCATAAGCTTTAGAAGCCATTGCATCATAAGAAGCTCCTTGCTTCTTCATCAGCTCCAATTCACCAGCCAAACGAGCAGAAGCGTTAGCAATATCAGATTTAATATGCTCAACACGAGCATTAGACTCATTCAACTCCCAACCTTTTTTTGCGGAAGTGTAATCAGCCTGAACATCTAACAATTTTCCTTCAGACTTCCATTTAGCTATCTGAGCATCGGCTTCATCACGTTGTATTTGAGTACGAAGTTGCTCATTTTTAAGCTTTTGACCTTCAATATCTAAATCGGCTTTTTGCATCTCTTTTTTTGCTTGAATATCCATGATATTAGCAATAGCACTGTTAAGAAGCTCACCTTGACCAGAACTTTGACCACTAACAGGACTCATGCCTGCCATTTGAGAGTTAGTTGCGCTTAAAATAGGATTTAAACCTGCGTTTTTTAAATCCTGTACCTCTAACTGATGAGCATTGCTCTGTTGGTAAATCCAATTTTCACGGCTAAGCTCAGCGTTCTGCTGTGCTTGAGCCTTGGCAGAACTCTTATTAAGTAAACCACCTAACAAAGCTCCACCAAGAGCAGCACCAACTTTAAACCAACTCATATCAGATTAAAGCTACGCAGGACAACAATAATACATAATGCGACAATAGCAGTGGTAGTGATGTGTAAATCATTCAAAATAACACCTCCGATTAGAAATGGTCGACAAGACCCGGAACACCATAAACAGGCATAGGACGAACACAATTCATATCAAAGAAACAATCAAGTAAAAACTGCGGTTCACTAGGCACGGCAACAATTCGAGAAATAGGAGGATTATCCTCAATAAACTGACTGGAAAGAGTAGGCAAGTTATCAAACTTTTGTGCCAAGTGCCATTGGTCAAGAGGCTGAGCATAAGTGGAGCGGAATTTACCAGTAATCATACTTGGGAAATAACGATACTCTGCATAGCGTTCTTGATAACCGAAGGCTTCATTATCTTTATCATTGCCTTGTGCGTATATTTCCTTGTTCAAAATAGCTTGTTCACCAAGGTGGGCGAAAGTAGGCCAATACATATCGAACTTAGTAGAACGGCTCCACATACGATTTAAGCCTTGTTGATAGGTCAGATCAGCTCTAACATTAACTAAGCCAATAATCCAGCCATGTTCGGTAAAAGATTTACTAAAACCATTATATTTCCGAGTAGCACCAACACCAAAACCAGCAAGGTTAGCTTGAGGGGTAACACTATCAGAAGCAGAAGTCTGAGGAACAACACTAATATCAATACGGTTGGTATTGCCACCAAGATACTCAGGACGTTGCAAACGAGCGTCAGGAGAAATTACACCAAAGAAGGAACGTAAAATCTCTGTATAACGAGTACCGCCACGAGCGGCTCTCTCATACCACTTTTGAATCTGAAACGCTTCACGGAATTGATTAATAGTTACGGAAGTAGCCTGAGACAAATCTGCGACCATAGAAATAGAAGCAGGATTACGGAAAGTCTGACTACCACCGTCCATTACATAAATAGAATGACCATCAGTAGCTACACCTAAATCACCATTGCCAAGAAGAGAACCATTAGTATTATAAAGGTGAAGTTGAGAAACAGGAAATTGAGCAGTAGAGGTCTGAGAAGAATAAACAGGAGCAGTACCACCAAAAGGCAATTCTACACCAGGGCCCTTTTGTGGCCAAGGCAAGGCAGAAGTAAAATAATCATGACGCTTGCCACGACGAAGCAAAGTATAATTATTTACATCATCACTGTCGGCCTTGGTGAATGGAACACTGTCCTGCAAATTCTCGTCTCTGAACCACTCATTATAAATAAGGTTATAACAGCGGAAAGGCTCAGCACGGACTTCCAAATTAGCTACACCTGTGGGAATACCAAAATAATCAGCTAAGCTACCGACAAGAAAACCACCTTCGGGAGCGGTGATAGTAGGAAATAGAAAATCAGTGCTATCATCAGGATTGTCTTGTTCACCACACATACGTTGAAAGTTTTCAAAGACTAATCTCTCGGGAACAAAAAAGAAAAATGTGTCCATATAGAGATTGTCCATAATTGGGCTAATAAGAGTAG
>JBJDXD010000013.1:0-3668 GCA_051866495.1 Phascolarctobacterium sp. | reverse complement strand
TGCCATGGTCAACGTGACCGATGGTGCCGATATTCAGATGGGGTTTAGTTCTTTCGTACTTAGCCTTTGCCATTTGCAAAATTCCTCCAATCAATACATCACTTGTAAGATAAAGTTAAGGTAAAAATAACCTGCCTTTTTATATTCGCTTTTGAAGTACAAATTCCTGCTTAGTATTAGTAGAGAAAATAAAAAAACCTCATCGAAATGAGGTGAGTTGTTGGTGGCGGCGCACGGATTCGAACCGCGGACACTGCGGGTATGAACCGCATGCTCTAGCCAACTGAGCTACGCCGCCAAAATTGGAGCTGATGACCAGGATTGAACTGGTGACCTTATCCTTACCAAGGATACGCTCTGCCGACTGAGCTACATCAGCATATGAAATTGGTTGCGGGGGGCGGACTTGAACCACCGACCTTCGGGTTATGAGCCCGACGAGCTACCAACTGCTCCACCCCGCGATGAATGGTTGGTGGAGAGGGTTGGATTCGAACCAACGAAGCGAAACGCGGCAGATTTACAGTCTGCTCCCTTTAGCCACTCGGGAACCTCTCCGTTTGCGACAAAAAGAATTATACAGGATTATTGACATTTTGTCAACAGTATTTCGTAATTTTTTTCGTTGCCTAGTGCTTAACAAGCCTTGCGAGCTCTGGAGAAGTAAGAATAAAGACCCATGCACATCAAAATGCAGCCCGTAGCTACTAAAACGTAGCGCGTGCTCATCAAGGCGCCCAAGGCGCCGCCTAAAAGCGGTCCCACCACGCCGCCAAACTGGTTGGCACTGGTGGACAAACCAAAGGCCTTGCCACGGGTAGTTTTGTCCGTTACCACAGTCAAGTTGGCGTTAATATTGGGCACAGCCCCCGCCAAAAAAAGGCCATAAACGAATTGAATGGTAGCAAATTGCCACACGTCCTGAATAAAGACCTGAAACAGGTTGATAAAGCCTGCCGTGAAGGTAACGAGAGCAAAAATGCGCACATAACCATAGCTTTGTCCCCGCTTGCCCCAAAAGGGAGCTGCCACAATGCCTGTGATGCCCGCCAAGGAAAAAATGACGCCGCTCATTTTGATGGCTTCATCCCCCATGCTGCCCATGAGCTGGCCCACATACATGGTAATCAGTGGTTGAATGGTCATGACGCAGGTTTGAATCATAAAGAACATGAACATGATAAAGCGCAGCTCTTTGTTGCGCAGTGATTCCTTTAAATCTGCCAAAAGGCTGGTGGCGCTAAAGCCTCCCTTTTGCAAAATGGTCATATCCTTGACCACCAGCATTACCGCCGTGGTGGCTGCAAAAAGAGCCAAGCTGCCCACATAAAAGGACATGCGCATGCCAAACCAGCTGGCCATATAGCCGCCCATTAAGGGGCCCATAACGCTACCGGAGGCCAGCGCTGTTTGCATCAGGCCCATGCCCCAGCCCATGCGGCTTTCGGGCAGGGAGGACGATGCCATGGACATGCAGGCGGGCACGAAGCCTGCTACGAGTCCGCACAAAATGCGCACGCCCACCAGCTGATACACATCCTGGCAAGCGCCCGTTAAAAAATAGGTCAGGGTAAGGCCATAGCCTGCACGAATTGCCATCTTGCGCTGACCCACATGGTCTGCCAAGGCGCCCCAATAGGGCGCCATTACGGTACAGCCCAAAAAGGTCACCGCAAAGCTAATGCCTGCCCAAAATTTAACACTTTCCTGAGCTACGCCCATCTCGCGAAAAATATACACCGGCAAAAAAGGAATACAGCTGGTATAGCTGGCGCAGCACAAAAATACACTAATCCAAAGCACGGGAAGATTTTTCTTCCATGCAGTATTTTTTTCGTTTTCTTCATTAAAGCCTTGCATTTTTTTGCACTCCACTCATATTTCTTACATATGCATATTATAGCACAAAACTTGAAACTTGGCACATCACGAAGCAATATTACCCACAATGTGTAACTTTGCAAACAAAAAACAGGTAATTTTTTTTCATTCTTTTAAATAGAGATATTTCCATTGACACCCCTTCACACAAAGTTTACAATATCCTTAGAAGGAGCAAAGTCGCGATTGTGGCTTTGCCTTTTTTACTATTAGGGAGGAGAAAAAGAAAGGAGCAACCCGTATGCAGGATCTTATAAAATATACGGACAACATCAACAAGCTGCTAGCTAGATTTGGCGTAAAATTTGGCATTTATAAGAACAATATTTTCCATGAGCAGCTATTCCCCTTTGATACCATTCCCCGTGTTATTACAGCTAAGGAGTTTGCCGAGATGGAAAAAGGACTGGTGCAGCGTGTCACCGCACTGAATATGTTCCTTTACGACATCTATGATGAGCAAAAAATTATCAAGGATAAAATTATTCCTGAAGAATTTGTCTTTTCTTCCAAGGGCTATCTGCCCGAATGTGCCGGAGTAACTCCTCCTGGTAAGGTTTATTCCCATATCTCCGGTATCGACCTGGTACAGGCTCAGGATAAAAAATGGTATATTCTGGAGGACAATCTGCGTATTCCCTCCGGTGCCAGCTATCCCTTGATTGCCCGCAAACTGTGTCGCATTGCCAGCCCTCAAACCTATGCTTCTAACGCTATTGTGGATAACCGCAACTACGGCAATATGCTGAGCAATGTAATGAACAGCGTTAGCACCGGCGGCATCAATGTTATTTTAACTCCTGGTCGCTACAACGCTGCCTTCTTTGAGCATGCTTATCTTGCCGAGATGACTCACAGCGTGCTGGCCATGCCCTCTGATTTATATGTAGAAAACAGTCAGGTTTATTACCGCGCTATGGATAAGCCCCAGCGTGTAGGCGCTATTTATCGCCGCATTAGCGACGAATATTTGGATCCCTTGACCTTCCTGCCGGAATCCCTTATCGGCGTGCCCAATTTGATGGCTGCTTATCGCGCCGGCAATGTTGCCATTATCAATACTCCGGGCAACGGTGTTGCCGATGACAAGGGTATTTATTACTTTGTTCCGGCCATGATTAAATATTATCTTGGCGAGGATTCCATCACTAATAATGCTCCCACCTATTTGATGTATTATCAAAAGGATAGAGATTATGCTTTGGCAAACTTCGATAAGCTGGTGTTCAAGGATGTTTCCGAAGCTGGCGGCTACGGTGTTTTCTTTGGTCGCGACCTAGACAGCCAAAAGAAGGCCGACTTTATCGATTTGATGAAGGCAGAGCCCCGTCGCTTTATTGCCCAGGAAATTATCGACTTCATCGATTTGCCCATTATGGACAATGGTCAAGAGGTGCTGCGTAAAGCCGATTTGCGTGCCTTTGTGCTCAGTGGCAACGACACCAAGGTTTGGCCCAGCGGCCTGACTCGCTTCTCGCGCAACCCGGATTCGTTTGTAGTTAACTCATCTCAAGGAGGAGGCTTTAAGGACACATGGGTATTATCTCGTTAGAAAAATCAAACCATCTTTATTGGCTGGGCCGTTATAGTGAGCGTGCCTTCACCACCATTCGCACCTTTATGGATGCTTATGACACCATGCTCGACCAAGACCCCGAAGCCTATAAGCATATTTGCGAAAAGCTGCATATTCCCGATGTTTATGGCAGCAAGGAGGTTTTCATCATTAACTATCTTTTTGATGAAACCGACCCTAACTCCGTTTATAGCAATTTATCCCGCGCCTG
>JBJDXD010000012.1:0-3690 GCA_051866495.1 Phascolarctobacterium sp. | reverse complement strand
AACGGACAGGCTCGCATGTTCGCGAAGCGCCTCGTCACGCTATGGCACGTTTTTGCCTTGACGGATTAAGCGCTCTATGTGGACATTGTATCAAGCATTCGCAGACCGAAGCACTTCACAGGTATACCTTTGAGCGATAACGCCTAAACTAATCGCCAAACTATAATTTATTTCATCTTCCTTTGTAACCAAATCAATCTTATACTCAACAATGTCGCACTACTAATTACACCGCAGTCGAGACTCTGCCAATAAGCGAAAGCACCGTTGCCAACCTTGTAATCCAAGATCAAACCCAAGGGCAGACAAATCCCCCAATAGGCCAGCATGCTTGCCCAAAAAGTAGCATTCACATCCTTATAGCCACGCAAAATACCCTGAATCGGTGCCGCAATGGCGTCGCCCCCCTGCCAACCTATAGCATATAGCAAGAACACCTTCACTAATGCCACAACCTCCACATTATTAGTGTAGATAAAGGCAATCTGCTCCCGCAAAAAATATTCCGCCAGCATATAAAAACCCGCAATGCCAAGGCTTGTCTGCAGGCCAATAGTTACATAATCCCGTGCTCCTTGATAATTTTTTGCACCGTATTCCACGCCCACCACAATGGTCAAGGCCAAGGAAAAGCTCAAGGGCAGCATATAAACTAATGACGAGAAATTCAAGGCCGCCTGATGGGCCGCAATGGTCTCCGTGCCGAACTTGGCAATAAACAATGCCACAACACCAAAAATACTTGTCTCCATAAAAATGGAAATACCCATGGGTACGCCGATACGCAAATATTCCTTCAACCAGCTGTAGGTAGGCTGCAAAAAGCCAAAAATATGATAATTTTGAAAGGGCGCTAATCTGCTGATAACCCAAGCAAAAATTGCCAAAAGCAGCCAGAAGGTTAGACCTGAAGCCACACCTGCGCCAATCCCTCCGAGCCTGGGCAAACCTAGCTTGCCAAAAATCAGCACATAATTAAGACATGCATTAATGGGCAAAGCCAAAAGATAAATACGCATAGTCAAATGTGTGTAGCCCAAGGTATCCACTAAGCTGCGCAGGGGCGTAATCATAAAGAAGGGTACTACGCCCAAGCCTAAGCCTGCCAGATACCAGAGCGATACGTGATAAACCTCCGGCTCTAAACCCATGCCCTGCAAAAGATGGGGCAAAAAGGCAAAGCCACTGCCTAAAACAACCAAAGCAAAGGCCAAAGCCAAAAACAAGCCATGACGTACCACCACTGTAATTTTTTCTTTTTCTCCGGCCCCCAAAAGATTGGCCACCAAGGGCATAGCGGCCATCAAAATGCCACTGATGCCCGTTTGAATGGGCATCCAAATATTGCCGCCGATGGCAGCGCCGGCTAAATCCACATCGCCCGCCTGCCCCGACATGCTGGCATCAAAAAAGTTCATGCCCATAATCGCAATCTGAGTACAGATAATGGGCAGCATGACACTGAGCAAACGGCGCAGCTTGTCCCGATACCTTCTATCTAAAGCTTTAATCATTTTTTCTCCCTAATAAACCCCTCCACCACCTACGGTGGTCCCCCTCCCCTTGAAAGGGGAGGCAATATTATAGTTTACAGTGTTCCCCCTTGCAACGGAAGGCTCTTCTAGACTTCGAACTCCGACAGATACAGCCAGCGCTCCTCCATTTCCTCCAGCTTAGTCTGCACCTCCTGCTGGCGCGCTGTCAGCTCTGCCAGCTTCCCATAATTGCTGCCGCAATTATTCATCTCCAGCGCCAGCATCTTCAGCTCCGCCTCGCTGCGGCCCATCTCCTGCTCCAGCTTTTGCAGCTCCAAGCGCTCCGCGTAGGTCAGCTTCGTTTTCGTAGTAGCAGCAGAGCCTTGCCCTGCTTGAACAGCTCCTATTTCAGCAGGAGCTACATTGGCAGCAAGTGCAGAATCTGCAACCATAGCTGCCTTCCCCGCTGGCTTAGACTTCTCGCTCTGCTCGCCCGCCTGCTTCGCAGCCACAGCCTCCTCATAATCGCTATAGCCACCGATATAGGGCTGCACATGCCCATTGGTCTCAATAGCGAATAGTTTGTGGGCAAAGCGATCCAAAAAATAACGATCATGGGATACAGCAATAACTGCGCCAGCAAAGTTGTCTAAATAATCCTCTAGCACAGACAGGGTGGGAATATCTAAATCGTTGGTGGGCTCGTCCAGAAGCAGCACGTTGGGTGCCGTCATCAGCACCCTGAGCAGGTACAGGCGGCGCTGCTCGCCGCCACTGAGCTTGTTTACCGGCACCCACTGCAGCTCTGGCGGGAAGAGAAAACGCTCCAGCATTTGAGCCGCACTGATGCGCTGCCCATCCGCAGTCTCGATATAATTATTAGCTTCCTTGATGTACTCTAGTACCCGCATATTACTGTCGCTAAACTCGCTATGCTGAGCAAAGTAGCCAATTTTTACGGTCTGGCCTACGGTCAGGCTACCGCCGGTAGGCACACAGCGACCAGCAATAATATCCATCAGGGTGGACTTGCCGGCTCCGTTAGGGCCGACAATGCCCACTCTATCATTGCGCAGCAAAATATAGCTAAAGTCCTTGAGATAGTCGATACCATCATATTTCATAGAAATATGATTTAGCTCAATAATAGTCTTGCCCAAGCGACTGCTCACAGAGGACATTTCGAGATTAGACTCGGTTTTGACATTTTTGACCTCAGCTTCAAGCTGCGCAAAGCGCTCCACGCGATCCTTCTTTTTCGTGCGGCGCGCTTCCGCGCCGCGGCTAATCCAAGCCAGCTCACGCCGATAAATATTGCGTAGTTTTTGGGCAGCGCTGGCCTCGGCAATGCGCCGCTCCTCCCGCTTTTTCAGGAACAAACTGTAGTTTCCCACATAAACGTAGCCCTTGCCACCATCTATTTCCAGCGTGCGATTGACAACTCTATCAAAGAAATAACGATCATGGGTTACCATGAGCAGTGCGCCCTTGCGCTTCATGAGCTGCTGCTCCAGCCACGCCACGGTAGCATTATCCATATGGTTCGTAGGCTCGTCCAAAATCAAAAGGTCGCTGGGGCGCACCAGCACCCCAGCCAAGGCTACACGCTTTCGCTGGCCACCACTAAGCTCCCCCATCCTCTGTTGCAAGCGGGTGATGCCCAATTGCGTCAGCACCGCCTTGGCCTCGCTTTCTAGCTGCCAAGCAAACTGCTCATCCATACGCTGCTGAAGCTCTAGCAATTGCCTTTGTGCCTTGGCATCCTCAGGCTGCTCCGCAACCTTCTCCACAGCCATCTCATACTCGCGCAGCAGCACCATGAGCGGCGAATCGCCGCGAAAAATCTGCTCCAAAACGGTCGCCTCCGCGTCAAAGGGCGGGTTCTGAGGCAAATACTCCATCACCACATTTCCAGGAATGGTCAGCTTTCCTTTTTCACCCGCATCGCGGGTAGCAATCATCCGCAGCAAGGTACTCTTACCAGTGCCATTGACACCGATGATGCCATACTTGTCTCCCTCCTCCACATTAAAGGACACGTCCTCAAACAGCGTCCGCACCCCATAGCTATATGTTAAATTCTCCGCACTTAAAATCATGACTTTTATCTCCTTATATTTAATATTAATAAAGGTTAGATGTATAAATTGTAGTTTGGCGAGCTCATTATAATAGTGAAATTCGTAATAAGTAATCATCATAGTCGTGGTGATTT
>JBJDXD010000011.1:0-3691 GCA_051866495.1 Phascolarctobacterium sp. | reverse complement strand
ATTGAGCTTCTTCTGTTCCTTTTTAGATAGCTTTTCATAGGCAATAAATTTTTCCATTTACATATCCTCCATTTTTATGAAAGGGACGACTTTAGGCCAAGCCTTTAGCCGCCCCTTTGCTAACTAAATAATACCATACTAACAAGGTTTAATCATGGAAAAAAAGTTGCGCACTAACGCTGTACCTGTAAAAGTAGTTACCAACGCATTCTGGCCTCTAACATTCTTTTTGTCATCATAACATGATAATGTTACTTTATCATTTTTTATGTTAGAATGTTTGTATCTACTCTTTAGCTTGAAGTTCTGACCCCCATCTGCTCCGGCAGCTCAACCTCTAACCTTACCTTATCCCCTGCCAAAATCTCGGCCAACTCATTAACCATATCATAGTCAAATACATCTGGGGCTTCACAAGCAGCGCCATCAATACTGAGCTCCCAATTATTATAGCTATTCACCATTAACCCGTCCTGCTCCACAAAACCGCAGCAGTCAACATCAAAGGTAGTGCTGTCCAAATAAAAATCTAGCTGTGTGTAATTATTATCCTCCAGCTCCTGTACAATCGCGAAGGCATAAATCTCCTTTAGCTCCCTGCCCTTAGCAAAATTATCCAATGCTCGCATAAAGCCGCCTAGATACTTTGTGACCTTGGCAGAATGCTGCCTAGCCCCAAATCCCTTCAAAGCGGCCTCCAATTCCGGACGCAAAAGCTTATACAGAGCATTTTCAGCCGGTAGTCCCTCTTTGGGCGCAGCCTTTTCCTCTTTTTCGCAAACTTCTTCATGAAGCACCTTATAGCCATGCTCCTCCAAGGAATGCAATGCTTTGGCAAAATTTTCCTGCTTCACAAGAATATAATCCGTGTTATAGGTAGAAATGGCAAAAATACCTATCCTTTGTTCAGCTAAAATTGTAGATATCTTGGCCAAAATCCCGATTAAGCTAAAATCCAGTGTCCCCTGAATACGAAAGGCTCGCCAGCCATCATCCCTCGCACTGGTTACAGCAGGCACATCCTTAGTGGGGCACACCAAGGACAGCTCCTCATTCGTTTTCGCTGCAAAGCAAAAATTCTTGTTCAAATCTACCTGCGCCACATCCTCCACCTTGCAGACGCTAAACAAATCAGCCAACGCTTTAATTTCCATGCCTATTCTCCTCGATTACGAATATAATGCAATGCGCTTTGGGCAGCAATGGCACCATCATTAGTCGCAGTCACCACCTGTCGCAGCACCTTATCACAAACATCACCGGCACCATAAACACCAGCTATAGCAGTGGACATATCATTATTAACCACAAGATAGCCCTTAGCATTGGTTATGCCCAAATCCTTACAAAAGTCGGTAACGGGATCAGCGCCAATATAGGGGAACACACCCTTAGCAGCCATATTCTCTATAGCACCCGTCTCTTTGTTCAAAACCTTAAGCCCTGCTACACGCTCATTTTCGATAAGAACTTCCTGTGGCACACGCCAAGTGAGCACCTCAATCTTGGGATGACGAGCCACCTTATCCTGGGTAATCTGCTCCGCGCTAATCACATCACGGCGAGCCAAAATCGTAACCTTGGAGGCAAATTCAGCAAGATAAAGTGATTCCTCGAAGGCAGCATTACCGGCGCCCACAATAATAACCGGCTTATTCCGATAAAATGCCGCATCGCATACAGCGCAAAAGCTAATACCTCGGCCAATCATCTCCTGCTCACCGGGGATATTGAGCAAACGCTCCACCGTACCCGTTGCCACAATCACTGCAGTGGCTGTAAACTCGGCACCGCTTTCACATAGGACTTTCTTTAGCTCGCCTTCAATAGCAAGAGCCGCCACCTTTTCATATAAATAAACCGTTCCCAAAGCCATAGCCTGCTCATAAATATCATATGCCAGCACAGAGCCGTTCACATTTTTTATTCCAGGCCAGTTTTCCAACTCAAAGGTCTTGATAAGCTTGCCGCCAGGCGCAAAGGACTCCAGCACAAGAGTTTTGAGCCCTGCACGACGGGCATAAACCGCAGCTGTTAGCCCAGCAGCCCCACCGCCTACAATAATCAGGTCATAATGCTTATCCGGAGCTGCTTCCACAGGCGGCTCTGCTCCCAGTAGCTTCTCCAGCCTTGCGCGCAGCCTTTCCTTGGGTAAAAAGCCGGCATATTGTGACGCCACTTTACCCTCTTTGATGAAAAACACCCCCGGAATAATGGTAATATCCATCTCCTCTGTCAGTTCGGGCTCCTTATCAATGTCTATTTTAACAATATCGATGCGCTCCCCCATCTCTTTTTCAATATCAGCCAGCACATAGCTCAGCATCTTGCAGGGTCCACACCAGGTTGCATAAAAATCAGCCAAAAAGGTTTTCTTTTCCCTCAGCATGGCACGAAATTCTGTCGCTGTAGAATTAATAATCATAGTCATAAGCTCCTCCTTATTCTTCTGCATTATATTTTATAGCTAGCAAAGCTTTCACAGCTCACATTTTTCCAAAAACAGCAGCAAGCAAAGCTATATTTTCTCATTCATGGCTTACACCCCTTTTATACATCAACATCACTCCAAGCAGCACTGAAGTGCTTCAGTTAATCCAAGCAATAATCTCTAAATAATATTATAGCAGAAAAAACCAATGATACAAAAAAAGTACCAAATAAAGCAAAAAGCCCCGCAGCAGCTGCAAATTTTGTAGCCACCGCAGGGAACTTTCAAATTCCTCACACAGGCTATAATGCTTCAGCTCATGCGAGGAATTCTTTATTCTATAATTTTTTGCAGGATACTATCTAACCAATTGCCTTCAAATTCTTCAATATTGCCATGATCACACAAATCCGCAAGGGTCGGTGCCAGTGGAAGCTGAGCAGTGCCCTCAATTTGATATCTGTCCGCTAAAGCATCAATATGGCTCTGACCAAAGATATAATGCCTCTCATGACAGTTAGGACACTCAAAATAAGCCATATTTTCCACTAATCCCAAAACAGGAATGTCCATCAAGCCTGCCATTTTAACAGCCTTCTCAACAATCATCTCCACAAGCTCTTGAGGAGAAGTCACGACAACAATGCCATCCAAGGGCAATGATTGGAAGACCGTCAGCGGCACATCTCCGGTCCCTGGCGGCATATCAACAAACATATAATCTACTTGCTCCCAGTTCACCTCCGACCAGAACTGCTTCACAGCCCCAGCAATCACCGGGCCACGCCACACCACAGGATCCCCTTCGTTAGGCAACAATAAGTTAATGGACATAATCTTCGTTCCGCACTTGGTTTCAGCAGGGAAAATTCCCGCTTCATTACCAAAAACCTTACCGTGAACGCCAAACACCTTGGGAATGGAAGGTCCCGTAATATCCGCATCCAAAATTGCCGCTTGATACCCCTTGCGCTGAGCCAAGACAGCCAACATAGAAGTAACCAAGGACTTACCTACACCGCCTTTACCGCTGACAACACCAATTACCTTTTTTACAGTAGAGTTTTTGTTCAACGGTTCAATCAGACTCTGAGGAGCGGTCCTTTCATTACATTCACTATGACACTCAGCACAGTTATGTGAACAATTTGTACTCATAATAAACACCTCGCTTATCCATCATACTACCACATCCTCATAAAATATGCAATCAGTGCAGATTTCACGCATCCTCATCGTCCTCTTCCCATTCCTCACTGT
>JBJDXD010000010.1:0-21593 GCA_051866495.1 Phascolarctobacterium sp. | reverse complement strand
TTGAAATGTACAGCCACATTCTTAATAGCATGATGGAAGTATTCGCCAGCATCATTAGCAATAACCTGAACCTAGTCATGAAATTTTTGGCTTCAGTCACTATTTTGCTGGCTATCCCCACCCTTATCAGCGGTTTGTGGGGCATGAACGTACATGTACCCTTTGCCGATAGTCCCTATGGCTTTGCCATTGTGGTTTGTTTAGCCTTCGTGGTAGCAATCGGTAGCGCTATGCTCCTTTGGAAGCGACGCATGTTCTAATATTTTCTGTTCATCACATAAGGAGGTTACTAATATGTATTTACCAAAGCTGCATAAAGTCTGGCTGTGCCAAAACAGTCAGGGCGGCATTTATCTAACCCCCAAAATGGCCAATCGCCATGGTCTTATTGCTGGTGCCACTGGTACCGGCAAAACCGTTACCTTAAAGGTGATGGCCGAAAGCTTTAGCGAAATGGGTGTACCCGTTTTCTTAGCAGATATTAAAGGCGATGTTTCCGGTATGATTCTGCCCGGTGAAGACAGCGAAGGCTTCCAAAAGCGTATCAAGAACAAGCTAGGACTTGATATTGATTGGAAATTCTCCGGTTATCCCGTGCGCTTTTGGGATGTTTATGGCAAAATGGGCCTGCCCGTGCGCACCACTATTTCTGACATGGGACCGGAGCTCTTAAGCCGTTTATTGGAGCTTAATGATACCCAATCCGGGGTTATGAATATAATTTTCCGCGTTGCCGATAGCCAAGGCCTCTTGCTTTTGGACTTCAAAGATTTGCGCAGCATGGTGCAATACGTTGGTGACCATGCTAACGAGATTAAGCTAGAGTATGGCAATGTTTCTTCCCAAAGCATTGGCGCTATTCAAAGAGCACTACTGCGACTGGAGGACCAGGGCGGCAATATTTTCTTTGGCGAGCCCGCTCTGGATATCAAGGACTGGTTTGCAACCGATAGCGAGGGCAGGGGTATAATCAACTTGCTACACTGCACCGAGCTTTTCCAAAATCCGCTGCTCTATTCCACCTTCCTGCTGTGGATGCTGTCCGAGCTCTACGAAATGATGCCGGAAGCAGGCGATTTGAATAAGCCGAAGATGGTCTTCTTCTTTGATGAGGCTCATTTAATCTTTAAGGATGCACCGCGCTCCCTCCTAGACAAGGTTGAGCAGATTGTGCGCTTAATTCGCTCCAAGGGCATTGGTATTTACTTTATCACCCAACAGCCCGCTGATATACCAGATAGCGTTTTAGCACAGCTGGGTAACAAGCTCCAGCACGCTCTGAGAGCATACACTCCCAAGGAACGTAAGGGGTTAAAGGCAGCAGCACAGGCCTTTCGTCCTAACCCAGATTTGAATGCAGAAGCAGCCTTGGGCGAGCTCGGTACCGGTGAGGTTCTCGTATCATTGCTCGACGAGGAAGGCGTTCCTACCATGGTTCAACGTGCTTATGTAATGCCGCCCCGCAGCTATCTTGGCACCTGCTCGGATGATGTACGCCGCAAAGCTATTCAAGAAACACCCCTGCATACTAAATATGCCGAAAGCATTGATAGAGAATCTGCTTACGAGATTTTGCAGAAGCGTGCGCAGGAAGCCGCTGCTGCCGAAGCAACGGCTGAAGGCGACGAAGAAGCAGGCGACAGCCTGCAGGACGAGATTCGTCGCAACGCACCGCGCACTGCTTCCCGTAGCACTTCTGCTCGTAGCACAGCTACTCGCAGTCCTCGTACTGCCAAGGAGCCGCCCAGCGTTATCGAAAAGGTGGCCACCAGCGCCTTGCAGACCTTTGGCCGCACCATTGCTAGCTCCTTAGCCCGTGGCATTTTAGGTAGCCTGCTCAAAAAATAATCACCAATATACTACTTTAGAACGCCAACACCAGTTGGCGTTCTTTTTTTCTAAAAAAATCTCTAATTTTTTCACATTACCACTTTACAAATTTAATGCGCTAAAGTATAATATAAATGTACTCATTAGCGATGCTTGCTAAAAGCAGAATTTTTAATTAAGAGGTGTAGATAATGAAAAAGCTATTGGTATTACTCATGGGTCTCATGATGATGATTATGATGGTTGCCGGTTGCGGCAGCAGCGGTCCCAAAAAGATTGTTATTGGCCTGGACGACAATTTTGCTCCTATGGGCTTCCGTAACGAAAAGAACGAAATCGTTGGTATGGACATTGACTTGGCTCGCGAAGCCTGCAAACGTCTGAACATGGAGGTTGAGTTCAAGCCCATTGATTGGGGCGCAAAGGAAGCTGAATTAAAATCAAAACGTATTGATGCTATCTGGAACTGCTTCACCATTAACCCCGAACGTGAAAAGGTTTATGGCCTGTCCAAGCCCTACCTGATTAACTCCCAATTGATTGTTGTTCCCGCAGGCTCTCCCATTAAAAAGATTGCTGATTTAAAGGGCAAGAGAGTTGCTGTTCAAGACGATTCCACTGGTTCCTACCTGATGGAACTGCCGAAAAACAAGGCTTTGAAGGACTCTTTGGCAGATTATCGTAAATATCCTGACTTCGCAGCTATTTATCTGGAGCTGGATAACAAGCGCGTAGACGCTGCTATCGTTGATGCTGTATTAGCTCGTGGCTACTACGACAAAAAGAAACCTGGCCAATACACCATTTTGGAAGAAAACATGGGTGAAGAGGTTGTTGGTATCGCTTTCCGCAAGGATGACAAAGAATTCCTGCAACGTATTGACAAGGTTATGGACGAAATGAAAAAGGACGGCACCTGCAAAAAGATTTCCGAAAAATGGATGGGCGCTGACATTATTAAATACTAATCCACAAGTATTCAAGGGCCGAATTGCTTCGGCCCTTACTTTTTTTATCACTACACCCTTTCTAGCTTGTAAATACTTTAGTAAAGTGCTACAATAAAGTGAGCTTGTGTGATGAAGCGCTACAAGCGCAATAATAACAAAGATGGAGAAGATTATGGATTACGTTTTAAAGATTATCCCGCAAATGCTTGATGGCTGCATAGTCTCTGCCCAAGTATTTTTTATTACAATCGTATTGAGCATTCCCCTAGGCGTGCTTTTGAGTCTAGGTCGTGTATCCAGCATCAAACCACTGCAAAAAATCATCGGCTTTTATGTTTGGATTATGCGTGGTAGCCCGTTGATGCTACAAATATTCTTTGTTTATTTCGTGCTCCCCTCCGTGGGTATTCGCTTGCCGGACTTTGAATCCGCTGCAGTTGCCTTTGTGCTGAACTATGCTGCTTATTTCTGCGAAATTTTCCGCGCCGGTATCCAAGCTATTCCCAAGGGTCAGTATGAAGCTGCCCACACCTTGGGGATGAACTACGTGCAAACCATGCGTCGCATTGTCCTTCCTCAGGTTATTCGCATCATCCTGCCACCCATTAGCAACGAAACCATTACCCTTGTCAAGGATACCTCCTTGGTATACGTTTTGGCTATGAACGATTTAATGCGTACTGCTCGCAATTTAGTACAACGTGACTTTAACATCACTCCCTTTATCGTAGCAGGCTGCTTCTATCTGTTTGCAACCCTTATTTTAACTGTTATTTTTGAACGTTTGGAAAAGCATTTTTCCAAATATGACCAGTAAACAGTATTAGCACAAAGCTTAACGCCTGCAGACTTCCTGCTGCAAGAGGAGGACAAAATGAACAAAATTAAAGCGCAAAATATCTGGAAAAAATTTAATAAATTAGAAGTATTAAAGGGCATTGACCTCGATGTTAACGAGGGCGAGGTAGTAGCTGTTATTGGCCCCTCAGGCGGTGGTAAAAGTACACTGCTGCGCTGCCTTAACAAGCTTGAAACCATTGACCGTGGCAGTGTTATTATTGATGGCGAGGCACTCTGCACCGAAACCGCTAACGGCACCGAATATGTTAACAAGGACGAGGTTCGACGCATTGCCTGTAAAATGGGTATGGTATTCCAACAATTTAATCTCTTCCCTCACATGACTGTACTGCAAAATTTGATTGAAGCGCCTGTTAACGTGCAAAAGCGCAACAAAGACGAGGTCATCAAAGAGGCTGAAGCGTTATTGGCTAAGGTTGGTCTATCTGACAAGCGTGATGAGTATCCCCGTAAGCTTAGTGGTGGCCAACAGCAGCGTGTGGCTATTGCCAGAGCCCTGGCTATGAAGCCCGCTATTATGCTTTTTGACGAGCCCACCTCCTCCTTGGACCCAGAGCTTACCGGCGAAGTTTTAAAAACTATGCGCGAGCTAGCCGAAGAAAAAATGACCATGGTTGTCGTAACCCACGAAATGGGCTTTGCCAAAGAGGTTGCCACCAAGGTTGTTTTTATGGCAGATGGCAAAGTACAAGCCCAGGGTACTCCGGCAGAGATTTTTGACAATCCTACTAATGACCGACTCAAGGCCTTCTTAAACGTGATTCTAAAATAAAAGCTCCACTAGCCGCCGATTTTATTCGGCGGCTTTATTGTTCACAAATATGTTACGCTCTAGTCTTACTTTAGACATAACCATTTGCTACAATATAGTTGAGCAAAGAAAGGAACCGCAAAGCACGCAGCGGGGACTTTCCCAACTCCCCCTAAACATATCTTTTCATCATACACCTCTCCTTAATTACACCGCACGGCTACGCAAGCGTGCGGTGTAGTTTTTTTATGGAATTATGCAGGAATTATTTTACGCAATATGTTTTTTAATGTATAATATAAGCAAATCATCTAGCTACTATCTTTAAAATTCAACTTTGGACGAGGTGTGCATAATGCTAGTATATTTTCTAGGCTTTTTAGGCGGTATCGCTTTATTTATGTATGGCATGCAGCTCATGGGCGACGGCTTACAAAAGGCTGCCGGCGCTAAGCTGCAAAAAATTTTAGAGGCAATGACCGGTGTGCTAGCCATGGGTATACTCCTAGGTGCCGTAGTCACTGCAGTGCTGCAGGCCAGCGGTGCTACAACAGTTATGACTGTAGGTCTAGTCAATGCAGGCCTGTTAACACTCAAGCAAGGCTTTGGCATCATTATGGGCGCCAATGTGGGCACCACCATGACCGCACAGTTAATCGCCTTTAAGCTTTCTAATTATATAACTGTACTCATTTTCATTGGTTTTTTAATGCAGCTTTTAGCAAAACGTGCCCGTGGCAAGTATTTGGGCCAAGTTATTTTAGGCTTTGGTATTTTAATGCTGGGTATGGACATGATGGGCAGAGCCGTAATGCCGCTCAGAGCTTATCCGGGCTTTGTAGATTTTATCGGTCATTTTTCCAGCAATCCCCTTTTAGGTATCTTTATCGGTACCGTGATGACCGTTTTAATTCAATCCAGTAGTGCTACCATAGGTATTTTGATTGCCATGGCAGGACAAGGCCTTATTCCCCTCGAGGGCGCCATTCCTGTGCTCTTAGGCGACAACATTGGCACCTGTATCACTGCAGTTTTAGCATCCTTAAGAGCTAATCTAACTGCTAAACGTGTAGCAGTTGCCCATGTAATGTTCAATATTATCGGCAGTATTATTTTCGTTGTCTTCATGAAATGGTTCATCGAAATTGTTTTGCTTGTTTCTCCTGCCGGCGATATTGCTCGTCAAATTGCTAACGCCCACTCCGCCTTCAATATTATCAATACACTTCTCTTTATGCCCTTTGTAGACCCATTCATCCGCCTTATCCAGCGCCTCGTTCCTGGCGACGCCGAGGGCATCTCCCTGCGCCCGGTCTATCTTGATAAGGCTATGCTTAACACCCCTTCCATCGCCCTAAGCTTGGCTGTAAAAGAGGTTGTGCGCATGGGCAACCAAGCTCGCGAGGATGTGCGCTTGGCCATGGAAGCTATCCAAAGCTATGACACAGAAAAAATAAAATATGTATTAGAGCATGAGCCCGTTGTCGACTCCTTAGAACGAGAGATTACCGATTATCTGACAGATATGAGTACTTCCCAGTTGGATGCTAGCCTTTCTGTTCGTCACACTGGTCTCTTGCATGCTATTAATGATATAGAACGTATTGGCGACCATGGCGAGACATTAGCTAAAAAGGCACGCCGCATCTTTGAGGATGAGGTTCACTTCTCTCCTGAAGCACAGGAAGAGCTAGCACAGCTTAGCGAAATGGTACTTAGAGCAAGCGGCCGAGCCTTAGAAGCCTTGGAAAAGAACGATAAAACTATTGCCGACGACGCTGTTCGCCTGTGCCGCGAAGTAAAGCAATACCAAAAGGAAATCCGCAAGAGCCATATTGTACGTCTTAACGAGCACATTTGCGAGCCTGTAGCCGGCTTTGTGATGCTAGAGCTTTTGATTAACATGAAACGCGTCAGCGACCATTCTAAAAACATTGCTCAGCTAGTTCAGGGGACTTTCTAATTTGCTTGACAGAGAAACAAGCGCAGATTATAATGTAGGGCGTAAGGCTGCATACTGATATACAGTCAGTGTGCAGCTTTTTTCGCAGAAACTAATTCAAATTCAAATTTTAATTATATTTAGAGGTGAAGCATATGCAGTTTACTCAGCTCCAACAAAAGCCTAAATTTTTAGTTATGGCCCTCATCACCGCTTTTTGGCTATGCAGCTACTTTTAATCTGGACAACGTCCCCTATGCCGTGCTGGACCAAAGCCACAGCGCTGCATCCAGCGAGCTTTTGGCCCATATTGAAGGCACGGGCATTTTCGAGCGGGTGCGCACTATCTCTAGCACCAACCAAATTGCGGACTGCATTGATTCTGGTGACGCCCTAATGGTCTTGGTCATAGGGCAGGATTTTGCCGACAAGCTAGCCAACGGCCAGCAGGCAGCCGTGCAAATTCTCATGGATGGACGCAATAGCACCACCGCCGGTGAAGCAGCCAGCTATATCAGCAGTATCATCAATCACTACAATGAAAATCTGAATGGAGGAGTCCTCCCCCTGCGCTTCGCCATTGAGGCTGTACGCTGTATATACTTGGAGGGAGCTACCCTGAGCCAAGTAGCTCACAATTTTCCACCCATGCTGGTCGTGGCGGCTGCAACCATGCCAACAGCCGCTTGGCTCTTCCGTAACAAGCTTTCTTGAGGTGAATCATCGTGATAAAAACTAATTCTTATTCTCGCATTGCATCCCGTGGAGATGGCTTAGAAACTCGCGCCAAAATTATTAACTGCGCCGGTCGCCTCATTGCGCAGCACGGCTTTGAAGCTACCACTAGCAAGCTTATCTGCTCCACGGCCCAAGTGAATATGGCTGCTGTGAACTATCATTTTGGCAGTCGTGACGGCTTGTATCTAGCCGTGCTTAAGGAGGCCCACACCTATTTAATGAATTTAGATTTACTCACTGAGCTGGAAAACAGCACAGTATCTGTAGAAGAAAAAATTTCCCAGCTCATCGATTTATATATCAATAGCATTTTAAGAGATAACAGCTGGTATATGGAGGTCTGGGCGAGAGAACTTTTGCAGCCTTCTAGCTTTTTCAAAGAGGTTTTTCAGGGCGAAATAGTGCCCAAGCTAAACACAGTACTGCGTCTTTTCGCCAGCTATTTGGACATCTCTATGGATGACCAAAGACTGTACAGCTGCCTTTTCACCACCATGAGTCCCTTCGTCATGCTCTATTGGGGCCATCGCAATCCCATCCAATTACAGCTCACTCAAGACATAAAATACGAGGATTTTTTACTGAGTCTCAAGAATTTAGCTCTGTCTAACCTAGCTAACTATCGCAAGCAGCTGCAATAGCAGACTTCTTCTAAAAAGTTTTCACTTTTTTTACTTTTTATAATCTCTGAGGCTTTTACTATTTCTCCTTAAAGTATTACAATATAGTATGAATAATTATGGATTTAAGTCTTAATTCAGCTTACGGAGGTTATTATGCAAATAGGTTTAGACATTGGTAGCACTACAATTAAAATAGCTGTATTAGACGACGCCGGTACCTTGCTTTTCAGCAAATACCAACGCCACTACAGCCAAATTGCTACTAGAATCTTAGAATTACATAGGGAGCTTATGGCTAAATTCCCTACCCTCCGTACGGCCCGCCTAGCTATCAGTGGTAGCGCCGGCATCGGCATTGCCGAAAGCTGTGGCATCCAATTTGTGCAAGAGGTTTTTGCGGAAAAAATCTGTACCGAAAAGCTTTATCCCGCTACTAACGCTGTTATCGAGCTTGGAGGCGAGGACGCCAAGATTCTTTTTTTAGGTCGTCATTTCGACGCTCGTATGAACGACAGCTGCGCTGGTGGCACCGGAGCCTTTATCGACCAAATGGCAGCCCTGCTCAATGTAGAAACAGCACAAATGAACGAGCTGGCTAAGCAGGCCTCCACCAGCTATACTATTGCCAGTCGCTGTGGCGTCTTTGCCAAGAGCGATATTCAGCCTCTCTTAAACCAAGGCGCTGCCAAAAGTGATTTAGCAGCCAGCATTTTTCATGCTGTGGCTAGTCAAGCCGTTACTGGCCTAGCTAAGGGGCGTCCCATTGAGGGCAATGTGCTTTACTTAGGTGGGCCGCTAACCTTTATGAGTTGCCTGAGGGACAGCTTTGACCAAATCTTAAACATTAAAGGTCAATGCCCCGAAAACAGTCTATATTACGTTGCTATGGGAGCAGCCTTCTGTGCCGAGCATAATGTGGACTTTGCTAGCCTGCCAACAAAATTGCAGGCAGCAATCAAAGCCCATACCTTTGAGCATATGGCACCCCTTTTTAAGAATGAAGCAGAATACCAAGCCTTTTATAAGCGTCATCTAGAGGACTCAGTTACTATTTCTTCTCCAGAGCATGCTAGTGAAGCCTTTATCGGTATTGACTCCGGTAGTACCACTATTAAAATTGCTGTCATGAGCCCTACAGGTGAGCTTTTAGATTCCTTTTACCAAAGCAATAAGGGCAATCCAGTGATTGCAGTTCGTGACTACCTAACAAACTTTTATCAAAAATATCCTCACTGCCAGCTACTAGCCGGTGCCGTAACAGGCTATGGTGAAGATTTAATCCGCCATGCCTTTGGCATGGACTATGGCATTGTGGAAACAATGGCCCATTTTTATGCGGCTCACTACCTAGAGCCCGATGTGGACTTTATCCTAGACATTGGCGGTCAGGATATGAAATGCCTAAAAATCCATAATGGTGCTATTGATAATATCTTTTTAAACGAAGCCTGCTCCAGTGGCTGTGGTAGCTTTTTGCAAACCTTTGCGGAGATTTTAGGCTACAGTGCTGAGGAATTTGCCAAAATTGGTCTATTTGCTGACATGCCAGTTGATCTTGGCAGTCGCTGCACCGTATTTATGAATAGCAGCGTTAAGCAGGCCCAAAAGGACGGCGCCTCCGTTGCCAATATTAGCGCAGGACTCTCAATAAGTATCGTGAAAAACGCCCTGTATAAGGTTATTCGTCCCAGCAGCAAGGCCGCTATCGGCCAGCACATAGTTGTTCAAGGTGGCACCTTTCTTAATGATTGCGTACTACGAGCCTTTGAGCTAGAGATGGGGCTTAACGTAGTGCGTCCCAATATTGCAGGGCTTATGGGAGCCTATGGTGCTGCTCTGTATGCTCAGCGTCGCTATAAGGACAACCCCAAGCCCAGCAGCATCATTAAGCTTAACGAATTGGCGACTTTTAAGCACACCGTTAAGGGCGTTACCTGCGGCTTGTGTAATAACCATTGCCATTTGACAATCAATATTTTTGCCAGCGGCAAACGCTTTATTAGCGGTAATCGTTGCGAACGCCCCATCACCCATATGGCCCCCAAGGATGACTTTAATCTCTATCGGCAAAAGCTAGAGCTTCTTAAGAATTTACCCAATAATATGCAGCCTAGTCACGGCATTATGGGCATTCCCATGGGGCTTAATATGTATGAGCTGCTCCCCTTTTGGCAGGGACTGTTGAATCATTTGGGCTTTAAGGTAATAACCAGTCCCATCGAAGATAAGAATATTTATCGTATGGGGCAAAACACTATCCCCAGTGACACCGTGTGCTATCCGGCTAAGCTTATGCATGGACATATTAAGTGGCTATTGGACCAAGGTATTGACCATATTTTCTATCCCTGCATGACCTATAACATTAGCGAGCAGGGAACGGAAAATTGCTATAATTGCCCTGTTGTTGCCTATTATCCTGAAGTCCTCCATGCCAATATGCGCGAGCTCAATAAAGCAAACTTTTTCTTTGATTATCTAGGTCTGCTACATAAAAAGGTGCTGGTGCAAAAGCTTTACGAAATGTTCCACAAGGAATATAAGGACATCACTAAGGAGCAGCTAAAAAAAGCCGTGGATGCAGCCTTTCAAGCCTATGACGCCTTCGAAGCTCAAGTTAGAAAGCGTGGTCAAGAGATTATCGCCTCAGCTCGCCAGCAGCATATACCCATAGTAGTCCTTGCAGGCAGACCCTACCACATTGACCCCAAAGTAAATCACAGCATTGATAGACTTATTACAACTATGGGGGCAGCATTAGTTAGCGAGGACGCTGTTAGTAGCCATATTACACCACAGGAACTAAATACTGATTTGCATGTGCTTAATCAATGGACATATCATAGCCGACTATATGCAGCTGCCAAATACGTCAGCGAAAATCCCGATATGCACATGATACAGTTAGTAAGCTTTGGTTGTGGCTGTGATGCCATCACCGCGGATGAATGCCGTCGCATTCTGGAAGAACACGGACGCATTTATACCCAAATTAAAATTGACGATATCGACAATTTAGGAGCAGCGAAGATTCGCATTCGTAGTCTGTTCTCTGCTGCCAATTTATTCGATTTAGATAATAATTAAAGGAGTTTTTTCTATGCAAGAAGCTTCGCAAAGCAATTTCGCTCCCTTTACCGAGGAAATGCGCCAAACGCACACCATCCTCATCCCCGGCATGCTGCCGCTGCATTTCTCCTTGCTCAAGGCTGCCCTTTCCAGCTGCGGCTACAAGGCAGAGATTTTGCAAAATACAAGTCGGGATGTGGTGGAAACCGGTCTAAAATATGTGAATAATGATATCTGCTATCCGGCTCTCTTGGTTATTGGGCAACTATTAAACGCTTTAGAAAGCGGCAAATATGATTTGCAAAAAACAGCTCTGATCATTACGCAAACAGGGGGTGGCTGTCGCGCCTCTAATTATATATATCTATTGCGCAAAGCCTTAGAGAAGGCCGGCTTAAGCCAGATCCCTGTCATCAGCCTTAACGTGAATGGCCTTGAGAGCCAACCTGGCTTTCATCTCAATGCCTCTATGCTACGCAAGTTTTTAGCAGCTCTGATATACGGCGATGCCCTGATGTATTTAACCAATAAGATTCGTCCCTATGAAATAGTACAGGGCACTGCGGATGCTCTAGCACAGAAATGGCTAGGAAGGCTTAGCGATACCTTTGCTAGCGGTAAAGCTCAAGCCATGAGCAGCATCAAAAAGCTAACGAAAAGCATTGCTAATGAATTTGCTGCCGTACCCATCAAAAGCAAGCCCAAAACGAAAGTAGGCATCGTGGGTGAAATATATATCAAATATGCCGCCTTGGGTAATAATAGTTTAGAAAAATTCCTACAAAAGCAGGATTGCGAGTACATGCTGCCGGGCGTACTGAACTTTGTTATGTACTGTGTGGATACATATTTAACAGACTACAAGCTCTACGGTGGCAGCTTTCTTAAATATGGGGCTAATAAAGGCGCCATGTGGTATTTAAAGCATTTAGAGAGCATACTGCACAATGCGCTTGATACCGCTCCCTTTAGTGCTCCGGCTACATATGAAGAGACCAAGGCCATGGTCAAGGGTGTTATCGGCTATGGCAATAATATGGGCGAAGGTTGGCTATTGACTGCTGAAATGCTAGAACTTGTGCATAGTGGCTACACCAATATCATTTGCGCTCAGCCCTTTGGCTGCTTACCCAATCACATTGCCGGTCGTGGCATGATTAATAAGATTAAAGAAATTGCTGAAGAAGCTAATATTTTAGCCATCGACTATGACGCCAGTGCCTCCAAAGTAAACCAAGAAAACCGCATCAAGCTTATGCTAGCTACCGCAAAATGACGCTAGCACTTCCGTCTATAAACGCAAAAACTCCCGAATCACATTGTGATTCGGGAGTAATTTTTATGTTAAATTATTTCGGATAGTTGCTGTTGTTGTTTTCCTTCAGCAGTACGTCATGAGCACCGCCTTCAACCAAGGAGGTTGCAGAAACCAAAGTCAGCTTAGCCTTTGCTTGCAGCTCAGGAATGTTCAGAGCGCCACAGTTGCACATGGTGGAACGAATCTTAGCCAAGGTCAGGTTTACGTTATCCTTCAGGCTACCAGCGTAGGGAACATAGGAGTCAACGCCTTCTTCGAAGGACAGCTTAGCTGCGCCACCCATGTCATAGCGTTGCCAGTTACGAGCACGAGCAGAGCCCTCGCCCCAGTATTCCTTCATGTAGGTGCCATTGATGTTAACCTTGTTGGAGGGGCTTTCATCGAAGCGAGCGAAGTAACGACCCAGCATCATGAAGTCAGCACCCATAGCCAAAGCCAGAGTCATGTGGTAGTCGTATACGATGCCGCCGTCGGAGCATACAGGAATGTATACGCCAGTTTCTCTGTAGTAGTCATCACGAGCTTTGCAAACGTCAATCAAAGCAGTTGCTTGGCCACGGCCGATACCCTTTTGCTCACGGGTAATGCAGATGGAGCCACCGCCAATACCAACCTTAATGAAGTCTGCGCCTGCGTCAGCCAGGAAGCGGAAGCCTTCAGCGTCAACTACGTTGCCAGCGCCAACCTTCACGCTGTCACCATAGTGCTCACGAATCCAATCCAGAGTGATTTTTTGCCATGCGCTATAGCCCTCGGAGGAGTCGATGCACAGTACGTCAACACCTGCGTCAACCAGTGCAGGAACACGCTCAGCGTAGTCGCGGGTGTTGATACCAGCGCCTACGATATGGCGTTTTTTGCTGTCCAGCAGCTCCAAGGGATATTCCTTATGAGTTGCATAGTCTTTACGGAATACCATGTACAGCAGACGACCGTCGTCATCAACGATGGGCAGAGTGTTCAGCTTCTTTTCCCAGATGATATCGTTAGCTTGTTGCAGGGTGGTGTCCTTACCAGCAACGATCATTTGGTCAATGGGAGTCATAAAGTCACGAACCTTGGTTGCACGGTCCATGCGGCTGGGACGATAGTCACGGCTAGTAACAATACCTTCCAGCTTGCCGTTAACGGTGCCGTCGCTGGTTACAGCTACGGTGGAGTGACCAGTGCGCTCCTTCAAGGCCAAAATATCAGCCAAGGTGCTGTCAGGACGGATGTTAGAATCGCTGCTAACAAAGCCTGCACGATGAGCCTTAACACGAGCGACCATAGCAGCCTCATCCTCAACGGATTGGGAGCCATAGATGAAGGAAATGCCGCCCTCTTTAGACAGAGCTACAGCCAGCTTTTCGCCGGAAACAGCCTGCATGATTGCAGAAACCATGGGGATATTCATGGTAATAGCAGGCTCTTCGCCTTTTTTGAATTTTACCAGCGGAGTGCGCAGGTCTACATTGGCGGGAATGCATTTCTCAGAGGAATAACCGGGAACTAACAGGTACTCACTAAAAGTATGAGCAGGTTCGTCATAATAAAAAGCCATTCTTTCATCATCCTTTTCTTCTAAATTTTTTGTATCAAACTTTACACTAAAATGAGTTTTATCTATTTTACCTCTTTAAGGCTCTCCATGCAATATCTTTTCTATAAAAATTTTTCTCAAATGCGATTTTTTCTACAGCAACATAAGCACGGTCACGAGCAGCCTTAATAGAGCTATCAACAGCAGTTACGCCCAATACGCGACCACCGCTGGTTAAAATCTTACCATCAGCTTCTTTGGTACCAGCATGGAAAACCACCACATTTTTATCTTCGGCAGCAGCCTCCAAGCCAGTGATTTCCTTGCCCTTTTCGTAGCTTTCAGGATAGCCACCGCTAGCCATTACTACGCACACAGCAGCCTTGTCATGCCAAGCCACCTCAGTCTGCTCCAAAGTGCCGGTAGCGCAGGCCAGCATGATCTCAGCCAAATCGCCGTCTAAAAGCGGCAGTACAACCTGTGTTTCCGGATCGCCAAAGCGGCAGTTAAACTCTACAACCTTAACGCTGTCGCCCTTAATCATAAGACCTGCATAGAGGCAGCCCTGATAGGGCATACCTTCCTTAGCCATGGCCTCTACTACTGGCTTTAAAATAAGCTCGGTAGCTTTTAAGCGCAGGATATCAGTCATCACAGGAGCCGGAGCATAGGTACCCATACCACCGGTATTGGGGCCTTCATCACCATCAAAAATACGCTTGTGGTCCTGAGCAGCAATCATGGGCACAACGGTTTTACCATCGGTGAAGGCCAAGAGGGAAGCTTCTTCGCCCTCCATATACTCCTCCAAAACTAGACGAGCACCGGCAGCACCAAATTTATGGTCACCCATCATTTCGTCGATAGCATCTAAGGCTTCAGCCTTGGTCATGGCCACAACTACACCCTTACCAGCAGCCAAGCCATCAGCCTTAACTACAATGGGAGCGCCCTTTTCCTCTACATAAGCCTTAGCAGTTTCAATATCCTCGCAAATATTGAAAAAAGCAGTGGGAATATTATATTTTGCCATTAATTCTTTAGAGAAGGCCTTGGAGCCCTCCAGCTGTGCAGCAGCCTTAGAAGGGCCAAATACGGGCAGGCCACGACGCTTGAACACGTCTGCCAAGCCTGCAACCAGCGGAGCTTCAGGGCCAACAACGGTCAAATCGATGCTCTTTTCTTCAGCGTAATCAGCAACGCCCTCTAAATCATCCACATTGAGATTAATGCATTCACATTTGTTCAGCAGTGCGATGCCAGGATTTCCCGGAGCCGCATATAGCTTTTCAACCTTGGGGCTTTGGGCAAGCTTCCATGCTAAAGCATGTTCGCGGCCACCGCCACCGATTAAGAGAATCCTCATTATTCTTACCTCTTATTCTGCCAATTGCTTTTTCAGGTATTCGCTAATCATTGTATCGTACTCAGCAGTGTGGGAGAAAGCCTCAAAGGCCAATTCCTTGCGAGTATGTTGGTCAACATCACCATTCTTATCCAGCATTTCCATCAGCTGTGCATAACGGCGAGGATAAGTAACGATAACAACATCCTTAAAGTTTTTAGCGGAAGCGCGCACCATGGCCGGACCGCCGATATCGATATTCTCAATAGCCTCTGCTTCGGTTACGCCGGGCTTAGCAATAGTTTCACGGAAGGGATAGAGATTTACAACTACCAAATCAATGGGAGTGATATTATGCTCAGCCAAAGCTTCCATGTGCTCATGGTTGCTGCGTACAGCCAAGATAGCGCCATGAATTTTCGGATTTAAGGTCTTTACACGGCCATCCATGATTTCCGGGAAGCCGGTTACATCGCTAACATAGGTTACAGGCACGCCTGCTTCACGCAGAGCCTTCATGGTGCCACCAGTGGAAATAATTTCCACGCCATTATTGCTCAAAAATTTGCCCAGCTCAACAATGCCGGTTTTATCAGAAACGCTCAGTAATGCTCTTTTAATTTTCATTTTGCACACCTCTTATGCCAAAACCTTGACCTTGCGGCCATTGATTTCCAGTTTATCCTCCGCCCACAGCTTCAGTGCTTCTGGCATAGCAATATGCTCCTGCACTAAAATTCTGTCAGCTAAGGTATCCTCAGTATCATCATCCAACACGGGCACTACCTTTTGCAAAATGATGGGACCACTGTCGGTGCCCTCATCCACAAAATGCACGGTGCAACCGGAAAATTTTACGCCATAAGCCACCGCTTGGCCCTGGCCGTGCAGACCCGGGAAGCTAGGTAACAGTGCTGGATGAATATTAATAATCTTATGATGCCATTTGTTAACAAAGCTGCCACTCAAAATACGCATAAAGCCAGCCAAAACCACCAGCTCGCAGCCATTTTCTTCTAGGGCAGCAGTGATTTTAGCTTCGAATTCGTCCTTGGAAGCACAAGCCTTACGCTCCACAGCCACAGTTTTAATACCAGCCTTTTGGGCACGCTCTAAAGCAAACGCATCACTCTTATCACTGATAACTACAGCAATTTCCAGAGGCAGATAGCCATCAGCAATGCGGTCCATAATGGCCTGCAGATTACTGCCACGACCGCTGACTAAGACGCCAATCTTACGCACTGAAAACGCCGCCTTTCATGATAGTCTTCTTGCTACCAGGAACAATGAAGCCCAGCTCGTAGAATACTTCCCCTGCTTCCTTCAGATGAGCACGTACAGCGTCAGCCTCAGCAGGATCAATTACCAGCACCATGCCCACGCCCATGTTAAAGGTGCGATACATTTCTGGCCAAGGCACATTGCCCCACTCTTGCAGCTTTTTGAAAACAACGGGAACTTCCCAGGATTCAGCATCAACAAGAGCATCGCAATTCTCAGGCAGAATGCGAGGAATATTATCATAGAAGCCACCGCCGGTAATGTGTACCATGCCGTGGATATCGAATTTTTCAATCAAGGGCAAGCAGGTTTTGGGATACAGGCGAGTAGGAGTCAAAAGCTTTTCACCCAAGGTGCAGCCAAACTCTTCGATAGGGGTGCTCATATCATAGCCCATAGCCTCAAAGCAGATTTTACGAACCAAGGAGAAGCCATTGGAATGTACACCGCTAGAGGGCAGGCCCAACAGCACGTCCCCCGCCTTAACCTTGTCGCCGGTAATCATTTTTGCTTTATCTACAACGCCAACACAGAAGCCGGCGATATCGTATTCGCCCTTAGCATAGAAGCCAGCCATCTCGGCAGTTTCGCCGCCGATTAAAGCGCAACCGCTTTCCTTGCAGGCATTGGCAACGCCCTTAACAATGTTGGCAACCTTTTGGGAATCAACCTTGTCCACAGCGATATAATCCAAGAAGAACAGGGGCTCTGCGCCCTGTACTAAAATATCGTTAACGCACATAGCCACAGCATCTTGGCCGATGGTGTCGTGCTTATCTGCCATAAAAGCAAGCTTTAGCTTAGTACCAACGCCGTCGGTACCGCTAACCAGCACGGGCTCCTTGTATTTGCCGGTGTTCAGGGCAAATAAGCCACCGAAGCCACCTAAATCACCAATAACCTCACTGCGATAAGTAGCGCGCACACTATCCTTCATCAGCTCTACTGCTTTATTACCAGCGTCAATATCAACGCCGGCATCAGCATAGGTAAGTTGTTTCTTTTCTTCGCTCATAATTGCCTCCAATAAAATATTATTTTACGAACAATTTAATCTATAAAAAGCTTTTTCTATTCTATAATGGATTTAGGTTCTTCCTTGATAACCTCGTCCGCCTTATCCGGATAATCAGAGCTGAAGCAAGCGCAGCACAGACCATTGGGATCAATATGGCTGATAGCACGCTTCATACCATCCATAGAAATATAGTGCAGGCTATCCGCACCAATGAAACGGCAAATTTCATCCTCAGTGCAGCGAGCAGCAATCAATTGCTTGCGCTCGGAGGTATCAATACCATAGTAGCAACTGTCCACAACCGGAGGAGAAGAGATGCAAACATGTACTTCTTTAGCGCCTGCTTCCTTAAGCAGCTTCACTACCTTGCCGCTGGTGGTGCCGCGCACGATGGAGTCATCCACCATAACCACGGATTTGCCTTTCACAACGCTGCGTACAGGATTCAGCTTCAAGCGCACTGCGTTGGCACGCTGCTTTTGGGTGGGCTGGATAAAGGTACGGCCCACATAACGATTCTTTGTAAGGCCTTCCATAAAGGGAACGCCGGACTCCAAAGCATAACCGATGGCAGCAGGAGTACCACTATCCGGAGCAGAAATAACGATATCAGGATGGATATCCTTAGTTTCCTTAGCCAACTCACGGCCCATTTGAATGCGGGCATCATAAACGGGTTGGTTATCAATTACGCTATCATTGCGTGCAAAATATACATATTCAAAAATGCAGTGGGCAGTTTTTTCGGGAACCTTCTCAGCCCACATCATGCTACGAGGCTCAGCATTATCACTGTCGATAATCACCATTTCGCCGGGCTTTACATCACGCACCAGTTCAGCGCCAACCAAATCGAAAGCGCAGGACTCAGAAGCTACGCACCAGCCATTTTCCATCTTGCCCAAAACCAGCGGACGGAAGCCACAGGAGTCACGCACGGCGATAATCTTATTATCTGTCATAATCAAGATGGCAAAGGCGCCACGAATTTGCTTTACAGACTCGGCCACACGCTCTTCAATGGTAGGACGTGCGCTCAAAGCAATGAGGGACAGCAAAACCTCTGTATCAACGGTTGTAGTGAAAACAGCGCCTTCCTTAGCCAAGTTCTGACGCAGTTGACCCGCGTTAGTTAAATTACCATTGTGGCTCAAAGCCAAATTACCGCCATCAAAATAGACCTTCAAAGGCTGAATATTATAGGCCATGCTAGCACCAGTAGTAGAATAGCGCACATGACCGATAGCAGCAAAGCCATCCAAATCGGCTACGCCATCCTTAAAAACATCCGGTACAAGACCCATGCCCTTCTTCACCTTCATAGTGCGGCCATCGGTTACAACAATACCAGTGCTCTCCTGACCACGGTGTTGTAATGCATACAGACCCCAATAGGTGTTAAGGGCAACATCCTCGGTATGGCTAAAAATGCCGAAGACGCCACATTCCTCGTGCAGCTTATCATCCTTAAATAAATCTTCCACAATAACTCTCCTTTTATTCGTAATCACTAAGAGGGGATTATTTGCTTTCTGCTCTCAATTTAGCCAGCTTTTCGCCCTTTGCTTTCACTTCTTCCTGCATTTTTTGGCGGTTATCAGCTAGCTTTGCTACTAATTCAGGATATTTGGTTGCCAAAATTTGTACTGCAAAAAGTGCAGCATTCTTAGCACCGTTGATCGCCATGGTAGCAACCGGAATACCGGAGGGCATTTGCACAAAGCTCAGCAGTGCATCCATGCCTCCCAGAGGAGTTGCATTAATAGGAATGCCAATTACAGGCACAGTAGTATAGGCAGCAATAACACCGCCCAAATGTGCAGCAGCACCTGCCGCAGCAATAATAACCTCCACACCACGCTCACGAGCACCAGCGGCAAATTCATGTACCACATCAGGAGTACGATGAGCAGAAGCTACAACTACTTCTACCTCAACCCCAAACTCCTTCAGAGTCTTTTCCGCAGGCTCCAGAATAGGCCAGTCAGAATTACTGCCCATAATGATTGCTACTTTCATGAACCTCTACCTCCAAATTGTTCTAACTAAAAAACAAAACCCAAGCAAGCCTTCCTCAATCTCTTCAAGTAAGTAAATCTTTCTCGGGTTCATCATACTACAGTGTACTATTCTAATTATACCAATCTAAAGCGCTAGCGTCAAATAAAAATGTGAACTTTTTAACAGTTTTTGCGAAAATCGTTCGGAAATCGTCCGTGTTAGCCCTAGCATACAAATTTAACATTCGTAATTAAAGAAAAAACCTCCAAAGAAAGATTTTTTCTTTACTTTGGAGGTCAAAGCTTAAGCAGATTCCTTGCCCACACGGCTACGAATAACAAGCATAGTTACAATCATCAAGCCAAGGGTAATGGGCAGAGCAATTAAAGCAATGGAGCTTTCGTACATATAGGCAATAGCTCCAGCAATCAAATAGCCAACAAATGACACAGATGCAGCAGTCAAAGCATAGGGTAACTGCGTAGAAACGTGGTTAACGTGATTAGATTGCGCACCGGCGGAAGCCATAATAGTGGTATCGCTAATGGGTGAGCAATGGTCACCTGCTACCGCACCGGACAAGCACGCTGCAATAGAGATAATCAACATTTGGTAGGTATCAGCAGTACCAAAAACATTGCACACAATGGGAATAAGAATCGCAAAAGTACCCCAGCTTGTACCAGTGGAAAAGGCCAAGAACACTGCTACCACAAAGATTATAGCCGGCAGGAACATCTTCAGTACGCCTGCAGAGCCTGCTACCAGATCATGCACATAGAACTTAGCGCCTAAAAGGCCGGTCATACCGGACAAAGTCCAAGCCATGGTCAAAATCATAATGGGCGCAACCATAGCACGGAAGCCCGCAGGAATGCACTCAGCAAATTCTTGGAAGGTCATAACGTCGCGAGTCATATAGAAGGCAAACACGAAGAAGAAGGTAACCATACTGCCTAAAACAAGGCCCTTGGATGCATCGGCACCGGCAAAGGCGTCCACAAAGCTTTCGCCAGTAAAATAACCGCCAGTGTAAATCATGCCTATAATACAGCAAATGATGAGTACAGCAACGGGCATTACCAAATCGATTACAGCACCATTGGGCTTATCAGTCTTATCATCTACATCACCATAGGGACGGTCACTGGTTGTAAATAAATCGCCTTTAATTGCATTTTCCTCATGAACACGCATAGAGCCAAAATCGAATTTGAGTACCGTGATCAAAACCATCATGAGCAATGTTCCCAAAGCGTAAAAATTATAGGGAATTGTGCTCAGGAACATGCTAAAGCCGTTAATATCGGAGCCCTTGGGCACGGAGGAGGTTACAGCTGCAGCCCAGCTGGATACTGGCGCAATAATACAAATAGGCGCAGCAGTAGCGTCAATTAGATAAGCCAGCTTCGCACGGCTCACCTGATGGCGGTCAGTTACAGGGCGCATAACAGAGCCTACAGTGAGGCAGTTGAAATAGTCGTCTACGAAAATCAAAACGCCCAAGGCGATGGTTGATAGCTGTGCACCTACGCGGGTCTTGATATTTTGAGAAGCCCATTGGCCAAAGGCAGCAGAGCCGCCAACCTTGTTCATCAAAGCCACCATGATACCTAAGATAACTAGGAAAACAAGAATACCCACGTTCCAGCTATCAGCGAGCTTAGTAATCATACCGCCATCCTCATGGAACAGCAGGGTGTTGAACATGAGCTCCAGATTGCCATTTGCATAGAGCAAAGCACCAATGGCAATACCTACGAACAAAGAAGAGTATACTTCCTTAGTAATTAAGGCCAAGCCAATGGCAATTACAGGGGGAAGCAAGGAGAAAATTGTGGAATAAACAGTCGGATGGTAGGTTTTTACATCAACAGTGTTGGGAGCGCCATAGCTAATGAAGAACAGTACAGCTAATAGCGTCACTGCGGATAATAAAAAAGGTAAATTAATCTTACGCATGCAATATATCACTCCATTTTGTGAATTTTATTAAAACTTATTATAACATATTCTCCCATCATGATACAAGGCATAAATGAGCAATTAGTAATTAGACAGCGAGATGTGATTCTCCGGCAGCTATCTATCCTCAGTCGGCTCAGGAGCAAGAAGAACTAGCCCACAGACTGCCTCACGCCGACACGCCTCCCTGCTCGCATTTGTGCGTCGCTACGCTCCTTCAAATGCGGCGACTCGGCAGCCAGGCCTGCGGCCTGTTCGTAGTATATCTGTTTTTAAAAAATAATACCCACACCTTTTGGGTGTGGGTATTATTTTTTAACCGGCAGCTATCTATCACGCGCCGCATGCTCCTTATTCAGTCGCATACTTTGCGAAA
>JBJDXD010000009.1:0-21738 GCA_051866495.1 Phascolarctobacterium sp. | reverse complement strand
AGTAGCACTGCCGATGGCTGCCAGCTTTACGCCGGCCAGTGCGCGAGCGTCCTTGCCGGCGGCAGTCAAACGCTCAAAGAAATATTCCACGCCGTTGGCGCTGGTGAATACCAACCATTTATAGCTAGCCAGCTCAGCAATACCTTTGTCCAGCGGAGCATAATCTGCAGCGGGCACGATTTTGATAGCGGGCACTTCGATAACCTTAGCACCCAAAGCCTCCAGCTTTTTGGTCAAATCGCTAGCCTGAGCGCGAGCTCTGGTCACGATAATGGTTTGCCCAAAGAGGGGCTTATTATCAAACCATTGCAGCTGCTCACGCAGCTTCACAACCTCGCCTACCAGGAAAATAGCAGGGGGCTTCAAGTTATTAGCCTTCACATCCGCAGCAGCCTTGCCCAATGTTGTAACCAAGGTGCGTTGCTCCGGATGAGTACCCCAACGTATAACAGCAGCAGGGCAATCAGCGCTGCGACCGTTAGCAATCAATTGGCTGGAAATCTTTTCAATATTTTCCACACCCATCAGGAAAACCAGGGTATCCACAGCGGTAGCCAAGCCCTTCCAGTTGATGGTGGAAGCTCCCTTGGTGGGGTCCTCATGGCCGGTAATGACAGCAAAGGAGGTAGCCACATGGCGATGGGTAACGGGGATGCCGGCATATTCAGCAACGGCAATAGCACTGGTCACGCCAGGAACAAATTCAAAGGGTTGGCCTGCCTCTAACAGCTCGATGGCTTCCTCGCCACCACGGCCAAAAACAAAGGGGTCGCCGCCCTTTAAACGAGCAACGGTCTTGCCCTCCTGCGCCAGCTTCACCAACAGCTTGTTAATATCGGGCTGACGCATGGTGTGATTGGCACTGGCCTTGCCCACATAAACCATTTCTGCATCCTTACGTGCAAAGGCCAAAATGCGCGGGTCGGCCAAGCGGTCATACACCACTGCGTCCGCAGTTTCTAAGCATTCCTTAGCCTTGAGGCCTAAGAGGCCCGGGTCGCCGGGGCCTGCACCAATTAAATATACTTTACCCTGTTTAGTCATTCTGTCACTCTCCTTAAAGAATTGCAGCCAAAATCTCTTGGCCACCATTTGCGAGCATCTTTTTGCCCAATTCTTGGCCCAAGGCTACTGCATCAGTAGCTGTGCCCTCAATAGTATCTCTCAAAACAGTGCTGCCATCTAACGCAGCAATGATTGCTTCAATCTTAATTTTGTCGCCCTCCACATCGGCATGCACGCCAATGGGAACCTGACAACCACCCTCTAAAAGGCCTAAAAAGGCGCGCTCGGCATTGGTTGCATGCACAGTGGGCATATCATTCAAAAAGTCCAGCATTTGGCGCACTTCAGCGTCGTCCGTGCGACACTCGATGGCCAAAGCACCCTGACCTACAGCCGGAAGGCACACGCCGCTAGGAATAACATCCTTAATTCTGTCGCCGTGACCCAGTCTTTCCAGTCCTGCAGCAGCCAAAATCACAGCGTCGTACAGGCCTTCATCCAGCTTGCGCAGGCGAGTATCCACATTGCCACGCAAGTCACGAATGGTCAAATCAGGGCGAGCTGCCAAAAGCTGAGCCTTGCGGCGCAGGCTGCTGGTGCCAACCACTGCTCCCAAGGGCAGCTCGGCAAAGCTATTATATTTATTGCTCACAAAAGCATCGCCCACATTGGCGCGCTCTGTAATGGCTGTTAGGCACAAGCCTTCGGGCAGCACGGTGGGCATATCCTTTAAGCTATGCACGGCCAAGTCAACCTCGCCACTCAGCAAATCCTCCTCAATCTCCTTGGTAAAAAGTCCCTTGCCACCAATTTGGGCTAGGGGAACATCCAGAATTCTATCGCCTTTGGTGACGATTTTTTTCAGCACAACCTCGCACTCAGGGTATTTTTTGCGCAGGCAGGCTGCAATATGGTTACTTTGCCACAGGGCCAACAGACTTTGTCTAGTCCCAATCTTCAATACGGCTTTCATCACCAAACTCCTCTCCACTTTCGTTCAATAAGAATAAATCGCTCATCATCTGTCTGTAGCGCTCTTCCTCTGGTGTGCCTGCCACAGCATTCATGGCCTTCATGGGCTCTCGCAGGAATTTATGCTCCAAGCGCTGGGTCATCAAATCAATAATGCGGCGCTCCTCATCTGTTAAATTAGGCAGCTTGATAAAGGCCTTTTTCAGCACCTTTTGACGCAGGAAATTCATTTTATCGTGAAGCTGTACCATTACTGGGCGCATGGTGTAATAACGCAGACGCTCTTTAAGGGCAGCAATTTCTTCCGCAATGATTTGCTCGGCCACCTTGGCCTCGTGGGTACGGAAGTTTTTATTCACATCCACCACGTTTTCCAAATCATCGATATTATACACTGTTACACCCTGCATACCGTTTAACGCCGGGTCTACATCGCGAGGCACAGCAATATCAATCAAAATCAAGGGGCGTCCCTGGCGCTGGGGCAGCAAGGGTCCGAGGTTTTCTGCAGTCAAAACGTAGTGAGGTGCACCCGTGGAGGTGATGATAATGTCCGCAGCCGCAGCCTGTTTAAACATTTGCTGATAAGGAATGGCGGTTCCATTAAATTTATTAGCAAGCTCCTGAGCGTGGTCAAAATTACGATTGCTCACAAAAATGGTCTTGGCGCCCTTGTCAATCAAATGGCGTGCGGTGAGCTCGCTCATATGACCTGCACCAACAACTAAAATATTAGCAGTGTGCAAATCACCTAAAATCTCAATAGCCAAATCAACTGCGGCACTGGAAACGGACACACTGCTATAGGCAATTTTTGTTTCCGTGCGCACCCTTTTGCCAACTGCAATAGCTTTATTCATGATAGTGTTCAAAATCGTGTCCGTCATATCGTTGGCACGAGCAATTTGGTAGGCATTTTTGATTTGGCTCAAAATCTGGCCTTCGCCAATAATCAAAGAGTCCAAGCTGGAAGCTACTCTGAACAAATGCTGCACGCACAAAGTGCCGGTAAGATTATAAAAATACTCGCCCTTATAATGCTCCCCTGCCAAATGCTCTAACAGGCGCTTTACAAAGGGAATGGCCTCCTGAGGATTTTCGATAACCATGTAGAGCTCTGTACGATTGCAGGTTGACAGGAGCATAGCCTCGGGAATATTGTCGTAATTGCGCAAGCGGCGCAAAATACTGGCTACCCTATCATTAGTGAAATTAAAACGCTCGCGGATCTCAACGGGGGCCGTTTTGTGATTGAGACCTAAAACTGCTAATTGCATCTAAGATGTTCTCCTTTGCCTGAGCAGCATGACCTGCTGCTACTAAATTAATTATATCTTCTGTAAGAATTTGTCGCCAAAAGGCTGTGCGCTGTGCAGGAGTTGAGGGGATTTGCTGCACAACTAGGCGCTGCTGGCGCAAAAATTCATTAAAATTTGCAATATCAAGACTAATTACTTGTTGCAATTTTTTCTTTAAGACTCTGGTAAAGGCTGGCATGCCACCCGTTGCAAGAGCAACGGTGATATCTCCTTGGCTAAAGGAGGAGGGCACTGTAAAATTGCTCAGCTCCGGCTCTGTGATATTATTGCAGAGCATGGGCGCCTCAGCAGTGACCTGCCTATTGATTGCTGCATCATTGGTAGCAGCAATAACAATGAAGGCTTGCTGTAAATATTGCGCCTGATAGTAATCTTTCACCAGCTGACAATGATGCTTTGCCGCTGTCTCAAGCAGCAAATCGCAAAACTCCGGAGCCACTACTGTAACCAACGCCCCTGCCTCACACAGGGTCGCTAGCTTGCGAGCAGCAACCTGTCCGCCGCCGATAATGACGCATTTTTTACCCTCTAGCTTTAAAATTGCAGGATAATGAAATCTATTCTTAATAAGCATTATTTCAGTCACCTAGATTTAGTGATAATTGTTGTCATTAAATACCAGTCTTAAGTATATATGATATCACATTTGAACTAATTTTTAAAGAGAGGAAAGGAGAAAAGTGTTAGAGAAGTTACGGAATTACTCCAAGCACTGTACAATTACAACTATGTCCATGATAAAAATCCCCGCTCTGTTTTCGTTCAGAGCGGGGATAAGCTTTTCAACAAGCCTTGTTATGCACAAAGCTACACTATTTAATTTTCTTGAAGAGCCGTTTAGCGTTGGCTGTGGTCAGAGCTGCTAGCTCGTCAAAGTCCATATCCAGCACCAGCGCTGCATTGCGGGCAGTGTATTCCACATAGCCCGGATTATTGCGCTTGCCGCGAAAGGGCACGGGCGTCAAATACGGGCAGTCCGTTTCAAAGAGCATGAGCTCCTTGGGAACGTACTGCATGACCTCGCGCACCTTTTGGGCATTCTTATAGGTGGAGGTACCGCCAAAGCCGAAATAATAGCCACGCTTAGCTAGCTCCTTAGCCATTTCCAGGCTGCCACTGAAGCAGTGGAACACGGCCTGCACGCCCTTGACCTCCTTTTGAAAGAGCTCCAGCATATCTCCGTGCGCTTCACGGTCATGAATGATAATGGGCAAATCAAACTGCTTAGCCAAATCAATCTGCTCCAAAAAGATGCGCTTTTGCACGGATTTAGGCTCGTTTTCCTTCCAGTAGTAGTCCAGACCTATCTCGCCAATAGCCACAACCTTGGGATGCACGGCCCAAGCTGCCAGCTGCTCCAAATAATTGGGAGCAATACCCTTTAAATTTTCCGGATGATAGCCCACTGCCGCATAGATAAAATCGTACTGCTCTGCTAACTCCACCGCCATGGCGGAGCTAGGCGCGTCACATCCGGCATTAATAATGCCGTCCAAATCCTGCTCCAGCTGAGCCAAAAGCTCCTTGCGATCCTTGGCGAAGGCAGGGTCATCTAAATGGGCGTGAGTATCCCATAAACCTGTTCTAGACATCTTATTTCACTCTGCTACCGCTAGCCATGTTGGGCGCCTCAGCCAACACCAAATTGCCTTGACCATCGCTAGCGCACAGCAGCATACCGAAGGACTCGATGCCCATAAGCTTAGCCGGAGCTAAGTTTGCTACCACAACCACGTTGCGACCCAACATTTGCTCAGGCTCATAGTATTGGGAGATGCCGCTGACGATAGTGCGCACCTCGTCACCAATTTCTACCTGCAGCTTCAAGAGCTTCTTGGATTTTTTAACCTTTTCTGCTGCCAAAACCTTGCCCACACGCAGATCAATCTTTTCAAAATCGGGGAATTGGATCTCCGGCTTAATGGGCTCCATGGCCGGCTTCGGTGCCTCAGCCTTGGGCGCTTCTACAACAGGACGCTCGTAGCGCTTGCCGCCGATAATGGTTGCGCCATCCTCGGCAATCTCGATGCGCGGATATAGAGGCTCACCCTTGCAAACCTTGGTGCCGTTAGCTAAGCCACCCCAAACAGCGTTCTCCAGCAGGAATTGCTCCGGAGCAACCAAGCCCAATTGAGTATAAATCTTGGGGCTAGTGGTGGGAATATAGGGGCTGATCAAAATAGCCACAATGCGCAGGGTTTCAGCCAGATTGTACATAACAGTCTTCAGACGGTCTGCCTTGGCAGCGTCCTTAGCTAAAATCCAGGGAGCGGTTTCATCGATGTATTTATTGGCACGGCTAATCAAAGCCCATACAGCCTTGATGGCAGTGTTGATTTCCATATTGTCCATAGCCTTACCATAGGTAGCTACAGTTTCAGCAACCAATGCCTTCAGCTCGTCATCGATAGCTTCGCTAGCACCAGCGTCTTCCACAATGCCACCATGATATTTTTCGATCATGGACACAGTGCGGTGCAGCAGATTGCCCAAGTCGTTGGCCAAATCAGCGTTGATGCGGGTAATCAGCGCATCACGGGAGAAGTTGCCGTCGCTACCCAAATTTATTTCCCTCAACAGAAAGTAACGAATGGAGTCAGCACCGAACTCATCAATCAAAGCCAGCGGGTCAATTACATTGCCCTTGGATTTGGACATCTTGTCGCCATCCACGATGAGCCAGCCATGGCCATAAACCTCTTCCGGCAGCTCCAAGCCCATAGCGTGCAGCATAATGGGCCAAATAATGGTGTGGAAGCGGACGATTTCCTTGCCAACTAAATGCAGGCTTGCGGGCCAGAATTTGTGGAAGAAAGCATCATCGGTGCCGTATTTAATGCCGGTCAGGTAGTTTAATAGCGCATCAAACCAAACATAAACAACGTGCTTCTTGTCGAAGGGTACAGGAATGCCCCAGTCGAAGGTAGTACGAGTGATGCACAAATCCTCCAAGCCTTGCTTTACGAAATTAATCATTTCGTTGCGACGGCTAGCTGGTTGGATGAAATCAGGATGCTTTTCAATAAAATCAAGCCACCAATCCTGATATTTGCTCATTTTGAAGAAATAGCTTTCCTCCTCCATCTCCTCTACAGGACGATGGCAGTCGGGGCAGCAGTGATTTTCGTCCAGCTGGCGCTCCAGCCAATAGGACTCGCAGGGCACGCAGTAAAGGCCCTTATAATTCTTTTTATAGATGTCGCCCTGCTCATAAATTTTTTGCAGTGCGTCCTGCACAACCTTGTGATGGCGCTCTTGGCTAGTGCGCAGAAAATCATTGTTAGAAATGTGCAGACGCTCCCACAGCAGCTTAAAGTTAGCGATAATAGCGTCAACATATTGGATGGGGGTTACGCCCTTTTCCTTAGCCTTGCGTTGGATTTTCAGGCCGTGCTCGTCACTGCCGGTGAGGAACCATACATCCTCGCCCTTCAGGCGGTGATAGCGAGCCAGGGTATCGGCAATAGTGGTGCAATATGCATGGCCAATATGCAGATTATCGCTAGGATAATAAATAGGGGTGGTAATATAATAGGTCGGTTTTGTCATCTTTATGCCTCTTCTCCTTCAGAAATTAGTTGATTATATAGCTCCCGTTTGGGAATTTTACGTTTTTTTGCTACCTGGGCCAGAGCTGCTTTTTTGTCAACACCCTCTGCCATCAGTTGGCGCACCTCGTCTAAGGGCTCCAGCTCCGCTTCCTCGCTAGGTGCCTTGGCTTCGCCGGCGCCGATGACGAGGCAAAACTCGCCGCGAGCAGCACCTGCTGCGAGCCATTCCAAGCAGCCGCTGATGGTGCCGCGATAGAACTCCTCGTGGAGCTTGGTCAGCTCCCTTGCGGCCGCCATGGGGCGGTCGCCCCAGCTTTCTAAGACGTCCTTGAGCACTTCTTCAATGCGGTGGGGTGCTTCGTAAAGAATCATGGTCGCGGGAATGTACTTCCAGCTTTCCAGCTGCTCCCGTCGATTTTTCTTGCTCTTGGGCAAAAAGCCCCCAAAGAAAAAGGGATAGGCGGGCAGCCCGGAAGCAATTAACGCACACAAGGCCGCGTTAGCGCCGGGCACGGGCACCACCCGCACCCCGGCGGCGATGGCCTCCTTGGCCAGCGCCTCGCCGGGGTCCGCGATGCCCGGAAAGCCCGCGTCGCTGACCAGAGCAACGCTTTTGCCCTGCAAAAGCTGCTCTAAAAGGTACGCTCCTTGCTTTTCCTTGCTGTGCTCATCATAGCGCACCAAGCGACCCTTGATGCCGAAATGATTTAAAAGCTGCAAAGTATGCCGCGTATCCTCCGCGGCAATTAAATCCGACTCCGCCAGCATGCGCTGGGCTCTAGGCGTCATATCCTCCAAATTGCCAATAGGCGTGGCGCACAAATACAGCGTTCCGTATGTAGTTTCTAAATTTGTCACTGCCTCGCCTCCTGCTACACGAGTATCCTAGGAAAGTCCTTGCGTAAAAAAATTACTAATCACAAGCACGCTGCAAGAGCAGCTACAAAGCTTACAAAGGTAATCTAGCACAGACTAACCCATAATATAGATATTTTATCACAATGCTAGCAAATAATAAAGAAAAAGCGCGGAGTTTTTCACTCCGCGCCCCAGAAAGCTTGCCTTCTATTTTTTCTTTTTATCTTTACTTGCGGCCTTAGCATCATTTGCATTAGCCACCACAGCCCAGTCACGCAGCATGTCAACACAAGCACTAGCATAGGCACCAGCGCTGCCCCAAGCCCCCGCATCCTGAGTATAAAGGGTCAAGAGCTGAATATCATCGTAATAAATATAAGCATAGCTGCCATTATCATAAACTACAAAATAGTTTGGATTAACCTTACCACGTTGGCGCACATTCCACAGGCCACCGGCAAGCATATAGGCACGATACTTAGCCTTAGTATTGCCAATGCTTTGGTTAATGTCAAAGCGCCAATTACCCTCCGTTACAGAAGCATGATTATCATCTGTTACTGTTACATCGGGGTGAATATTGTAGCTATTAAGCTGCTTAACAACACGCTTTACCCTTTCCTCCGGCTCAGGGTGACTGCTAAACAGACCGTAACTAGCTCCACCGCCCTGCTTGGATAAATCATCCAGCTTTTGCACCGTAATCAGCATAGCATAGGGATTAAAGCCAGCCTTAATGGTATTGTTTACACCCTCTTTATCGGCACCGCGCTCGTCAGTACGGCTATAACCGGCAAACAGTGCCTGCTGGGCCGCCTGCACCAAGCCCAAGCCCTGGCCGCGAGTTGCAGCCAGCAAAATCAAAGAGGTCCACAGCTGCTTTTCAATAGAATGTACCGTGTGCTTTTTAGCAACATGCCCAACCTCGTGGCCCAAAACGCCTGCCAGCTCCGTATCCGTGGGCATATAATCCATCAGTCCCTTGAACACATAGATAAAGCCACCGGGACAAGCCAAGGCATTGACCTCGTTACAATTGAGCACCTTGAAGGAATAGGTTATATCATTACGACCGCACACTGCCGCCAAGCTTTGACCAATTCTATCAACTCTTTCGTTTAGAGCATAATCCTGGGACAGGCCATATTTCGCTTCCAAGGCTTGAGCCGTCTCCTTGCCCATTTGGATTTCCTGCTCAAGGCTAATCATACCGGCCTCAGCAGGACGCAAGCCCACAAAACAGCAGCAAGCCACTACAAAGGACAAAAAGAATTTAAAAAGCTTTTTCATTGCACACCTCCTATATTGCTCCCTCATTGTGCAGAGCAGTAATATCCTCTTGACTATAGCCAAGAGCTGACAAAACCTCTTTAGTATGCTCGCCTAAATAGGGAGCACGACGAGAAATAACACTGCTAGCTGCCGAAAATTTCACTGGTCCACCAATATAACGCAGCTTACCTAAATCGCACTCCTGCTCCTCTAGAATAGCTTCCTGAGCCGTCAGCTGACTTTGAAGTGCCTCATCCAGCGTGCAAACGGGCGTCACGCAAAACTCCGCTCCACCGATGAGCTCAAGCCACTCTGCTTGAGTTTTTTCAGCTATTTTCTCGGACACGAGCTGCTTTAGCTCCGCCTCGTGGGCAAAATCGAACTGACGCTTTTCTAGCTCAGGGCAGTGGATTAAATCGCAAAAACGCTGCCAAAACTTGGGCTCGATGGTGCCCACAGTCAGAAATCGTCCGTCCTTACAGCGATAAATATTGTAGTAATGGGCGGTGCGACCAAAAGGCGTATCCCCTGTTTCAGCGCAGCCCCACAAGGAGCTAACTCCCGTCACCTGCATGGACATTGCTGTTGCATACAGATTAACATCCAGCCATTGTCCCCGCCCCGTGCGCTCACGGGCCAGCAGAGCCATGGCGATGCCGCTCAAGGCGTTGAGGCCACTGCCAATAGCTGAAACCTGTACCTCGCTGACGCAGGCTCCGCCCACATCATCAAGGCTGTTTAAGCCCGCTAGGCCAATCACATTCAAATCATGCGCAGGCTTATGACAATTCTGCCCAAAGCCCGTAATAGAGCAGTACACTAAGCGCGGATTTATTTTATGCAAGGTCTCATAATCAAGACCATAGCGAGCTAAATACCCCGGCCTAAAGCCCTCCAGAAACACATCAGCCTCTGCCAAAAGCTTGGCTAATGCCTCACGCCCGCCCTGCTTTTTAATATCCAGTGCCACACCCCGCTTATTGCGGTTTAGCATCAAATGCCAATAGCTCATTGCCGGAGCCTTTTCCGGCCAAAATTTGCGGGTTGCGTCCCCTGCTAAATCCTCAATCTTTATAACATCCGCACCATAATCCCCAAGTAGCATGCCACAGTATTGCCCTGGCAGCCATTTGGAAAAATCTACAACCTTAATGCCCTCCAAGAGGTTCATCTGCATCACTCCAATTATAACTAAGCTAAACATAGATAGTGTTATACTATTCTACAAAAAATGTCAGTTATCCTTTTTTTCTTTCCCACTTCTGAAGAAAAATGGTATAATATTGGTGAACTTTGTATTTTAATAATCTAAGAATGGAGGGATATTCTATGCAAGTACGAAAACTAACCTCAGCAGCACTTTTAATTGCCATTGGCACGCTCAGTGCTCATTTAATTTATATTCCTGCCGGTGTTTCCAAATGCTTCCCGGTGCAGCACGCCATCAATGTTTTGGGAGCTGTACTTTTAGGGCCGGATTATGCAGTAGCCATTGCCTTTATTATTTCCTGCCTACGCAATATGTTTGGCACCGGCTCGCTGCTTGCCTTTCCCGGCAGCATGATTGGTGCCCTCTTGGCAGGCATAGCCTATCAAAAATTTGCTAGTATTCCGACTGCCATGGCAGGCGAAGTTTTTGGCACAGGCATCTTGGGCGGTTTTGTGGCATGGCTTATCGCTAGCACCCTTTTAGGCAGCAAGGCCGTAGCTTGGTTCTTTATTCCGCCCTTTTTGGTTAGCACCATTGGTGGCAGCATTATTGCGGGCCTTTTGCTCAAAAGCGGCTTGTTGACACAGCTCAAAATGAAGGAAGGTAAATAAAATGACCTTCCACCAAATCGTTACCTACCTTTTGTATGGTCTAAGCGGCATGTTTTTTGGCATCTTCGCTTCACGCTACAGCGTTCTTGCCGGTGTAAAAATTCGCGAAGCCCTGCATGAGGGAGGTCTTACAGGACTTTTTAGCGTCCTGCCCCAGATTCTCTTCCTTTTTGTAAGCTTTTTTCTCTTTCCCTCTTGGTTTCTAACCCGTACCACCACGGGCGGCTTTACTTATTATGTTTGCCTCTTGTACTTTTTTAACAAGGGACTATCCATGCACAGCAAAAAATAAAGCAGGTGAAATTATGCATCCCCATCAGCACAAGCTCCCCCTGCCCGGTCAGGAGGACGAAAAATACATCCAGCCCATGGCTGATACCTTTAAGGTGCTCAGCGACCCCACTCGCATTCGCATTTTGGCGCTTTTAGCCCAAGAGGAAATGTGCGTAACCTGCATTGCCGAAGCCTTGGACATGACCCATTCTGCTATTAGCCATCAGCTGCGCATCCTTAGGGCAACTAATCTTGTAAAATTTACCAAGGACGGTAAGGAGGTTATTTATTCCCTTGACGATGCCCATGTACTTTCGCTATTTGACCAGGCACTGGATCATGTTAAGCATAAGCTAGGCTAAGCTTATCCATTACATTTTAAGCGAACATGCTTTCCCGTAACGTTTCGTTACCCATAAAAATTAAAGGTAGAACCACATCTAAGTAGTTCTACCTTTTTCTTATGCCTATTTTTTTGAGGATGCTTGGACCTGCTTATTATTTAGCACTGGTCCATTTTCTGATAATCTCACTTTTATAGGTACTGGTCCAGCCTAAATCATCCACCGGAGCCTGCACATTACCAATAAGCTCCCTGCGTCCATCATTATAGGGGTAATTTTTAACATGCCACATATAATGGTAGCCATTCTTGGGCAAAAGCTCTGCACCCTCATCACTCATAAGGTAATCCAAAAATTGCTTGGCCAGCTCCTCATGGGGTGCTCCCTTAATGATGGCTGCACCGGTCAAAATATTGCGGTTGGCATCCTTGGGCACGGTGGCAAATAAATGGCTATGCCTTGTTTCTAAAAGTAGTGCGTAGTCCAAGGGCACCACTGCCACAGTTTTTTTGCCAATATACACCTTGTCCACTGCCTCACCAAAGCCCGTTGTGTAATCCGGGTTTTGGGCATTGAGCTTCGCTGCATAGGCTAAAGCAGCCTCGCGCCCGCGCAGCTGCCAGATGGAGGTTAACATACCAAAGCTAGCACCGCCCAAGCTAAAATCAGCCATGGCAATTTCATCCTTCAGCTGGGGCACCAAGAGCTCATCCCAGCTTTCCGGAGCATATAAGCCATAGGAATGTAAATTATGTTTATTGCTTAAAAGGGCAATATAGCTCAAATAAAGGCTGGTCCATTCCCCCGTACGATTGCGCAGCTCTGCCGGCACTTTATAGGATTCCTTAGCCAGATAGGGCTCTAAAATGTGCTGCTCATCCGCCATAAAAAATTCTTCGCTGGTTCCACCCAGCCAAATGTCAAATTTGTTTTGCCGCAAATAGTCGAAGCGCTGCTGCTGCGTGCCTCCGGGCAAATAACTTACCACTACCTTGGCGTCCATCTTTTTGCTGAAGCTATCGGCAATAAGCTCTGTAAAAGCTTTATTCATGCTGCTACATAATTGCAGCTGTGGCTTTTCCTGAGGCTTTTCGCTGGCGCAGCCGGTAATCATGAGCAGTGCTATAAGCAGGCAAAATATTCTATTAAAAGCTAGTTTTCGCATTATTCATAATCCGCCTTTCTGTTATCATTATACCATATCTTGACAACACTAGGCAGAAAAAATAGGCCGGCATTGCTGCCGGCCTAAAATTTTACATTTTTTGCTTATTTTTCAAAAACCATTACGCGATCAAAGTCCAGATATACCTTGGCACCATCGGGAATAGAGTCCAGATCTGCACCCTTCACGATAACGCGCACATCATGGTCGCCCACCTTCACACGATAGTCAACTGCATCGCCCAAGTAGAAGCGGTGAGTCAGCTGGCCTTCGATTTGGCCACCATCCATGGACATGGTGATGTTCTCGGGACGTACTGCGATGGTAGCTTCGCCGGTAATCTTGCTGTGGTTGGGGAAGGAAACCTTGCTGCCCTTCAGGAATACGCGGTCGCCCTTTACCTCGCCCTCCATGAAGTTTACTAGGCCAATGAAGTCCGCAACCATTTTGTTGGCAGGTTGGGTATAGATTTCATGGGGAGCACCAATTTGTTGCACAACGCCCATGCTCATAACTACTACGCGATCACTCATGGCCATGGCTTCGCCCTGGTCATGGGTTACATAAACAACGGTGATGCCGGTTTTCTTTTGGATTTCCAAAATTTCAAAGCGCATGGATTCACGCAGCTTAGCATCCAGGTTGGACAGGGGTTCGTCCAAAAGCAGCAGGCCTGGCTCTGCAACCAGTGCACGAGCCAAGGCTACACGCTGTTGTTGACCGCCGGAGAGTTGGTTGGGATAGCGTTTGCCATATTCGCCCAGGTGCACCAGCTCCAGCATTTCTTGAACGCGACGTTCACGCTCCGCCTTATCCACCTTTTGAATTTTCAGGGGATAGCCAACGTTTTCAGCCACAGTCATGTGGGGCCATACAGCATAGGACTGGAATACCATGCCGATATCGCGTTTTTCCGGAGGAGCAAAGGAGCCCTTGATAGAGGAGCTTACGCATTGCTCACCAATATAAATTTCACCCTCGGTAGCGCGTTCAAAGCCTGCAATCATACGCAGGGTAGTGGTCTTGCCGCAGCCGGAGGGACCTAAGATGGATACAAATTCGCCATCCTTAACAACTAAATTAAAATCGTTTACCGCGGTAACGCCGCCGAAACGCTTAAATACATGCTCAATTCTTACCTCAGACATTTATTGTTCACTCCTTCTTAAATACCAACATTACCCTTGGATAACTTGTTCAGAATCAAGTTGCCAATGAGGACGATAGCCAGAATAATTACGGAAAGCACGGATGCATTCTGGGTATCAGCATAGGTTTGCAGCTCGTACAGCAATACGCCAATGGTCTTGGTGTCACTGCCATACAGCAGCAAGGACATGGTCAATTCGTAGAAGGACGGCATGAAGATCAAGAACCAGCCGGCGATTACGGAAGGAGCAATCAACGGGATAATAATATCCTTGCAGCAGCGCAACCAGTTTGCACCGGAGTTTAAGGCAGCCTCTTCCAAGGAAATATGTACCTGACTCAGGGCTGCGGCAATGGTGCGCACGGACATGGTCATGTACTTAACTAGGTAGCTGACGATAATAATCCATACAGTGGAGTACAGATTGAGACCATAGTTGCCGCTGAAGGTAATAATCAAAGCCAAAGCGATAACGATGGAGGGAGTAGAGCCGCCGATTACTACCAAAAGATCGGGAATGCTGCGGCCCTTGAGCTGGGTTTTAACAGCCAGATAAGCCACAAACAAGCTGAGCAAAGTGCCGATGGTAGCAGCAATAACGCCGTAAATTACGGAGTTCCATACGCTCTCCATGTATTGGGCACTGGTAATAACGGGAATCCAAGGATCGATGCCGATATTGGACCAGGTAATGGGCTTGGACATGGACTTCAGGAAGGAGGTCAGCACGATGGAGCCCAAGGGAATAATAACGGCGATAGCGCCATAAAGGCCTACTGCACAGAAGGCAGGCCAGCGCCATTTGCCCAATTCAACGATATTGGGACGGGTGGATTTGCCGGAAATGGTAGTATAGTCCTTGCGGCCCATCATCCAGGTCATGCCCATCAAAAGGATATTAGCAATGAACATCAAGGAAGCAGCCAGAGCCGTGGAATCACGGATACCGGCATCATCGCCCATGTAAATATAGGTTACGATACGGGTGGTCATAACCTCGATATTACCGGGCATACCAACGATGGAGGGGATACCGAAGCAGGAGCCTGCAGCGATGAATACTAAAAGGCCACCAGCCAAAATGGAGGGAGCCATCAAGGGAAGGGTTACGTCCAGAACAGTACGCAAGGGAGAAGCACCGGATACACGAGCCGCTTCCTCCAAGGTCGGGTCCATCTTTTCCATCGCACGGGAAATAGTGATAAAGGCAAAGGGGGAATAGAACAAAGTCAAAACCCAAGCCAAACCCCAGAAGGTGTAAATATCGAAGGGAGCATTCTGCAGGCCAAACATCCATTTGAAGATATTGTTTAAATAGCCAACGCTAGGGTTCAAGAGCTGTACCCAAGCAATAGCACCTACATAGGGCGGAATCATATAGCTGGAAACTAAAAGGGTACGGAAGCCCTTTTTGCCGGGCATATCGGTACGACCTACCAGCCAAGCCAGCGGGAAAGTGATGATAACGCTGGCAATCATAACCATCAAGGACAGCTCTACGGTATTGGTCAAGGCCTTCCAGTTGACATCCGCGCTGTACACATTGCGGTAATTTTCTAAATTAATAGCACCATCCTTGACGATGCTGTCAAAGAGCAATATTCCCATAGGGAAAATTACAAAATAGAGCAGCAGCAGAACGGATAGTGAGATAACGATTGTTTTGCTGTTAATACGTGATAGCATGGAAAGTAATGTTTCTCCTTCCCTAAAAAGTCTCAAAAAAGGGGTATTTGTGGAAGTCAATAATAAAGCAGGAAAAACAGGGAGCGCCGAAGCGTCCCTGTTTTGCCTATGAATTACATTGTTACACTACAGGTAGATTATTTGTCCATAACTCTCTTACGGAACTCTTCTTTAATCTTAGCGTTGTTGTCAGCCAGTTTTCGCCAGTCAACTTTGATCTTGCCGTCGGTCAGACCCTTGGTAGGAACGGAACCAATAGGTTCTTTAACGTCGCCACGAACGGAGTGCATCCAGCCCTTAACAACTGCTTGTTGGCCTTCCTTGCTCAGCCACCAGTCAACCAATGCTTTTGCACCTTCAGGATTCTTGGTGGTGTTGAAAATAGCGATCGGAGAAGGAACTTGTACTACGCCGTCCTTCGGATAGATAACCTTCAGAGGCTCTTTCTTGGTGTTAGCCAGCTTCAGAATGTTTTCTTCCAGAATCATTGCAGCTGCATATTCGCCGGTCAACAGCTTGTTTTGAATAGCGGAGTTGCCTTCTTCAACGCGCAGGCCGTTAGCTTTCAGTTTGTCAAAATATTCCCAACCATATTTGTCAGCCAAAGCGCCAACTGCTACATAAGCGGTACCGCTCAGCATGGGGTTAGGCATAGCGATCTTGCCCTTCCATTTCGGGTCGGTCAAATCAGTCCAGTTTTTCGGAGCGTCTTCAGCCTTCAGTTTATCAGCGTTGTAAGCAATAATCATGTTGCAAACACGAACTGCATACCAAGCACCGTCAGCTGCTTTATCGTTAATCAGGTTCTTTTCTTCCTTGGATTTGTAAGGAAGCAACAGCTTTTGATCTTCTAATTTCAGATAGTAGGAAGGATCTGCTACCATCAATACGTCAGCGCCAATCTTCTTAGCTTTGATTTCGCCGGTAATCTTGGTAACAACTTTTTCGGTGCCGCCTTGGAACCAGTTAACCTTCATTTCGGGGAATGCTTTAGCAACATTGGGTTTGCACATATTATCGATGATGTCAGGATAAATAGAGGTATAAACCATCAATTCACCTTTAGTGCCGGTAGCTTTTTTGTCAGCCTTTTTGTCGCCACCGCCGCAGCCAGCCAGTGCTACGGATAATGCCAGAATTGCTGCTGCGCCGAGCATCCATTTAGATTTTTTCATTCACAAACACTCCTTTTTTTCCTTATCTTCGTTGATATATGAATATACTAGTGTAAATTGCCTTCTACACCTTTATTAGAAAAATTCGCTACACTCTGATTTTTCCCTGCTTACACTTTACATAAATTTGACTATAAATTAACTTTTTGTGTCACATTTACGTTTATTGAATAGACATTCCACCACGACATTACATGTGACTATTTTTGTCCTATGTGGACATTTTGCGTCCCGTATTCAAGCAAATAAAAATGTGTATTTAAAGTCCAGGCAATCTCACCCAGCTTTAAATACACATTTTAAAGACTCATTACTTTACTGCAATAAAATTTAACTCCCATGCAGGCACATAGGGATGCTTCCGCAGATAGATTTTATAATCAGGGACTAGCTGCCACATAAGCAAGGGCAAGCGAAATAAATCCACATCGTAGTGATAAGCCGCCACAAAAAGCTTCGGTGCATACTTGCTGATGGTGACAATACCGCCGGCCAGCGCCTGTACCTCCGCCCCCTCCACATCCATTTTGATGTAGGAGATTGCTCGTCCCGCCGCTACAGCATCAATGGTAGTCACCGGTACCACCTTCTTACACGCGCCCATAAAGGTGGACTGACGTCCACCACTGTCACTAAAGCTTAGCTCGCCCTCGTCATTCCAAATGCCGCTTTCAAAGACCTCCACAGCTAGCCCACGCTCAGTCAGCTCCTCAGCCAAAAGACGCAGCTTGCGACAGTTACGCCTATCCGGCTCCACCGCCAATACCTTGCACCAGCGCCAATCCGTCAGCTCTCCCAGCTCCTTAATGGTATCCCCATTATATGCGCCCAAATCCATATAAATTTCTTCAGCGTCAGGACGGATTAGCTGGCGCAAATCCTCTTGCCGCTGGGTTTCGCAGTCAAATAAATAGCTGATTTTTCCGCTCAGCTTATAGTTCAGCGTATTAGCAAAAACCTTGCGAGACTGCTCATCTGCCAAGCGTTCATATACCTCTGTGAGCTCTCTTGCGTGCTTTGCAAGCCACGCCTCGCTCACAGTCTCCTCTTCGTTGAACAGCGGCAGATGAGGTGCCACTACCTCCTGCTCCGCAGCCAGCTCCTTAAAGCGGCTCAAAACCTCCGGTCTCTCGCTGGCAAAGGCAATAACAACCAACAGCTCTGCGCCCAAGCGAGCCTTAATATCTGCGTAGCGCTCCACCTTAAATCCACGAAACTGCTGCCCACGCACAAATTCGTCACTAGCAAAAACGCCCTGCACTCGCACCTGGTTTTCCTCGCACCAATCTATGATTTTATCAGCACCGTTACCCATACCATAAAGCACAATGGGCTTTGTGGTAGTGCTTAACAGCTCCCACACGCTTTGCTTTTCTAGAATAAAATCTAACATGTCCAGCCTCCTACCTTATTTATCTTATTATACACTATTAGCTAGTGACGAGTGTAAATAAATATGCTAAAATAAAGAATAATAGGTTGATTATTTATAACCGCATTCACTCTCACTTTACTTGGAGGTTTTACTGATGGCGCTACTCGAATCAGGTGAAAACTACCTGGAGACTATTTTAGTTTTAACAAAAAAGAACGGCAGTGTTCGTTCGATTGATATTGCTGATGCTATGCAATTTACCAAGGCCAGCGTAAGCCGTGCCATGAGCATTTTAAAGCGTGATAACTATATTATTATGCATCCGGACGGCTCTATTTTGCTAACCAAGGAAGGTCAAAAAAAGGCCACTGCTGTTTATGACCGTCATGTTACATTAACTCGCTATATTAACGAGGTTCTTGGCGTGGATGTGGAAATTGCCGAAAAGGATGCCTGCCGCATCGAGCACATCATCAGCCCTGAGACCTTCGCCGGTATCAAGGCGCAGCTGGCTAAGAAAAAATAAGCCTACCCGTGCATTAGAAAATTTAACATAAGGAAGGTGCAATATGAAAAGGATTTTTTTATTAGTCTTAACATTGCTCACATTTTGTGCCACTGCAGCAGCAGGACCCAAGCTATATCGTCATCCCTCCTATGATTTTTCCAACATCCGCAATGTAAAGGTGACCGTAATTACCAATGCTCATCCCGAAACTGCTGGTAGCTTCCATGCTGAGGCCATGGCAGAAGAAAAAATGCTATCCGCCCTGTACAGTGCATCCGGAAAAGCTAATGTCATCCTCACGGATGAGCGTGCTGGAGGGCCTCTTGCCCCCACCGGTGAACAAGAAAGCCTTTTGAATCGTAACAAAAAGGCGCCTCGCACCGTAGAAGCACGCATCACTATTAACTACCTTGGTTATCGTCGCTTTAAAGTTGCCGGTCATTACGAGCAAAAAACAGAGTATTTCAGGGAAAAACGCAAGGACTCTTGGGGCAAGGAGCATTATGTAGAAATCCCCATTACCACCCAAGTTTGGGTTCCCGATTCCTATTACAGCAAATCCCTGATGGATGTTATTTATAATGTTTATGACCTTGAAACAGCAACTGTAATAGCCAATGTTATGGATAGACGTGAGCGTGACTACGAAGAAGATACCTCTGGTATGCTAGGTCGTTCTACTAACGATTTCATAAAAGCATTGATTAAAAAATAAGACAAAAATCTGAGTCCCTAACATGGCAAAACTGCTATGTTAAGGGCTTTTTATTTTGCTCTTCTGCTCTTAATAAAAATAATTACTATTATTATTGACATCTTAATTATCTGTGATATAATTTTAAGAAACAGGGTAATCTAGACTCTGTTATAGATTTATTTATAAACTGGTCTACATTTAATTCATAAAGGAGTGTGTTTTATGAAATCCCTAAAAAAATTCGCCCTTGCAACCATGACCTGTGCAGCTCTTTTAGGTTTTGCTGCCACCTCCCACGCAGCTTATCAGCTGAGCGATGAAGTAAAAACTGCCACCCCAGCCCTGCTCATGGCTACTGAAATTGGTGTAAAGTCCAACACCAACGCTGCTTTGGCCAACCTGCCCGACAAATCTGCCATCGTTGTGATGAGCTTTGGCACCACCTTCAAGGATACCCGTGAAAAAACTATTGATGCTACTGTAGAAGCCATTAAAGCTGCTCATCCCGGCGTGAAGGTAGTAACTGCCTTCACCTCCCATATTATTATTGACCGCATTAAAGCCAATGAAGGCATTACCTATCCCACTCCCGAGGAAGCCCTTGCACAACTGAAAAAAGAAGGCTATACCTGCGTCGCTATGACCTCTTTAGATATCATCCCCGGCATGGAATACGCCTACAAGGATGCCGTTTACCAAATGCATAAAAACGACTTCAAGCATGCCTCCTTTGGTACTCCGCTGATGTATTGGCAGGGGCAGGAGGGTCAGGATGATGATATCACCGCCACCATGCAGGCCCTGTCCACCCAATTCCCCAAGCTGGGCAAAAAAGATGCAGTGCTGGTAATGGCTCATGGTACTCCCCATCCGGCTAATGCTTACTATGCAGTAATGCAGGACCGTCTTAACGAGTTAGGCTACGAAAATGTGCTGATTTTCTCCGTAGAAGGCTGGCCTCATCTGGAAACTGTTATTCCGCAGCTGAAGGCTAAAAAGATTAAAAATGTAACTCTGATGCCTTTAATGATGGTTGCTGGTGACCATGCTAACAACGACATGGCTGGTGATGAGCCTGATTCCTTCAAATCCATTCTGGAAAAGGAAGGCTTTAAGGTTGATGCATACATCCATGGTCTTGGTGAAAACGAAGCTGTACGCAAGCTCTTCGTAGAAAAAGCCGACCAAGCTTGGGATGCACTGCATAAATAAGCAGCATTTAACGAATAGACTATACATACTCTCCGTCAGCTAAAGGCGGAGAGTTTTTTTACAAGCGGGATGTATGCTATAATATAAGCAAAATACAATGAAGCGAGGTTCATTATGAATAAAAAAGCACTAGTAGTAATCAGCTTTGGCTCTACCTTTGATGATACCCGCAAGCGTGATATCGGCGGTATTGAGGGCGCTTTAGCCACTGCTCTACCTGATTATGACCAATATAGAGCCTTTACCTCCAGCATCATTCGCAAACGCTTAGCAGCTCGTGGCATTATAATTGACGACTTAGAAGCTCTACTGCCAAGACTTGCTAAAGCTGGCTACGAAGAGGTTTTACTCCAGCCCACCCACCTGTTGCACGGAGAAGAGTTTGAACAAAAAATTTTGGTGCTCAAAGAGCAGCTCCTGCCCCTTTTCAAAAAAATCATCATCAGTAAACCACTTATTGTTTCACCGGAGGATTACCAGCTTGCAGCTAACGCGCTTTTAGCGCAGCTGCCTCACCTAGGCAAGGACGAGGGCGTCGTCTTTATGGGGCATGGCACTCCTAGAGCTAATAATGCTGCCCATGGCTATACATATGTAAAGCTCCAGGAACTTTTCGACAGCCAACAAGCCCCCGTATTAGTAGGCACGGTGGAGGATGAGGATAATCCCAACTTTGCCACCGTTTTAGCTCGCCTGCAGGAGCGTGGCTATAAGCATGTACATTTGTATCCTCTCATGGTTGTAGCCGGAGACCACGCTAATAATGATATGTATGGGGATGAGCCAGACAGCTGGAAATCACAAATCCATGCGTTAGGAATCTCCACTACGGGTCATTTAAATGGTATAGGACGTTTTAAAGCTATCCAAGCACTGTATATTCAGCATACCCTGGAAGCCCTGGAAGCCCTGAAAAATTAACAAAAAGAAAAGAAAGCTAACCTTTTCTTAAAAATTGTCTTTGTAAAAAAGCCCTGTCTTTTGTGTACATACAAAAAACAGGGCTTTTTTATTGCCTACTTGGTTATATTCATGATATAATGAAGGTACCAAATTTTTTGCACCAAAAATAATTTAAGAAAGGATGTTGCAAATGGGTGTTGTTATTTCTGCTGTGGTAACTTTTTGGGTAGGTTATCTTATTTACAAAAAGTATAAACCACAACCCGTGCTCTTCTTGGGCGGTATGATTTTGATGTGGCTGGCTTCTATTTTAGGCTATGGCCAAATTTTAGGTGCAAAGGCTTCCACCGGATCCGTATTTTTGGATGCCTTTGAATTTATCCGCGCAACCTTAAGCTCTAATGTAGGCAAGCTGGGTCTGAACATTATGTCCGTGGGCGCCTTCGCCAAAT
>JBJDXD010000008.1:2049-22410 GCA_051866495.1 Phascolarctobacterium sp. | reverse complement strand
AGTATATCGAGCGCTGCAAATCGCCAACAACGAAGTATAAAGCGATTTTCACGCGTGCGCCTAGTACTCATCCGGCATCTCATCAAGTTGGTCGCAGGTAAATACCGGCCCGTCCTTGCAGACGTACTTTTTGCCGATGTTGCAGCGACCACACTTACCCACGCCGCACTTCATGCGCAGCTCTAGCGTAGTATACACTTGGCTCTTGCTAAAGCCCATTTCGATTAATGCCGCTAAGCAAAGCTTAATCATAATCGGCGGGCCACAGAGCAGCACCGTCTTATCCGGCGTAAACTTCAAGGCCTGCAAATAAGCCGGCACAAAGCCTACATTGCCGTCCCAGCCCTCCTGAGGTCTATCGATGGTCAGATGCACTCTCGTATCGGGCTGCTTAGGCCAGATTTCCGTAAGCTCCTCGTAGCGCACAAAATCTTCCTTGCTGCGAGCGCCATAGACCAAATCAATAGAGCCATAATCGGCACGCTTGTCCAGCATATAATTAAGCACACTGCGCAGGGGAGCAAGGCCGATACCACCGGCGATAAAGAGCAAATCCTTGCCCTTGAGCTTATCCTCCACCGGGAAATGATTGCCATAGGGCCCACGCACAGCAATTTGCTGGCCCACCTCCACATCAAAATGGAGAAAATCCGTAATGCTACCACAGCGCTTGATGCTAAACTCCATGTACTTTTCGTTGGTGGGAGAAGAGGTGATGGAAAAAATCGCCTCGCCCTTACCAGGCACGGAAAGAATGGCACATTGACCGGGCATATGCTCGAACAGCTTACCCCCGCCCAAGGCCTCCACTCTAAAGGTTTTGACATCAGCCGTTTCCTCGCAAATATCAGTAATCACGCCAATCATTGGAATTAAAGTATCACGGCAATTACACATCGTCACTCACCTCCAATGCTTTGGCCACCTTCACAATATTTAAATTTACAGGACATTTTTGCAGGCAACGACCGCATCCCACGCAGGAATAAATGCCCTCATTATTTTCGGGATAATAAACCAGCTTATGCATATAACGCTGGCGGAAGCGCTCCAAGCGACTCTTGCGAGGATTGCCATGAGCCATCTTGGTAAAATCGCTCACCATGCAGCTATCCCAGCAGCGGAAGCGCTCTGTTTTTCCCTCGGCCACTTCATAATCGCGAATATCATAGCAGTGGCAGGTGGGGCACACATAGGTGCAGGTGCAGCAGGATAAGCAGCTCGGTGCCAGCTTCTCCCAGACCTTGCTGTTGAACACCGCCAGCTCCTTAGCAGGTAACTTGTCGTTAAATTTGAAGTCATGCAAGGGTAGCACGCTCAAAATCTTCTGGGTCATAACCGCTTGCTCTGCAACAAGCTTGCTATCACTAGCTTCCTCCAGCAAAGCGCCTAGCTTAGAAGTAAGCTCCTCGCCCTTGGCCGTAACAGCCTGCCAGAACAAGTCCCCATCTACAAGCCATGTCTGCACATCCGTCTCAGGCTTCGTAGCATCGATGCCAAAGGCGTGACAGAAGCAGGTCTCCTCAGGCGAACTGCAGCCTAAGCCAATGAGTACCGTATGCTCCCTGCGAGCCTTATAATAAGAGTCCACCGGCTCCTTTAAAAATACTCTATCTAAAATGTCAAAGCTACGTGCATCGCAGGCCCGCACGCCTAACACGATAACCGTTTCCTCGCTGGGTAAAATCTGCTCCAAGGAAAGCTTTTTGCCCTCCACTTGGAATTTCAGCAGCTGCTCCACTTGGGGAAAGAACACATCCTTGGCAGAGCGAGAAGTCAAAGGAGCCCCTAAAGCCACCTCAGCTTCAGCAGCGTAGGGAGCAAAGTCCACCTTGCCAGCCTTATTTCGGCAGGGTAAAAGCAGCTTGCCCTGCTCGTTTAGAGCAGCATAAAGCTTGGGCAAATTTTCCTTACTGATTTTGTACATCCTATTTGCCTCCCTTCACTGCCACATCAACCTCATGGTCACTAAGCTTATAATCAACCTGAGGCGCAGGTGTTTCCGCGTCAGCGCCAGCCTGATAAGGTCCGAAGAAGGTATTGATGTCCTTCATAAACTTCATGTTCAAGAGGCCCAGCTTAACGCCTTGGGGGCATACACGGGCACATTCGCCGCAGCCCACGCAGCGTCCGGCTACGTGATAAGCACGGATGATATGGAAAAGCTGCTCCTCCACCGTGTCCGCATAGGCCTTGCCAGCCACTGGGGACTGGGGATTGTCAAAAATGCATTGTTCACAGGTGCAGGCGGGGCAAATATCGCGACAAGCATTGCAGCGAATGCATTTGCTTAGCTCCTGCTGCCAGAAGGCAAAGCGCTCCTTGTCGCTCATGGCCTCAATAGCCTTCACACCGGCAAATTTATCGCCTGTGAACTCCGGAGTGGGCAATTTTTCACCCAGTTCCTCATCGGCAATTTTATACTCATTGCCCTTGCACATGATGCACTTATCCAAAAGCACATCGGCCTTGTTCAAGATAACCTCTCCTAAAGCGGTGGTTACCACAATCTTGTCGCCCTCTGCCTCGACCTTCACAATGGCCTTGGCACCGACAGCCTTAATCTTTTTGATATCCAGCATACCACTGCAGGGCGTACCAATGGCATGGACAAGCTCACGCTGAATGCGATTATCCTTCAGCAATTGGTTCACGCCATAGGTATCGCAGGGCTTGAGAAACACTGCCGTTTTGAGACCCTTGCGACTGGTTTGGATAAGATATTTACATAAATTGGCAGGACAGAACTCGTCATAGACGATTTCTGCGCACTCCTCAGCCTTACTAAAAAAGGCAGGAGCATTATCATAAAAGAATTCGCCGCTGCGCCAAGCCAGTACCCTGTCCACAGCGCCGCTGGCCAAAAGCTCTGCGGCCTTGTCCTGCATCAGCTTTTTTATTTCGCGCATCGCAAATCCCTCAACTTTACATTTTCTCCTAAGGAAGCAATATGCTCCGCAAAATCGTTCATTACTTGAGCAAAGCGCGCGCCCTCGGCGGCGCTGACCCATTCCACTCTAAAGCGGTCACCGGCCACGCCCAAATAATTGAGCATGCCTAAAAGCAGCGTCATGCGGCGCCTGGTGAAATAATTGCCCGTGGTGTAATGGCAATCGCCGGGATGACAGCCACAGAGGATGACACCATCGGCGCCGCGAGCGAAGGCCCGCAGGATGAACAAGGGATTAACCCTGCAGGAGCAGGGAACCTTGATGATTTTAATATTGGCGGGGTAATTTTTGCGGGCCGTGCCAGCACCGTCAGCGCCGGCGTAGCTGCACCAATTACAGCAGAACGCCACGATTTTCGGTTCGTAGGTGTTGTTTTCTAACATAATGCATCCACCTCTGCCAAAATTTGTTCATTAGTAAAGCCCTTAAGGTCCATAGCCGTGCTGGGACAGGCTACAGTGCAGGCACCACAGCCCTGGCACAGGGCGTCGTTGACCACTGCAACCGTGCGATTTTCGCGGGTGCCGGCCAAGGTAATAACCTGCTTGGTCTCATAGGAAATAGCACCATAGGGGCACACATGGGCGCAGGTCTTGCAGCCACTGCAAATATTTTCGTGGCACATGGCTGTGCAGGGATTGGTCTCCAAATGGTCCTTAGCCAAGAGACCAATCACCTTGGCTGCCGCAGCGCCTGCTTGGGAAACAGTCTCAGGAATATCCTTGGGTCCCTGGCACATACCGGAAAGGAAAACACCGGCGGTGGGGCTTTCCACAGGCCGCAGCTTGGGATGAGCCTCTACATAGAAGTCGTCATTGTCGATGCTCGCTGTGAGCATGGTAGCCAGCTTGCGAGCGTCAGGGCTGGGCTTCACAGCACCGGCTAAAACAACCAAATCAGGGAAGAGCATCAAATGCTTGCCACTATTTAAATCGCTGGCGAATACAGTGAGCTTGCCGTCGCCATCCACTACCACCTTGCCCACCTGGCCACGCACATAATGCACGCCGTATTCCTCCACCGCACGACGATAGAACTCGTCAAAGCCCTTGCCGGGAGTGCGCACATCAATATAAAACACAGTGACATCCACATTGGGATATTTTTCGCGAATGTACATAGCGTGCTTAGCGTTGTACATGCAGCAAATTTTGCTGCAATAGGTCTTGCCGCGCTCGCTGGTATCACGGGAGCCCACACAGGATACGATAACCACTTTCTTAGGCTCCTTACCAGTGGAGGGGCACACCAAATGGCCCTCGGTGGGACCTGCCGCATTGGTCAGGCGCTCCAGCTGCAGGGAGGAAATAACATCCTTGCTCATGCCCCAGCCCAGGTCAGTGAATTTATCTAGATTAATCATTTCAAAGCCCGTGGCCAACACGATGGCACCATATTTTTCCGTAATTAGCTCATCCTGCTGCTCATAATCAATGGCCTCGCAGGGACAAACCTTGGAGCAAATACCACATTTGCCTGTTTTAAACTTAATGCAGGCCGCGCGGTCAATAACGGGCACCTTAGGAATAGCTTGGGCAAAGGGAATATAGATGGCGCCGCGATTTTTCAGCTCCATATCAAACTCGCTAGGAGTTCTGCGAGAGGGACATTTTTCCGTGCAAATGCCGCAGCCACTGCACATATCCGCCTTCACACTGCGAGCCTTTTTGCGAATAGTCACCGCAAAATTGCCCACATAACCGCTTACGCCTTCCACCTCGCTATAGGTATAGAGAGTAATATTTTCGTGCTGGGCCGCGTCCACCATCTTCGGCGTTAAAATGCAGGCGCTGCAGTCCAAGGTCGGGAAGGTTTTATCCAGCTGCGCCATACGCCCACCGATGGTGGGCTCCTTTTCCACAATATCTACCTTATATCCGGCCTCGGCAATATCCAGCGCTGTTTGGATGCCGGCGATACCGCCGCCAATGACCAGCGCCCGCTTTACCACGTCGCTCTGCCCTGCGTGCAGCGGACTGTTAAAGCGCACCTTGGCAATAGCTGCCTTCGCCAGCTTAATTGCCTTCGCAGTTGCCTCGGCCTTATCCTTCAATACCCAGGAGCACTGCTCGCGGATATTGGCAATTTCCACCATATATGAGTTAATGCCCACGCTTTCCGCACACTTGCGGAAGGTGGCTTCGTGCATGCGGGGTGAGCAGGAGCATACGACAATTCGATCCAGCTTGTAGTCGTGTACAGCGTTACGAATTATTTCCTGGCCCTGCTCCGAGCACATATATTTATAATCAACGGCGTAGGCCACATCAGGCACCTGACGCACCGCCTCCACCACTTGGGCAACATCCACCGTGCCGGCGATATTGCTGCCACACCAACATACAAAAACACCTATTTTTTGCACGAGGATACCTCCTATTTATTGTATTTTCTAAAAGCGGCCACCAAAGCCTGCTGGGGCATATCCGCAGGATAATGCTCCAGCGCCTCAGGCGCTAGGCGGTTGCCTCCCTGCTGGCGAATGCTTACCAAACGGGTTGCCTCCATAACCGCGCAAGGGCTCACGCCACGGGGACAGCGCTGCTCGCAGGCCATACAGGACAGGCACACCCAGGGCGAGCGAGCTGCCAGCATCTCTTCGCCGTTGCCATTAATTAGCTCCCACACCATGCGGCTGGGTAATAAGTCCATTTTATCGCCCATGGGACAGGTGGCACTGCAACGACCGCATTGAATGCAGCGGCTCACGTCGGTGCCGGAAAGGCGCAGCAGCTGAGCCGCCAATTCTTTACCGGTTAACTCCATTACTCTGCACCTCCTTCAGCCACACCCAGGGCCTCTGCTAAAAGCTCTGTAAAATAAGCTACGGGAAGGGTATTAGCTCCAGCATTAGCCACCAAATTATAAGCACACAGGGGGCAAGCTGTAATCAGTTCCTGGGCGCCACAGCTAGCAGCATTGCCCTTGATTTCGCCCACCATCCGCTCACACATGGCTTTATTGGTAATCGCCAAATAACCTGCACAGCATTCGTTGCGCATAGCATATTCCACCGGCGTAGCACCTAAGGCCCTCAGAAAATCCTCCAAAATCTTAGGACGCTCAGGGTCATCCATGGCCATTACTTGTCCCGGTCTGAGCAGCATACAACCATAATAAGCGCCAACCGAACGGCCTTTCAGAGGATTTGTAATCTGTTTGGCCACTTCTGCCCAACCAATGTGGTCACGCAAAACCTCCAAATAGTGCAACACTTTGGTCTCACCCTGATAGGGCTCCTCCAGCTCCAAATATGCATTCACCTTGGCTGCTATTTCAGGCTTGGTAGCCATATCATTATTCACCCGCTTCAGCACATGATGGCACGCACTGCACAGTGTTACCAGCACGCCACCATTGGCCTTGGCTGCCGCCAAGGCACGCACAGCGCTGAGACGCTCCGCAATGGCATCGGGAGCCATGGGATACACCGCACCACAGCACTGCCACTCTGGCAGCTCCACCAAGGGAAAGCCCAAAGCCTCCGCTGCACGCCGAGCAGCCCTATCCAGCTTTTGCGCCTTCGTAGAAAGCGTGCAGCCAGGATAATAATTATAAATCATTTCATTCCCTCCTTTGGGGCCTAAAAACACAAAACAACCTTGACCAAAAAATTGTCTCTACTTGTGTATATTCTACACAAATCGGATTTTTACTGCTAAGCAAACAAAAATATTTATAAAAAAATGCGGCTGATTATCGTAGAGAACTATCAACCGCATTTTTAACTAAATTATAAAATTGTCCCTTACTCCTGCCAATAATCAAGCTTTTGGGTAATACCAATGGAGCGAGCCACAAAAACAGGATTTTTGCCTGCTTCACGCTGCTTGCTATAATCATCCATAGCCTTCAGCGCAGGACCGCCCAGAATGCAAATCACGGGCAGGTTGATGATGGCCATGCAACCCATGAGCACATCCGCCAAATCCCACATCAGGCCCATGCTGGAGCCAGCGCCGATAAAGATAACCACGCAAGCGATAGCGCGATAAACCATATTAAAGGTGGGGCCGGGCACTGCCTTCATAATATAGGCAAAGCAGTTATCAACATAATAGAGATTGCCCAACAGAGTGGTGAAGGCGAAAAGCACCATGGATACAGTGATAAACACCTTAGCCACGCCGCCCATGGAAGCAGCCAAGGCAGTTTGTACATAGGGGGCACCGGCCAGCTCCTTCACAGGCTCCACGCCAGAGGTCATGCACATAAAGGCAGTAGCAGTGCAAATCAAAAGGGTATCGATGAAGACGGACAGCATTTGTACCAAGCCCTGCTTTACAGGATGGGATACTTCCGCAGCAGCTGCCGCGTTAGGAGCGGAGCCCACGCCGGCCTCGTTGGAATACAGGCCGCGCTTAATGCCAAACATGACGCAGGAGCCGGCAAAGCCGGAGAAAATAGCCTGAAAATCAAAGGCTTGGCTAAAGATTTTGCCCAAAACTGCAGGCAGCTGACCAATATTCATAAGGGTCAAAACAAAGGCTACAGAAATATAGATAACACCCATAATCGGCACCAGAGTAGAGGTTGCCAAAATCACGCGACGACCACCGCCAAAGAGGCAATAGCCTACTAAAACAGCCAACACGCCACCGATAATCCAGGGAGTGGTCCCAGGATTATAGAAGGAATAGGCGATAAAGGTGGACTGCAGATTATAAGCACAAAGCATATTAAAGCCCACGCCATAGGTAGCAATCAGGGCAATGCTAAAGATTACAGCCAAGGCTCTGCTGCCCAGCGCAGCCTCGATATAATAAGCAGGGCCGCCATAGCTACCATGCTCACCACGTTTTTTATAAATCTGGGCCAAGGTGCTTTCGATAAAGGCAGAGGCACCGCCCACAATGGCGATAACCCACATCCAGAACACAGCGCCATAGCCGCCCAAGCAAATAGCAGTAGAAATACCAATAATGTTACCAGTACCCACGCGGGATGCAGTGGAAACCATCAAGGCTTGGAAGGAAGACACGGCGTTTTTTCCCACAGGCTTTTCCAAAATAACACGAATAGTCTCCTTAAACATGCGCAGCTGCACCAAGCGAGTGCGCAGGGTGTAGTACAAGCCAACTGCCACCAGCATCACGATCAGCAGATAGCTGTACATAAAATTACTAATCTCTCCCACAATAGTTGCAAACATCAAAAAACCTCCCTAAACTATAATTCTTATCTAATTATAGCATATTTTTATTCTCCAAGAAAACAACACTCTCCTCCTATTAGCATGTAATTTTGTAAATGTTATGTCTCCTCAAGAGATAAATGTACTTACTCCAATAAAAAAGAGACTAGCTTGAAGGCTAGCCTCTTATGAATTATTTTTACATCGCTCTTTATAGGTTTACCAACTCATAGCGAGCAAAGCTTATAAATTGCGCTTATTTTGCACGCAGAGCACGGGAAATTTCTTGACGAACAGCACGACCAAATTCTTCATGAGCCCAATCCCAACGAGAGGTCAGCGCTTCATCAATTTCCTTGCCCCCCTTAAGATTATGCTCATAGAAAACGCCATTTAAGCGGTTATAGGCGAAGGCCTTTCCCTCCATTTCCAGCTTCAAAACACGCTCACCGGTGCGGTTCATGGGCTTGCGAGCAAGCTTATCCAGCTGCATAGCAAAAACCACATCCACATCACCCTCCTTGGCAATTTTTTCCAAGGTGCTTTGGTTGATGCCGCCCACGCCAACCTTGGCATTTTCAATAGCCATGGTCAGCTTATCGCTTTCCACCAAAACAAAGCCGGGCTGGCCCTTAATAGCATTAATAGCCTGCTTATAATAAACCTGGCTGGCCAGCTCATCGCCCTCCACATTATTCACCAAGGGCAGCAGAGCAATGGTAGCAGCTTCGGCACTCAGGCAGGGAATGGCAAAGCACAGTGCCAAAACAGTCATCAAAAGATAACGCAATACTTTTTTCATCAAAGAAGTCCTCCTCATTTGCAAATCAAAGATAGTATTATTTTAGCACATTGTGCAAGGCTTGCACAGATGGCAGGGCATAATTATTTTATCTTATCCTAGTAAATCCCTATCTTCTACTAAAAACAGGCTGCAAGCGCTGGGCCATGGGCAGCTTGTCGCTGGTCACTGCCAATTGAGCCAGCTCATAGAGCGTTGCTTGGGCACTAACAGGCTCCAGCTTATTGTGCACACGGCGATAGGTGCCATTGGATTGCATCATATGGGCGCCTACATTGTCCCGCAAATACAAATCCAAAAGGCCCTTGATGCGTTGGATATGCTCCTCCGTTTCCACCGGGAAGAAGAGCTCCACGCGGTCGTTCAAATTACGAGGCATCCAGTCCGCGCTGGATAGATACAGCTGCTCCTCGCCACCATTGGCAAACCAAAAGATACGGCTATGCTCTAATTGGCGACCCACAATGCTGCGCACCGTGATATTTTCGCTGATGCCCTCGATGCCCGTGCGCAGGCCGCAGATGCCGCGCACAATTAAATCAATATGCACGCCCGCAGCAGAAGCCTCGTACAGCTTTTGGATAACAGGATAATCGATAAGGGAGTTCATCTTGGCAATAATATGACCCTCCTTACCCATATTCACCATATTGATTTCGTTGTTAATCAAGGAATAAATCTTTTCCCGCAGGCCCAAGGGAGCCATCACCAGCTTGTTCCACACCGGGGGCTCGCCATAGCCACTGAGCAAATTAAAGAAGGCCGAAGCATCGATGCCAAACTCATCATTGGCAGTCATCAGGCCCAAGTCCGTATAAAGCTTGGCCGTGCTATCGTTATAGTTGCCAGTGCCCAAATGTACATAACGCTTGATGCCGTTGTCCTCCTTGCGCACAATGAGGATGATCTTGGCATGGGTCTTAAGGCCTACCAAGCCATAAATAACGTGGCAGCCTGCCTTTTCCAAGCGACGGGCCCAAAGGATATTATTTTCCTCATCAAAGCGCGCCTTCAGCTCTACCAAAACCGTAACCTGTTTGCCGTTTTCAGCCGCCCTCGCCAAGGCCGCTACAATGGGGCTGTTACCGCTGACGCGGTACAAAGTCTGCTTAATCGCCAACACCTGCGGGTCGTCCGCAGCGTCACTCACCAGCTTCACTACAGGGTCAAAGGTCTCGTAGGGATGATGCAAAAGGATATCATTTTGGCGGATAGCCGCAAACAAATCGCTGCCATCCGGTAATTCCAAGGGACGCTGAGGCACAAAGGGCTCGTACAGCCAGGGCCACATGCCCTTGAGGCCGGTAAACTTAAAGAAGCAGGTGGGGTCTAGGGGACCATTAATTTCATAAACCTCTAGGTCGGAAACATCAAGATTTTCTTCCAAAAATTTCTTGATACGACTATTACTGGTCTTGAAGATTTCCAAACGCACCGCAGCGCCACGCTTACGCTTGCGCAGGGACTCCTCCACCTCCTTCAAAAGGTCAACGCTGTCCTCTTCTTCCAAATCCAAATCGCTGTCGCGAGTTACTCTAAAGGGCACCACGTCCAAAATCTGGCAGCCCTTGAACAAATCCTGGCAATGGCTGGCAATAATATCCTCTAAAAAGACAAAGGTTCTTCTTTCCTCCGGCGGCACCTCCAAAATGCGGTCCAAAACAGAAGGCACCTGAATCAGGCCCATGCTGTGCTCACCATCGGATTTAATCAATTCTACGGCCAGATTTTGAGTTTTATTGGCCAGGAAGGGGAAGGGGCGGGAAGCATCCACAGCCATGGGTGTCAAAACAGGATAAATCACCTCACGATAATATTCCTCCAGCCAATCCTTGCCCATATCGGAAAGATTTTCTACACGGCGAAAATGCAGTCCCACCGCATCCATTTCGCCCATCAAGGCCATTAAATATTTTGTTTGGGTGCGAATTTGCTCATGGGCAGAATCCGCAATGGCCTCCAGCTGGACCTTCACAGAAAGCCCCGCCGCATCCAGCTTCTCCACACCATTATCCAAGCTATTCCAAAGTCCTGCTACACGCACCATAAAAAACTCGTCCAAATTAGAGGCAGAAATAGCGATAAACTTCAGTCGCTCCAAAAGTGGTGCCTCCTTAAACATAGCCTCCTTCAATACGCGCAGATTGAATTTCAACCAGCTCAGCTCTCGATTATAAAAATATTCCGGTTTATTTAACTCTAGCTTTTTCATTATTTATCCACCCGTTCCAAAATCGGCTTAATACCATAAACCTCCTCGAAGAAGGCCGCCTTATCCTCAAAGGTCCACATCTCTAAAGCCAAATCTGTTTTGCTCACTGCTTGAATCTTCAGCTTATTATCCTTCAAAACCACGTTGCAGCGACGTATTTTTTGCAAATAACTGCGGTCCATGGCATCTGCCAGGCGCACAATGGCAGCCAGCTTAGCCACAACGGCCACCATATCACGGGGCACCTGGGGTGCCAAGGGCTTTGTTTGGTCAAAAAGCTTATTGGCATGGTAATAGGATGCCAGGGCAATAATTTGCTTGTCCCTATCACTAAAGCCCAGCATATCCGTGGAGCAAATCAGCTGATAGGTATACAGGGAATGACTGCGCATGCAAATATATTTGCCTATATCGTGCAGAATGCAGGTCGCTCTGAGTAAAAGGCGCTCATATTCACCCATGCTGTAATTTTTAGCAATGGCCTCGAAAATGGTCACAGCCAGGCGCTCCACCTGCTGCACATGATGCTTGTCGTATAAATAGCGTTGACCAATGCAATGGAAAAGGCTAATCAGCTCCTGCTCCCATTCCTTGCACAGGGCCAGATTAGTCTTGCGGGCAATATGCAAAAGCTGCATGCCGTCGATAAAGCTATCCCCCGTAATAACGATTTCTTGGGCAGGCAGCACATGCAAGAGCTGCTCGTACAGCAGCACCGTAGGCAGAGCCAGCTCGGCCACATGCTCAGGGATATGGTACGCACTAATGAGCTGGGGCAAATTCATCCGCCGCATCTTGGCAAAGAAATTATGAAAATCCTCCGCCTTAATCCGGTGCACCAGCTGCTCCTCGTCCAAGCCCAGCATACGCAATAAAAGCTCTGTTTCTGTGCCGGAAAGCACCAAATATTGCACGCTATCCTGCTTCAGCTCCTGACGCACAGGACCGATGGTGCTGCTCAAAAATTCCGTCAAGGCCTTGTTAAAATGGATGCTCTCCCTGCGGTTGCGACCAAAGCTTTCCTTGATGCGGATAATGCCCACATGAAAGTTTTCCTGATAGCGAATTTGCTCATCCTGCACCAGGGTGATGCCCAAGCCACCGCTAGAAATATCCATCATCAGCATGCCGTCACGCTCACTGCTGATTTTAGCATTCTTCAGGGTTTGGCGGATAGCCACAAATTTAGTGTAAATTTCCTTGGGCATATCCACCACTTCAACCTCAAGACCTGTTTTGCTATAAATTTGGTCCAACAGAAAAATTTGGTTGCTGGCCTCACGCACAGCAGTAGTAGCCTGTAGCTTATATTCTTCTACACCATATTCCACCATGAGCCTTTTAAAGCCCTGCAAAATTTCGCAGATTTCGGATACTAGCTCAAAGGGAATGATTTTATTTTTAAAGGTTGCCTCACCTAGGCGAATACGTCGGCTTACGCGCTCGATGATTTTATACTTATCAAGATTACGGTACTCTGTGATTTGCATACTGATCTTCTCAGAGCCTAGATGAATGGCGGCGAAGGTAGTATGTGTTTTACGTTTCATTGTCAGCGCCTCCAAACTAATTATATATATTATATTCTGTTTATAATGAAAAAGTCCTGCGTGCTTACATAAATTTGACAATTTTACAGGGATTTTAAAATGGAACGCAGGAATTTTGGCTTTTATGGGTAATATAATACTTAGGTAATGTGGAGATATCCTTAGGAGGCGGAACATGCAGAGAATAGCAATCATAGATATTGGCTCTAACTCGGCACGCTTAGTAATTAGCCATATCTATAAAAACGGGGCCTATAATATGGTCTACAACCAAAAGGAAGCACTGCGTCTGAGCCAAAAGGTGGATGGCAACAACCTCTTGACCGAGGAAGCCTTCGCCAGCACCATCGACACGATGCGCAGCTTTGCTCATATGTGCAAAATCTACCAAGCTGATAAAACCATCGCTGTAGCAACAGCGGCTATTCGTAATGCCAGCAATGGTGCCGATTTGGTAGCCAAGGTAGCAGAGCAGACGGGCATCCAGCTACATATTATTTCCGGCAATACGGAAGCTTATGTTAGCTATTTGGGCGTTATTAATACCTTGGACGTAAAAAATGGTATTATCTTCGACCTAGGCGGTGGCAGCACGGAGCTTATTTTATTTAAAAACCGCAAGATTTTAGAAAGCGTTTCTTTGCCCTTGGGCGCTGTGAATACCACGGGTATGTTCAACATCCGCAACGAAATGCCTGCTAATGTTTATAACGATTTAACTGCCTTTATCATGAGCCGCTTAAGCCAATATCCCTGGCTCAAGCAGAACAATTTGCCCTTGATTGGTGTTGGCGGCACGGCTCGTACTATCGCCAAAATAATTCAGCGTGGCAAAAAATATCCTGCTACCAAAATCCACAATTATGCTTATCCGGTGCAAACCTTCCGCACTTTTTTCAATAAATTACGTTTGACCAATTTGGAGCAGCGCAAAAAAATCTCCGGTCTCAGCACGGAGCGTAGCGATATTATTTTGGCCGGTACCAGTATTATTAGCTGTCTTTTAGAGGCCACCGGTGCCAAAAAGCTCATTACCAGTGGCTGTGGTCTGCGCGAGGGCCTTTTCTATGATTATTATTCTAAATCCAATAATGTGCCCTTGATTGCCAAGAATATTTTGGAGCGCAGCCGCGAAAACACTCTGCGTCTCTTTGAATCGGACACGGGTCATGCCCGGCATATTACTAAGCTTGCTTTGGCCATGTTCGATGGCTGGATGGAGCTGCATAAGGTTCGCAAAAGCAATCGCCGTCTGTTAGAAACTGCGGCCCTGCTCCACGACATTGGTATTACCATTAATTTTTACAGTCATGCTCGCCATAGTGCCTACATGATTCAAAATGCTAAGCTTTTTGGTCTAACCCACAAGGAGCAGATTATTACTAGCGCTATTGCCGGTTGGCATAATGGTGTTTCTAAAAACTACTTTAAGTCCCGCTTCTATAAGGAAATGCTGACGGAAAGCAATTGGAAGCTTATCAATAAGCTGTCCCTGCTTTTGGCCCTGGCAGAAAGCCTGGACTACTCCGAAATGCGCATGGTGCACACGCTGACACCCAGCTTTAATAAGAAGAACGCCATTCTTGCAATTCATGCGGAGCAAATGCCCACTATTGAAATGCACCAAATTCAAGACCATCTCTCTTGGTTTAAAAAGACCTTTGGGGTGGAGCTGAAGGTGGAGGTTATTCAGGCCCCGGAGGATATGCTTATTCCGGAGGAGGATGCTCCTGACAGTGCTCTGGATAGGCTGCTGCAGGAGTTGGATGCGGACAAGCCACAGAAAGAGGGATGAGGGTGCCAGGAGCAAGATAACCGTAGATGATAATATTAACCGAAAGTCCCTGCCAGGTTGAACTCGACAGGGACTTTCTTGTTATAATCATATTTTACGATTTTCAAGTCGCGAGAATTATTTTTCCTTAGACACAAATTATTGGTACATCTTCATCAGCTCTACTACGTAGGTAGCATCACTGTTAATCTTGTCCAAAAGGCCGTATATTTCCATAACGGCTTTGTCGTTGGCTTAGTGTACCTTGCGCTATTCCACATCACTTATTTACCATTACTTCTTTACGTAAGCGATTCTAAATAAAACATCACCACAAGTGATTTCACTGTTCCGGTATACATACATAGCCTCAATGCATCCGTCTTTAGGCGCTAAAATATCATTATCCATATCAAATGCATGAATTACTAAAACCGTGTCACCTTTGTTTACAAAATCTCCCTTTTGAACACTTACCTTCTTAATTCTTCCAGGAAAAGGAGAATTAATAGTTTCACTTGAATTATCAGAAGTATCACTATTACCGAAATTTGACAAAGTTGCTATTGCATCTCCGCATTTGATTTGCTGACCAACAAAAATATTCACTCCTTCAACTACTCCTTCTATATCAGAATTGATATCCAATCTAATGCCATCTGATAAGATAGAAACTTGCCATAATACAGAATATATGTGATCCCCTTTCTTGATATAATCACCTTTTTTTATATTTAACCGCACGATAATTCCCTCAAAGCTTGAGTAAATCTTGGGGAGATAATCTACAGAAGGTGAATTACTTTTATTAACGCTTTTAAAAGATTTATCCGTACTAGTGTTTATATTAGAATAAGAATCGACAGAAGGAGTACTGTTATAATTCATACTATCCAAAATCTCATCAAAAGATGTATCCTTATTTTGATATTGTAGAGAACGGTTATTATCTTCGTTGATCCTATCACCTATTGCCCTTCCTCCAATTTTACTTAATTTCTTGAGCATAAAAAAAGAAAAGGTTAAACATGATATTAAAATAAAAAAAACAAAACCATAAATATGACCACAAACACCCTAAGGATAATTAGATTTTCAGTGACGCCCATTGCAATGATTGCTATTACAGCCAATAAAGCTAAAAAAGAAGTAATGTATTCTGCTTGCAAAATAATAATAACGGGGATACTGGTTTTGATATTCAGTAAATGGTTTTGCGTTTATTATTTTTTTCGTTAAAGAAGACATGATTTCACCTCTTCAGCAAGCTTTAATAATTCTTATACTGCCAACTTAAAACTCGTCATGAAACTTCAAAAAGAATTGCTTATCCCTGGACATACGACAAGCATTCCTGAATTTGCGATTAGTAAAGTATAAATAGCTGTTTTTTAATAATACTTTTACAATTGTAAAGGAAACACCGAGGCATACTAAAACATATCCAATTAAGTATACAATGCATACTACACTAAGTATAAAGATAAAGCCTTCTACCATATACTTCACCGCCTAATAATAGCCTTATCTTAATTATATACTCTTGATAATTTACTGTAAAGCAAGCAATAAAACAAAAGATCCGCATCAAAATGAGCGGATTATTAGTGTAGTATGATAGGAAGTGCTATATATGATAAAAACATATTTTCTTTTTCGATAAAATGTGCTATAATATTTTTGGTGCTACCATAACGGTAGGCGGTTGGCCCTCTTTAGCAGAGGGCTTTTGCTTAACCCTCTGACTTTAATAAAGGAAGGGGGCGTTAGCTTTGGGTTTCTCTGATGTCGTGAATCTACTTAGACTTTTGGTCGAAGTTGCAACGCTCGTTTTACTCCTAGTTTTTAAAGCAAAAAAGTAACCGCCAACTTCCCCAAGTCCGGTTACTTTTTTGTAACATGTTAATTTGAGGGCAACCATCTATCGGTAGCACTCTTTCTATGGTTATTTTACCACTATATCAAAAACAGCGCAAGAAGAATTTAGAAGGCTAGATATAAAACAACTGTTTCTAGTAACGTTTCGGTACCCCTAAAAAACTAACCGCAATCCAATGCCTGGACTGCGGTTTTCTTTTTGGGAATAGGTTATGTATTTTCTTTTTGGAAATGTTACTCGAAACATTTGTTTCCTATCGCATTTCGCAATACATAAAAATATACTACATTTGTAAGCTTGTAGTAAACAAAACATGGCATAAAAACAGCCCTAGCTATGCTTCTCAACATAGCTAGAGCTCTCTTTTTCCAAAACAGATATACAGCTGATTATTACAGCTTTTTACAGCCTTTTATAGCCTCACGGTCACCGCTTACTCAGCCGCAGCCACCAAAATGCCATACACCATTAAGGCGGAGTTGTAGAGATCCTCTTCTTTCAGATATTCCTCCACTGTGTGCACATTGGCCATACCCGTGCCCAAAATCACGCAGGGCACACCGGCGGCATTGATAAAGTTGGCATCACTGCCACCGCCGGTCAGCGTTACATCGGGCGTAAAGCTGCAAATTTCGCAGGAGCGCTTAGCCAAGGCCACCACCTTACTCTCCTCAGCAACCAAGAAGGAGCTGTACTTGTGCTCCACCAAGGCCTCCGCCTTAGCCCCATGCTTTTCAACACCAGCCACAATGCTATTCACGATTTCATCGCGAATGGCCAGCAACTTTTCATTATTGCGGCTACGAGCATCGCCTTCAATGGTAACTAGATCCGGCACCACATTGGTGGCCACACCGCCGGAAATAATGCCGATATTTGCAGTGGTCTCCTCGTCAATGCGACCATAACGCTTCACCTCGGCCAAGGCCTTGGCCGCAATCATCACCGCGTTGATGCCCTTTTCCGGCTCCAGGCCACCATGGGCCTTTTTGCCGTGCACGCTGATTTTATACTTGTATTGACCGGGGGCACCCACCACGATTTCACCGGGCGCACCCTCGCCGTCCAAAGCATAGCCCACTTCCGCACGCAGCTTGGACTTATCCATGCAGCGAGAGCCGTTCACACCGCCCTCCTCCGCAATAGTGAATAGTATTTGGATATCGCCATGGTCAGCACCGCTTTCCAAAAGCAGGCGAATGCCCTCTAAAATGCCTTCCACGCCGCTCTTGTCGTCACCACCCAAAATAGTGGTGCCATCGCTATAGAGCACGCCGTCCCTTTGCACAACGGTGGTGCCGCCGCAGGGCTCCACCCCGTCCATATGGGCAGAAAGCAAAACGCCCACTGCACCGGCCTTAGTCCCCGGCAAAAAGGCCCACAAATTGCCACAATTACCGCCTAAAGCCTTGCCTGCGTCGTCCTCCTCCACAGTAAAGCCCAAGCCCTCCAGCTTAGCCTTGAGATAATCAAACACAGGGCGCTCCTTCAGGGTGTGGCAGGGAATAGCCACAATCTCCTTAAACTCAGAGAGCATACGCTCTTTATTCACTGTAATCATGTTCTGCCTCCTTATAATCCACGCAGCTGCCAGTGAGTTGCCATTTTAGCAACCACTCCAGCGCTTTTATGAGATAATACCGGTGTGCTCCAGCACGATTTTTACGCCAATGGCGATGAGCACCAGGCCACCGATAATATTAGCATTTTTACCCACGGCTGAGCCTAGGCGGAAGCCTGCCAAGCCACCGAAGGTGGCGATTGCAAAGGTTACCACCCCGATCATGGATGAGGCCAGCCAAATATTGGTATTCAAAAAGGCCAGGCTTATGCCCACGGCTAAAGCATCAATGCTGGTGGCAATAGCCAGTACCGCCATCTCCTTAGTGGTATAGCTGTGCTTGATGCTGCAGGCCTCCTTGGCCTCGCGAATCATATTCACGCCCAAATATAATAGCAGAGCAAAGGCCAGCCAATGGTCATAGGCCGTGATATAATCAATAAAGGAAATAGCTCCAAAATAGCCAATAATAGGCATCAAAAATTGGAAAAAGCCAAACCACACGCCAAAGCGCAAAGCACCGCCCGTCCTATCCGCAGGACTAAGCACCATGCTACCGCAGATGGACACAGCAAAGGCGTCCATGGCCAGACTCACTGATAACAATAATAATTCTAAAAGACCCATATTCCCCTCATAGCTCCAAAATTATTTTTTTCTTTTACTTAAAAGCTGCAAAAAACGCTTGCGCTCTGCACTTATTTTTAAAACACGGAAAAAGCTGCCCGTGAACATAATGCCTAGAGCAATGGCCGCCGCATCCAAACCAGCCGTCAGCAGAATGTTAATGCCCTGCTCGTAATTATTTTCTATGAGCTGGGCCATGCCGTTATACATACCCAGGCCTGGCACAATGGGAAAAATGCCCGGAATGACAAAAACAGTAGCCGGCTGCTTAAAAATGCGGGCTGCCAGCTCGCTTAAGAGCGATAAAATCAAGGTGGCACAAATATTGGCATAAAAGCTGCTGGAGCCCATTTCCCGCCGCACATACAGAAACACAACCCAGCCCACAGCACCGATGATACCGCTAATGGGTAAGGTTTTGCGCGGTGCCTGCAGCAGCACAGCAAAGGCCACCGTGGTGGAAAAGGAGAAGGCTAAAGCGCTTACATAATCAATGGGCATCAGCGCACCTCCTCTTGTGAAGTGGCTAAGGGCCTAGACAAAGCTATTTTTCGACCCATAAATCCCACCCCCAATGATACCAAAGTAATAAGCTAAAGGCCAGGCCTATGGCTATGGAAATAGCAAAGAGCAGTGCCTCCGCAATGCGGCTGTTACCGCTGACCAAATCACCGGCCATGTAGTCCCTCAGGCCGTTGGTGCAAGCCACACCGGGCACGAAGGGCATCAGGGAGCCTACTATGATATTGGTTTTAGTACACTGAATGCTGATGGCGCAGCACAAAATGGTGCAGGCACCAATGGCTGCCCCCGCCAAGGCATTCTCCCAAAAAGCGCTGGGGCGATAGCCACCTAGCTGCTTCAAGAGCACCATGGCAAGGCCGCCGGTGAAAAAGGCAGCCACAAAATCATGGCTGTTGCCTCCCAACATGCCGGCGAAGGTAGCCGAGCAAATAGCCGAGGCCAAGCACAGCATCCACTTGCCATAGGGCGGACGACGCTGTAAAAAGTCCTGCAGCTTGCTCATGGCCGTGGGATAATCCACGGGCTTTTGGCGGATATTATAGGAAAAATCGTTGATTTCACTAATATTGGACAGATTAGTGCTGCGATTGCGAATGCGGCTCATCATGGTGGAATTAGGGGCGGACTTATCGCCCAACAAAATCACCGTGGGAGTCACAAAAACATTTACCTCGTGATAGCCACAGGTTTGGCAAAAGCGCATAATGGTGTCCTCTACGCGGGAGGTTTCCGCACCGCTTTTTAAAAGGGCCTCGCCCATATTGAGAGCCACTTCCAGAATTTGCTCCCTGGTCATGGACTGGGCGTTATTTTGCATTTTAGTTTCCTCCATGCTTGTGACTCCTTTCCCGCTTTATTTTTATAACTCTAAATAAGCTGCCCACAAACATAATGCCCAAGGCAATGGCCGAAGCATCCATACCTGCCTGCAGGAGCAGTGACATACCTAAATCATATTGCTTTTCGATAATTTTCGTCATGCCGTTATACATGGCAAGGCCAGGCACAATGGGAAAAATTCCCGGAATGACAAAGACGGTGACCGGCCCCTTAAAGATGCGGGCAGCCACCTCGCTGAGCAAGGCCACTGCCACAGCTGCTGCCAAATTGGCATAGAAGGAGTCCAGCTCCGCACCGTTGCGCAAATAAATATATACAAGCCAGCCCACAGCTCCCACTAAGCCGCACAGAGGAAGGGAACGCCGCGGCGCTTGGAAAATAATGCCAAAGGCCATGGTCGAAAGCATGGCGAAGACAAAGGCCTCCGGATAATTTAATAAAATCATGCCTGCCACCTGCCTTCATCGGGAAAATTGGGGAAAAGGATCACCTTGGAGATGGCCATA
>JBJDXD010000008.1:0-1949 GCA_051866495.1 Phascolarctobacterium sp. | reverse complement strand
TCACCTTGGAGATGGCCATAGTTCCCACCCCCACCGATACCAAATTAAAAGTGTAAAGGCCAAGCCAAAGGCAATGGAAACGGCAAAGAGCAGTGCCTCGGCAATGCGGCTGTTACCACTGATTAAATCCCCACTCAAGTAGTCACGCAGGCCATTGGTAAAGGCCAGTCCCGGCAAAAAGGGCATCAGTGAGCCTACGATAATATTAGTGCGAGTGCACTGTACGCTCACCGCACAACACATAATGGCCAAGGCGCCGATGGCTGCGCCCGCAACAGTGTTCTCCCAGAAGGCACCCAAGCTATAGCTGGTCAGCTGGCACAGCAGGGTCATGGCAAGGCCGCCGGTGACGAAGGCTGCAAAAAAGTCGTGGCTATTGCCGCCCAGCATGCTGGCGAAGGCAGCGGAGCAAATGGCGGAAGCCAAGCACACCGTCCATTTGCCATAGGGAGGCTCCTTTTGCAGTAGGTGATGCAAAAAGGCCATAGCCTCGTCGTAGTTAAAACTTTCCGGCTTCAGACCATAGGAAAAATCATTAATCGCCTTCACATTGCTCAAATTATTGCTACGATAGCGAATGCGGCACATGAGGGACGCATTGGCCGTGGTCTCATCACCGATGATAATCATGGTGGGCGTAGCAAACACATTCACATCATGATAGTCAAAGCTGCGACAAAAGCGTGCAATGGTATCCTCCACGCGGGAGGTTTCGGCGCCGCTTTTAAGCAGCACCTTGCCTATATTTAGCGCCACGTTTAAAGCCTGCTCGCGAGTGATGTAGTGCTCTGCAGCAGCTACAGCTGTGGTCTTTTTAGTTGCATTATTTTGTTTTTCTGCATCCATCAGCCACACCTCCGAGCTAACTTATAGCGCTCCTATAATTACATACTAGGCCTTTTGATTATGCTTATATTGCTCTACACTGAACCATTCTACAACGCTCATACAGCTTCGCACTTAGCTAATTTATTTTTACTCCTGACCTTTAAACAGCTCTGCTACCTGAGCGCGGAAGGTTTCCGCGCCGCCCATGGATGGGTGACGCACTGCCTTGCAGGCTATGCCATAGCGACCTAAGGTATCCGCCGCCTTTTGGCCGATGGCCACAATCTGCATGCTTGGCACTAGCTCCAGCAGCATTTTGGCATACTCCACGCCTACGTCCAGCTCCGATGTAGAGGGCGTGCGATTGGTGAGCAGCTTGCCCTCCTTGTGGGGATGCCAAGGAAAAATATTCCACAGAATGACATCAAAGGCAGCTAAGCCATGATTTTGCAGCGTGCTCCATACAACAGTATCCGTGGGCTCGTTAAAGCCCTTCGCCTTCTGGGTAGCATTGAGCTGCGCACTAGCAGGACTGCTTGTGCGCCTATAATCCCACGCGCCCAGCACACTTGCAGGTCGCACAGCCTTGTGCTGTCCCAGCAAAATGCGCTCCGAGGTAATGGCCACACCGCTAAAATGCCCGCCCTGATAGCCCAAGGCCTCCGCAATAAAGAGATAGTGGGCATGCTGGCGCAGCTCCAAATAGCGGCGCAAATTCTCGCGCCGTATTTCTGGGGCCTCCGGCCCAATTTCAGTATCAGGGTCGTAATCCCGCCACGGATTAAAAACATTCTCGCGCTGATAGCTTTGCAATTTATCTATAAAAGTGTTGATATCCATATATTTTCCTCCATAGTATATTATACATTATATACTTGAGGAAGAAAACAAAAAAGTAGCAGGAGTCATAAGCTAGTGTCATTTCCAACAAATTGAAGTTTGACGAGCTATTTACAATAGTGAAATTCGTAATAAGTAATCATCATAGTCGCGGTGATTTTTGCGAGTAGCTAAATTGGACAAGTGCCGCGTACACAACAGAATTTGTGTAGAAAGCTGTCCTATTGGGCTTAACGCAAATTTCGTGGGGTTCAATTGGCCTCTGCGGGGTACTATTTGTC
>JBJDXD010000007.1:0-22499 GCA_051866495.1 Phascolarctobacterium sp. | reverse complement strand
CCATCAGCACCAAATCATAATAGCCGGGCTGAGAGTTGATAATTCTATCCACAGAGATCATGCCACTGTTTTTTATCTACCCACTGGACTAATATTCTGTTTATTCTTAATATACGATTGTACCCAAATTTACTATTGACATTTACAATTATACCGTTTATACTATCCTCATAGACAAAATAAAGGCAAGGAAGCCAGACCACAGCGAAAAAGTGGCCTGGCTTTTTATATTATAAACTGCCATGTCTATAACAAATGTTCTTAAAGGAGCTGAGTCAAATGAGGGGTAAATTATTTAAAGCAATCACAGCTGCTATTTGTGCAGCAGGACTTATGTTAACAGGCTGTGGTGGTGACAAGGCCAAAAGCGGCGGTGAAACAGTGAAAATCGGTGCTATCGGCGAGCTAACCGGTGCCAACGCTTCCTATGGTAGTTCCATGATGCACGGCTTTAAGCTGGCGGTTAAGGAAATCAATGCTGCTGGTGGTGTGAATGGCAAAAAGCTGCAATTAGTGGAAGCCGATACGAAAAGTGAGCCTGCCGAAGCGGCCAATGCTATGAGTAAGCTTATCAGCCAAGACAAGGTACCCATGGTTACAGGTATCTTCACCAGTTCATCCGCTATCGCTGCCTGCAATATCAGCGAGACCAGCAAGATTCCTTTCCTTGCTATTGGTGCTACCAATCCGGCAGTTACCGTTGGCAAGGATGGCAAAACCAAACCTAATACCTTCAGGGTTTGCTTTATCGATCCCTTCCAAGGTACTGTAGGTGCTAACTTCGTACTCAACGAGCTGAAGGCTAAGAAGGCTGCTATTTACGTGGATAACAGCAGCGATTATGCTAAAGGCTTAGCTGATTTCTTCAAGCAAGCCTACACCGCTAAGGGTGGCAGCATTGTAGCCGAGGAGGCCTATCTACAAAAGGACACCGATTTTAAAGCCGTTTTGACCAAGATTAAAGCTGCCGCTCCGGATGTGCTCTACGTTCCTGGTTATTATGAAGAGGTTGGTAAAATCGTTAAACAATCCCGTGAGCTGGGTATTAACTGCGCTATCGTTGGTGGCGACGGCTGGGACAGCCCTAAGCTGGCTGAGATTGCCGGTGCTGCTGCCCTGAACAATACTTTCTTCACCAATCACTATTCTCCCGATTCCGATTCTGCTGAGTCCAAAGCCTTTGTAGCTACCTTTGAAAAGGAATACCAACAAAAGCCTGATGCACCTGCAGTTTTGGGCTATGATGGTATTAAGCTTTTGGCAGATGCTATGAAGCGTGCAGGGTCCACCGACAGTGCTAAGGTTGCTGCTGCTTTGGCAGATACCAAATCCTTTAAGGCTGTAACCGGTGAAACATCCTTAAATGATAAGCATGATGCAGTCAAGAGTGCCGTTATCATTGAGCTGAAAGATGGTAAGCAAGCATATCGCGCTACCGTTAAGCCCTGACTCCCTCTCCTTCCGGATCTCTTCTCCCGTCCGGAAGTACAAAAAACCGCCTACCAAGCGCAAGGTAGGCGGTTTACTTTACCTTTTAGAAAATGCCACATTCGTAATAAATATGTAAAATAGTCATCAGAGAACTGGACAAATAAGAGTCTATTGCTTATAATATGAGCACCACTTGGATATGAATAATTTTATGAAGAAAGGAGCGGATGCCTATATGCTTAAGAAAATGACAGCTCAGGATTGGTCCAAGCGGCCCACTCTGCAAGAGCTCAATCGCGAGATTGTAAAGCGTTCCCTGAGCAAATAAAGCGCATAATAGAGGATGGATGGCTGGGCTACTCACGACGCCTAGTCTTTTTTTATGCCCTTGCTGAGCTTGCAGTAGAAGTGTATAATGATGCTAAACCAAAAAATTTCAAACTACAACTACTAGGAGTGTTTATTGATGCTACATATAGGTTGCCATTTATCTTCCTCTAAAGGCTTTCTAGCCATGGGCAAAACAGCCTTGTCAATTGGCGCAGACACTTTTCAATTTTTTACCCGCAATCCTCGCGGTGGCAAGGCCAAAGCGGTGGACGTTCAGGATGCAAATGCTTTGCGCAAGCTTTGTGCGGAGCATAATTTTGCACCTCTTTTGGCCCATGCGCCCTATACCATGAATCCCTGCGCTGCAGACGAGCATCTTGTGGATTTCGCTCGTATGGTTATGGAAGGTGACTTAGCCATGCTGGAATATGTGCCAGGGAATATGTATAATTTCCACCCCGGCAGCCATGTAAAGCAGGGTAGCGAAGTGGGCATTGCGAAAATTGCAGACATGCTCAATAGCGTGCTTTATAAAGAAATGCATACTACTGTGCTGCTGGAAACCATGGCTGGCAAGGGCAGTGAGGTGGGGCGCAGCTTTGAGGAGCTAGCCGCTATTCTGGACAAGGTGCAGCTCAACGAAAAAATGGGCGTGTGCCTTGACACCTGCCATGTTTTTGATGGTGGCTATGATATTGTCAATGATTTAGAAGGGGTGCTAGCGCAGTTCGAAAAGATTGTGGGACTAAAAAGACTGCGTGCCATTCATATTAACGATAGTAAGAATATCTTGGGTAGCCACAAGGATCGCCACGCCTGCATTGGTGAGGGGAATATAGGCCTTGCAGCGTTGTCCGCTGTGACCAATCATCCCCAGCTAAGGCTGCTGCCCTTTTATCTAGAAACACCCAATGAGCTGGATGGCTATGCTAAGGAAATCGCTCTGCTGCGCGGACTATATAAAGATAGGCCATTGACTTGAATATTTGCCTTACTCAGTGCATAATATAGCTAAAGAGGAGAGGGAGGTAAAAAATGTATAAGGTAAACGAAGAATTACTGGAAATATTGCGTAATAAACAGGGCTACATTAGTGATATGGATGGTGTTATCTACCATGGCAACTGTATCCTGCCCGGTGTAAAAGACTTTGTGGATTGGCTTTACAAAGAGGATAAGCCCTTCCTGTTTTTGACCAATTCCAGCGAGCGCAGCCCACGGGAGCTACGCCAGAAGCTGTCTCGTATGGGCCTAGATGTGGACGAAAGCCATTTTTATACCAGCGCCCTAGCTACTGCCAAATTTCTTGCAGAGCAAGCCCCTGGCTGTAGCGCTTATGTTATCGGCGCACCTGGTCTTGTCAATGCCCTTTATGATGTGGGTATTACTATGAATGATGTTAACCCGGATTATGTAGTAGTGGGTGAAACAGATTCCTATAATTATAATATGATTATTAAAGCAGTGCAGCTTATCAATAAGGGCGCACGCCTTGTGGGCACCAATCCTGATATGACGGGCCCCTCAGAAATGGGCATTATTCCCGCTTGCCAAGCCCTCGTAGCACCCATTGCGCTGGCCACAGGAAAGACACCCTATTATGTGGGCAAGCCCAATCCCTTGATGATGCGTACAGGCTTAAAAATGCTCAATGTCCATTCCGCTGATGCGGTGATGATTGGCGATAGAATGGATACGGATATTGTGGCCGGCATGGAAAGTGGTCTGATGACAGCGCTGGTCCTGAGTGGCGTCACCAGTCTTGACAATATTAATGTGTTCTCTTATCGTCCCTCAATTATCCTCAATGGTGTGGGCGATATCGCAAGAAAATAAGCTGCTTAGTCTTAGCACAGCCTATTTCTGGGCAGGCTCTGGCTTGTGCTGCTTTTCTAGCTCAAGCAATGCTTTTTTCATGGTTATCCCACCGCCATAGCCCACGAGGGCGCCATTGGCTCCAATCACCCGATGGCAGGGGATAATGATAAACAAGGGATTGGCATTATTAGCCATGCCCACGGCGCGACAGGCCTTGGGATTGCCAATCATGGTGGCAATATCCTTATAGCTGCGCACCTCGCCATAAGGGATTTGCTGCAATGCAGCCCACACCTTTTCCTGAAAGGGTGTGCCGTGTAGCTCAAGGGGCAGCGAAAAGGCTGTGCGAGTTCCGGCAAAATATTCGTCCAGCTGTTGGCAAACAAGCTGTGAGAAAGCGGTGGGCGGGTCGGCCTTGGTGTCGCTTTTAGCTAATTTTAGTGCTATCACAGCACCGTTTGCGTATTCAATTTGGATATTTCCCACAGGGGAAGGGTAAATAGCTATTTGTTTCATAAGCAGGTCCTCCTTGCGTATAGTATAGCATTTTTAGGGATATTTTTGCTTTTAAGAATCGTTTTTTGCTGTACAAAAGCCATTTTTAGGGTATAATATAGTAAAAATAATTGTGTTGACGAGGAGTGTTGTTATATGTGGGTTGTATTTGCACTTTTATCCGCAGTTTTTGCTGCCCTAACCTCTATTTTTGCTAAAATTGGTATCGAAAACGTTAATTCCAATCTGGCGACCGCCATCCGCACAGTGGTGGTTTTAGTAATGGCGTGGCTCATCGTGTTTGCCACCGGCAAACACCAACAGATAGTGGATATAAGCACCAAAAGCTGGACCTTTTTAGTGCTTAGCGGCTTGGCAACAGGCCTTTCCTGGCTATGCTATTTTTATGCACTGCAAATTGGCGAAGCCAGCAAGGTGGTGCCGGTTGATAAATTTAGCGTGGTTATTACCATGGTGATGGCTTTCTTTATTTTGGGCGAGGCTATTACTACGAAAACCATTATCGGCGGCCTGTTGATTACTGCCGGAACCTTGGTTTTGATTTTTTAGCAGGATAAATACCCTTTGGCTTTGTAAATAGCTGAAGGGTATTTTTTCATGAGAAGTCTCCAGTGCCATGTATACATAATATCTTGTGTTAACATCTTGCTTTTTTTAGCATAATATAGTAAAGTATTATCAATTAAAAAGGATTTTTCCACTAAGGGAAGGTGTGTGTGTTATGAAAAAGTATTTGAAATTAGCTCTGTGCTGCATGATGGTTGCAGCAATGGCAATCATGGCTGGCTGCGGTGGCGGCAGCGATAAAAAGGCTGAAGCTCCGAAAAAGGTTTTGAAGGTTGGTATGGAATGCGCTTATGCTCCCTACAACTGGTCCCAAACCTCCGCTGAGGGCGGAGCTGTAAAGATTGCTGGCTCCAACGAATATGCTTATGGCTATGACGTAATGATTGCTAAAAAATTGGCTGATTCCATGGGCGCAACCCTGGAAGTACACAAAATTGAATGGGATGGCCTGCCCCCTGCAGTAGTATCCGGCAAAATCGATGCTGCTATCGCTGGTATGTCCATTACTTCCAAGCGTAAAGAGACTGTTGACTTCACTAAACCCTACTACTATGCAACTGTAGTAGCACTGGTTAAGAAGGATTCTCCGCAAGCTAAGGCTAAGAGCGTTGCTGACCTGAAGGGCTCTGTTGCAACCTCCCAGCTGAACACCATTTGGTATGACCAAATCGACCAAGTTCCCGACGTTAAAAAGCTGCCTGCTATCGACACCGTTCCTGGAATGATCGTAGCTTTGAAATCCGGCAAATGCAACCTGATCGTTACCGATATTCCGACTGCAAAGGCAGCTGCCTTTGCTAACCCCGAACTGGCTATGGTTGAGTTCCCCGAAGGCAAAGGTTTCAAGACCTCTCGTGAGGATGTAGAAATTGGTATCGCTGTTAAGAAGGGCAACAAAGAATTGACCGATGCTATGAACAAGGTTCTGGGCAGCATGACCGAAGCTGACTTCAACAAGATTATGGACGAAGCTATTAAAAAACAACCTTTAGCAAAATAAGAAGCTAAGTATGGGGGCGGCAAGTGTTGTCGCCCCTTTTTATCTAGATTGAGTGATTAAGGTGGTGTAATTAATGCCAACAACATTTTTTGGCTGGGTGCTCTTCCTCTTGGATAAGTATGGTCCCGTGCTTTTAAAGGGCGCCGGCGTAACCCTGCTTTTGGCAGTGGTTGGTACTTTTATTGGCTGCTTGATTGGTCTTGTGGTGGGTGTTATCCAAACCATTCCCATGGAGGATAACGATAGTGCCGCAAAGAAATGCTCTGTGCGCTGCCTGCAAAGGCTTTTGGATGCCTATGTTGAGGTGTTCCGTGGTACTCCTATGATTGTACAGGCCATGGTTGTTTATTATGGCGCCATGAGTGTTTTTAATATTGATATGTCCCCCATGTTCGCAGGCTTCTTTGTTGTTTCCATCAACACCGGTGCCTACATGGCTGAAACTGTGCGCGGTGGTATTGAGTCCGTGGATCCCGGTCAAAAGGAAGCAGCTATTGCCATTGGTATGGACCATTTCCAAACCATGCGCTGCGTAATTTTGCCCCAGGCACTGCGCAATGTTATGCCACAGCTGGGCAATAACCTGATTATCAATATCAAGGATACCTCTGTATTGAACGTAATCTCTGTAACTGAGCTGTACTTTGCATCTAAATCTGCAGCCGGTGTGTACTATAAGTATTTCGAAATTTTCTTCCTCACCTGCGTAATCTACTTTATTATGACCTTCACCGCTTCCCGCCTGCTGCGCTGGGCAGAAAGCAAGATGGATGGCCCCAAGGATTATCAGCTGGTAACCTATGACCCCATGATGGACCCCTGTGGCGCGGTGCCCCTGCCCACAAAAAAGCAGAAAGGACGGTATTAATTTATGGATAAGGAATTAATTGTTTCTGTCTGCGATTTACAAAAGGCCTTTGGCGAAAGGGAAATCCTCAAGGGGATTAGCTTTGATATTCATCGTGGCGACGTAATTTGCATTATTGGTCCTTCCGGCAGTGGCAAATCCACCCTCATTCGCTGTGTGAACTTTTTAGAGCATCCCACGGGAGGTCATATTGAATACCGTGGCAAGGATGTTATGCAGGCCTTTAAAAAGCTGCCCCTGTATCGCACTAAGGTTGGCATGGTGTTCCAATCCTTCAATCTGTTTAATAATATGACGGTTTTGGAAAACTGCATGGTGGGACAGGTAAAGGTGCTGGGCAAGAATAAGGACGAAGCTAAGGCAACTGCTTTGAAATACCTGAAGCATGTTGGCATGGATAGCTATGTTAATGCTAAGCCCCACCAGCTCAGCGGCGGCCAAAAGCAGCGTGTAGCCATTGCTCGCGCACTAGCGCTGGAGCCGGAGGTGCTCCTTATGGATGAGCCCACCAGTGCGCTAGACCCGGAAATGGTAGGCGAGGTTTTGCGCGTTATTCGTGATTTGGCTAAGGAAGGCCTAACTATGGTAATTGTAACCCACGAAATGGCCTTTGCCCGTGACGTTTCTAATCGCGTTATTTTTATCGACCAAGGCGTTATTGCGGAAGAAGGGGAGCCCAGCCAACTCTTTGGCAATCCTAAAAACCAAAGAACTCGTGACTTTTTGTCCCGCTTCCAAAATAATTAAGGCTAGTAAAAGCAAGCACTCCCTGTTGTGGATTTTTCAAAGTCTGCAGCGGGAGTGCTTTTTCTTGCAAATTTTAGCTATATGTAACAGGAAAAAGCAAAGAGTCGGCGAAATATATAAACGGATAAGTTTCGTTATGATGGGAGATGAAATAATGCGAGCTTTGCGCAGTTTATTTTTTTTAGTGCTGCTTTTAATGTGCCAGTCTGCTTGGGCTGCTAAGGGCACACTATTATTTATTCCCTTGGATAATAGGCCTGTGTGCCTTGATTATACAGTACAGACGATGGAGGCTGCTGGCTGGGAGGTTAAGACTCCGCCTAGGGAATATATCGCTAGCGAAAAGAATATGGGCGAGCCAGATAAAATGTTTGCTTGGCTCCAACAAAATCTTGGAGAATCCCTTGGGGTTGTGGCTTCTAGCGATGCATTGATTTATGGTGGCTTGGTAGCGAGTCGCACTCATGAAATACCCATGGAAGTGCTTGAACAGCGTGCTCAGCGTTTGCTAAGGCTAAGGCAACAGTTTGGCGATAAAAAGCTTTATTTATTCACTACCATTATGCGCTCTCCTAAGGCCAGCAGTGCGCCTGTGGAGCCCGTTTATTATAAGGAGTGGGGCCCACAGCTTTTTCGCTTGGGGGCACTGGAGGACAAACGTGAGTTAAAGCTTTTAAAGAATAAGGAAGCTAAGGAGCTTACTGCTCTGCGGGAAGCAATTCCTAGCCATATTATTACCGATTTATATAGGCGTCGCAATAATAATATTTTAATTACGGAGCTTTTGCTCCACGGCGTGGAGAGCGGGGATTTTGATTACTTCCTCATCGGTCGCGACGATACTGCACCTTTTTCCCAGGCCCATCGTGAAGCACGCAGCATGGAGATTCTTGTGAGCGAGCTGCCCAGGGAACGCATTCGTTTCTTTGCCGGTGCGGACCAATTAGGTCTTGTTTTGCTCACTAGGGCTGCCAAACGCTTGCAGTATGAGCTGCCGCTAGTAAATGTTACTTACGCAGCCGGTGTGGGCGGCAAAACCGTGCCCTCCTATGAGGATGATACTGTGGCTGAAAGCGCTAAGCAGCATATCTACGCGGCGGGGGCTTTTCCGGTGCGCTTGCGCAAGCATGCTGATTTGGTGCTGGCGGTAAACACTCCCAAAAATGGCAAAACCTTAGAAGCAGGGAACGTTGCGAATAATTATAAGCTACCGTTAGAGACTAATAATTTCGTTAAGAAGGTGGCGCGCTTAAGTGAGCGTTATCCTGTGGCTTTAGCAGATGTAAAGTTTGGCAATGGCGCTGACAATGCACTGGTTAAGGAGCTTTTTGACAAGGGTCTGGCCTATAAGCTGGCTGCCTATGGTGGCTGGAACACGGCTGGCAATAGCTTGGGCTTTGCCTTGGGGCAGGGCCTTATGAGTAACGAATTTGCCCAGAGCATGAAGAAGGTGCTTTTGGATGAGCGTTATTTGGATGATTGGGCTTATCAGTCCAACGTGCGCATGAAGACCTACACCCAGCTGATTTGGCCGAACTATTGGCCCAACAGCGATTTAAAGGGCGAGCAGTTAGACAAAGCAGAAGCTTTTATTTCCCGGGAAATGGTACAGCTTGCAGAGCCTTTAATGGGTGAAGCTGTTAAGGCTTATCGTTACACCTTGCCATGGAAGCGTATGTTTGAGGTGCAGGTTGCACAATAATAAAGAAGAGGATTGATGGCAAAAAATGAAAGAAAAAATTTGTGTGCGAGCTGCCACGCCTGAGGACGGAGTGCAGCTACTAGAAATTTATACACCCTTTGTAATTAGCGAGGACTCAAGTCTGAGTAATGTTTCCTTTGAGCTGGAGGCGCCCTCCTTGGCGGAGTTTCGCCAGCGCATTGTGGCTATTAGCACAAAATATCCTTATTTAGTCGCGGAGCAGGATGGAAAGCTTTTGGGTTATGTTTATTGCCACCCATATCGTGAGCGCTTGGCTTACCAATGGTCGGTGGAGGTGACGATTTATTTGGCTCCGGCCGGGCAGGGACGGGGCATAGGACGGCTTCTCTACGAAGCCATGGAAAAAATTTTATGCCTGCAGGGCATTACTATGGCCTATTCCTGCATTACTGTGGGCAACGAGCACAGCATTAAAATGCATGAGGCGCTAGGCTATCGTCTTATTGGCACCTTTAGTAATTCTGGTTTTAAAAATGGACAGTGGCTGGATACTGTGTGGATGGAAAAACACTTGCAACCATGTCCTAGCGAGCCTTGCAATATTAAGGGCTGGCGGGAGCTTGAAGCAGAGCAGGTTGCAGTCATTCTTGAGCAGGCTACAAGGGCTTTGGTTAGCCTGTTAAAGTAAGTATAATAAACAAAACAAAGAGGATCACTTATGGACTTAAAACATTATCAAGAAAAGCATAAGCCCAGTAGTAGGGCGGAGGAGATATTGCGTTATATTGGCCCCGGCCTCTTGATTACCGTGGGCTTTATTGACCCTGGTAACTGGGCTTCTAATTTGGCCGCAGGTGCGGACTATGGCTATGTACTGCTGTGGATGGTGACTCTGTCCACCATTATGCTGATTTTGTTACAGCACAATGCGGCCCATTTGGGCATTGCCTCCGGGCTCTGCCTATCCGAGGCAGCAACAAAATACCTGCCTCGCTACGTTAGCGTGCCTATTTTAGCTTCGGCAGTATTGGCCTCCGTTGCCACTAGCTTGGCCGAAATTTTGGGCGGCGCTATTGCCTTGGAGTTACTTTTTGGCATACCCCTTTGGCTGGGCAGCATTATGATGGCGGCGCTTTGCTCCTGGCTTTTGCGCTCCAACTCCTATAGCAAGCTAGAGAAAATTATTATCGGCTTTGTTTCTATTATCGGTCTTTCTTTTTTGGCAGAAATTATTATGGTGCCCTTGGACTGGGGTGCGGCAGCCAAGGGCTGGGTAACGCCCAGTATTCCCCACGGCTCCCTTTTGGTAATTATGAGTGTGTTGGGTGCGGTAGTAATGCCACATAACCTGTTTTTGCATTCGGAGGTTATCCAAAGCCGTCACTGGAATTTGGAGGACGAGGCCGTAATTAAGCGCCAGCTTAATTTTGAGTTTCTCGACACGCTGCTTTCCATGAGCATTGGTTGGGCCATAAACAGTGCCATGATTTTAGTGGCTGCGGCGGTCTTTTTTGCTAATAATGTAAAGGTGGATGATTTGGCTCAGGCGGTGGATTTATTAAAGCCCCTGTTGGGAAATAGTGCTGCTGTTTTGTTTGCAGTTGCTTTGCTCTTTGCGGGTATCTCCTCCACGGCTACCGCGGGTATGGCGGGCGCTACCGTTTACGCTGGTATCTTTGGCGAGGGCTATGATGTGAAGGACCCACACTCCTGGCATGGGGTGCTGCTGACCTATTGGCTGGCGGTGCTCATCATCCTCTTTATCGATGACCCCTTCAATGGTTTAATCTATTCCCAAATGGCCTTGAGCGTGCAGCTGCCCTGGACCATTGGTCTGTTAATCTATTTGACATCCTCTAAAAAGGTTATGGGCAAATTTGTTAATACCACGCGTATGAAGATTATCCTGAGCACCATTGGTGTTATCGTTATTGTGCTCAATATTATGCTGCTCTTGGAATCCTTTGGGATTATGACTTTTTAAATGGGTTGCTAAGGATTGTGCCCGTGAGGACAAGATAACAAATAAGCACTTGGTGCTTCGCTTGCAGTGGCTAGCATAGCGAAAACCAAGTGCTTTTTTTATGAAATTTAGTTGGGGTTACAGTTTATAGCGTTAAGCTACAGTCTTAATTCTTCCAGGGCACAGCCTTGCGCTCTAGCCATTGCAGGAGCAGGTTAAAAATAAGCCCTAAAAGGGAGAGCACAATGACGCCTGCCATGAGACGGTCGGTAATCATTAAATCGCCATAGTGCAAAATCAGGGCACCAATGCCGACCTGAGCAGCAATCATTTCCGCAGCTACCAAAAGCAGCAGCGAGGTACCGGCAGCAAGGCGCAGTCCCGCAAAAATCATGGGCAAGGCGTTGGGCAATACCACGCTTTTCATAGTCTTCCACCAGCTGGCGTTAAAGCTAACCGCAACCTTGATGAGCAAGGTGTCCACGTTCTTTACACCGCTATAGGTGTTCATAGCAACGGGAAAGAAAACGCCCATGGCTATAATTGTGACCTTAGAAAGCTCGCCGATGCCCAGCCACAGGATGAACAGGGGCAAAAGGGCGATTTTGGGGATGGGGTAGAGGGCATTGACAATGGGGTTGCCAATTTTATCTGCCAAGGCGGAGGTGCCCGTTACTAGCCCCACGGCGAGTCCGATGATGCTGCCCACGGCAAAGCCTACTAAAATACGATACATGCTGGCAGCTAGGCTGATGCCAATTTCGCCGTCACCAATCATCACGAAAAGGGAGGAAATAATTTGGCTGGGTGCTGGTAAAAAGAGGGAGGAGACAAAGCCAGCACGGCAAATAAGCTCCCACACCAGCAGCACAAAAATGATAGAAACTACGCTTACCCAATGGGGATAGGTTCTTTGCCAATGGGTCATGCGGTTGCGTACAATATATTCCTGCTTAGCCATCGTTTTCCACCTCCATTAAAGCTGCGCGAGCATCCTTGGAGATGTGCTCCCAAATGATACGGATAAACTCGGCGATTTCTTCAGCGTGCTCGGGCTTGTCGCGGTCAGCACGGGGGATGGTAATGGTTAAAATCTTATTAACCTTGCCGGGCCGACGACTTAGGAGCACCACTCTGTCTGCGAGCATAACAGCCTCTTGAATATTATGGGTAACATAAAGGGTGGTGAGGCGGGTCTTTTCCCACAGGGTGACCAGCTCTTCCTGCATGATAGTGCGGGTTTGGGCGTCCAGCGCGCTAAAGGGCTCGTCCATTAGGAGCAGGTCCGGCTCGATGGCGAGGGCGCGGGCAATGCCTACGCGTTGGCGCATGCCACCGCTTAATTGATGAGGAAAGGATTTTTCGAAGCCCTTGAGGCCCACAAGCTCAATATAATGCTTGATGCGTGCTTCCTTTTCTGCTGTGGGCATACCAGCGGTTTCTAGACCAAAGGCAATATTATCCTGCACATTACGCCAAGGAAAAAGCCCCGTTTCCTGAAAAACTATGCTCATACGAGGCTCGTAGCCTGCCTCCACCTCAGTGAATTTCACCGTGCCGCTGGAGGGCTGCAAGAGCCCCGAAGCGATATTCAGCAGGGTGGACTTGCCACAGCCTGAAGGACCAACCAGCGCCACAAATTCTTCTTCATTTACGGTGAGGTTGATATTCTGTAGCACGGCAAGCGACTTACCCTTGCTGTTGGTAAAATCCTTGCAGATTTTATCAATTACTAATTTCATTTACAAAATACCTCCAGAGAAAAGCCCTTTGCTAAAAGGCAGCGAGCCTTTCGTGAGAAATTAATGCTAAAATTTGCTTATAAAGAAAGCAGGGCGGATTGCTCCGCCCCTGCTGATTGGCATAAAGCTATTTGGTTGCTGCTTCTTGGAAGGAGGTAATTGCTACGTCCTTGGCCTCAAGCTTACCGGAGATGAGCTTATTAGCAGTGTACCATTTAATTTGGGTGTCGATATCGGATGCTAACAGCTTGCCGTTTTTATCAATGTAGGGCAGGCCCAGCTTAATATCGGCAGCCGGAGATTTTACATATTTAGCAACGATGTTTACGACCTCATCCAATTTCTTGGGGTCCTTTTTCTCAATTGCTGCTTCGTAATAATAGTTGCAGGCCTTTACATAAGCCTTCATAAAACGGGTTGCGGCATCCTTGTTCTTCATGAACTCAGGGGAGTAGAAAATGGCGGAGGTTTGATAAGGAATCAAATCGCCAACCTGCACTACCAATTTGCCATAGCCAGCCTTTTGTACCTTGGTAATATTGGGCTCGTTGAGGATGCAACCATCGATTTGCTTGCTTTCTAAGGCTGCCATAACGGCGCTCAGCTTGCCAAGGGGAACGATTTCCACATCATTTAGGCTCATGCCCTGTGTTTCCAGGATACGGCCCAGCATATATTGGAAGGTAGAGCCCTTGCTGGTGATACCAATGCGTTTGCCCTTAATATCCTTTAAGGTTTTAACGCCTTTATTAAAATTATCAGTGGTAACTAAAAGTGCGGATGAGGAGTAACCCTTTTGCTCGCGACCCTTATCGGCAACAATGCCCAGCTTTTGACCATTGGCAGCCATATTATAAAGGCTGGCGGTGATGCCGGTGGCGCCAACATTTACCTTGGAGGAGGCAGTGGATACGGCAATGGGGTGGGCCGCATCAAACCATTGGGGCTCAATCTCGATATTTTCTTCGGTAAAGAAGCCCTTATCCATAGCTATAAAAAGCGGTGCGCTACTGGTGAGACGCAGCATACCTAGGCTTACTTTAACTTTTTCTTTGGGTGCTGCTTTTTTGGCGTCGTTGCCACCGCAGCCGGCCAGCACAAGCATCATGCACAGGGCCATTAACAATGCTACAATTTTTTTCATTATAAAACTTCCCTTCTCCCATGCTACTGAGATATAATACGCTATCATTCTACACCATTTGTAGAAAAGATGCATTAAAATTTAGTATAATTTTACTAAATTATGATGAAAAAGAGAAATATGTGTGATTTGTAACACTATGCACAAAAAAGATGTTATAATGTTAGTGACGCAAAGAGAACTTGTGCATGTATGAAAGGATGTGTCGGAGTGAAAGGCTCGTTAAAGATAAATTTGTTAGCATGTGGTTGCGCCCTAGCGGTGGCAGGGCAGGCGGCAGCAGCGGATACGCTGCTTGCCAAAACGGACCTGCAGCTTAGGCATGGTAGCGCTACAGCGGAGCTGTGGGGTGATCGCTTGCCCAGTGGCTATAGCGAGGATTTGCTAGTCATCTTAAAGGATAAGCAGGGCAAGCTGGTGACCGCTTATGCGCCCTCCATCAAGGGTGGCTATAATCCCATACTTGAGGCGGTGCAGGTAAAGCCTGTGGCCCAGGCTGCTGTAGCTGGCAAAGCTGCGCAGGCAGATAAGGCTGAGCCAAGTGATAAAGGTAGCAAGGACCGCAGGGCCGAGCAGCTGCTTGTTAGCGTAGCGCAGGGCGACTGGCACGCGCCGAGCGAGTTTAGAGTGCTTGATTTCGCGGATGCGAAAAAGGTAAACGAGCTTTTTGGCGCGGCAGAGAGCATGGGTTTGGTAAGCAAGGTTCATAATAAGGAAGCAAAGCTTCAGGTGACCTTGAAGGATGGGCAGCAAAATAGCGCTGCTATACCCAAGGGCGTGGAGCAGGGGCGGCTTTATTATGGCGGGCTGTACTCTGTAACCGCCCACGACGTGGACGGGGATGGACAGCAGGAGCTTTTAGGAAGCCAACAGCTGCTTATGGGCAAGGAAAATGTCGCAGATGTGGGCGCTGTGTGGCAGCTTAATAGCGAAAACAAATGGCAGCATAGCTGCATCACTATTATGACGAATACGCCCACGCCTAAAAGCAATACGGTGAATGATGGCATAGAGGTGGCAGACGGAGTGTTTGTGCCTCGCAAAATGGTTGTCCCCGGCGGTGAGGCGACCTATCCTGTTTTTATGAGCCAAAATGTGGAGCTGCAAAACAAGGTCAATGCGGTGCTCAAGGAAGAGTGCCAAGCATATTTAGAACGCTTTTATGAGGGCGAAGCGGATATGGCCTTTAAGATCATCACTGCCAATGCTAAGCTTTGGTCACTACAGCTCATCAGCGGCAAGACTAAGTTTAACCATCATCATGTGAATATTGATCCGCAAACAGGCGCTATTATCAAATTAGAGCAGGTTTTGGACTATAAGAATCCGGATTTAATGCCTTTGCTTAGGTTGCTATGCACTAATAAAAATATGATGTTAGAGTATCAGCCTCCTGCTGAATGGTACATTGAAGGAAATAATTTATACCTGATGCAGAACATCTGTGGTAATGACGAAGTCGCAGGCTTTGCTTTGGCTAATTTACATAAATTTGTACTGGATGGGCGTTGGTTTGAGAAAAAATTCTGACTGACCAGTCAGCAGTTTTTGAAAAACGGCGAAATTAGAAGAAAATTAAAGTAAAATCTTTCTAATTCGTCTAAAACGCGTTTGCTTTATTTTTTCTGGTCTAGTATAATGTTATCATTCTGAAACTGGGACATAGTTTATTTTTATACATATACATTGTGATAGTTTCTGAGTAAAGGATAAGGAGGTTTTTATATGTTTAGTTTTATCCGCTCCTGTCGTGGGAAGAAGGCTTTGGCTGCTTCTCTGGCGGTGGCAATGATGCTGACGGTAGCTGGCTGTGCTAAAAAGGAGCAAGCTCCTGCCCAAGCAACTCTCGTAAAAACCATGCAGGTAATCAAGCGTGATACTCCCATCGTGTATGATTATACTGGTTTTGTACAAGCTCAACAGGAAATGGAGCTAAAGGCTCAGGTTAGTGGCCAAATCACTGGTAAATTCTTTAAGGGTGGCGACACTGTTGTTGCCGGTCAAAAGCTTTATACCATTGACCAACGCACCTATCAAGCCAATCTTTTAAATGCTCAAGCTGGCCTTGCCAATGCTCGCGCCGCTTTGGCTGTAGCTGCTTTGGATGCAGAGCGTTATACCAAGCTGTATGCGAATAACGCAGTTTCTAAGCAGGTTTTGGATAATGCGTTGATGCAACGTGACCAGGCTCAGGCTGCGGTTAACGCACAGGAAGCATTGCTGGAGAATGCACAAATCAGCATGACCGATACCACCGTTACTGCTCCCTTCACCGGTCGCATTGATACCACTGCGCTGGAGGTTGGCAACTTTGTTACCGCTGGTCAAACAACCTTGACCAAGATTTCTAACACCAACCCTGTGTATGTACAGTTTACCATGGCAGAGCCTGAATACTTAAAGCTTTCCGCTTCTAAGAATTCTGATGGTGGTGCAGCTTTGGATAATCTTTCCGCAGTACTCAGCGACGGCTCTACATATGATCTGAAGGGTAAAATTGCTGAGGTTAACCGTGGTATCAACGACAACACCGGTACCTTGACCATCAAGGCTCTTTTTGACAACCCGGCTCGTCGTCTGCTGCCGGGTATGTTTGCCCATATCCAGGCCACTGCCGGCATTCAACAAAACGCACTGCTCATTCCTAAGCGTGCTGTAACCGAAATGCTTTACAAAAAATTCGTCTATGTTGTTGGCTCTGATAATAAGGTAACCATGAAGGAGATTACCTTGGGACCCAGCGTAGGACGCCTTTACATGGTTGAAAGTGGCTTAACTGGCGACGAAACTCTGGTAGTTGAAGGTACTGGCAAGGTACGTCAGGGTGCCGAGGTTAAACCTCAGCCCATGACCGAAGCTGATCTGGATACTACCGAAAAGACACAACAAAAATAAGGAGGTAAGCTAAGTGGCACGTTTTTTTATTGATCGCCCTGTCTTTGCGATAGTGTTAGCGATTTTGATCACCTTACTGGGTGCCCTTGCCGGTTTCAGCTTGCCTATCGCTCAATATCCTAATATTACTAAGCCCCGTATTGCTGTTGAAACCAACTACGTAGGCGCTAGCTCCGATGTAGTTGAAGAGGCCGTTGCTCAGGCCATTGAGCAGAAGGTCAGCGGCGTAGAAAACATGCTGGATATGAGCTCCGTCAGCACCAGTAATGGTCAATATAAACTTAATGTTCAGTTCAATCTGGAGAAAAACGCTGATATCGCTTCTGTAGAGGTACAGAACCGTGTATCCCAAGCTAATAGCTCCATGCCTAGCGAGGTTAGTGCCTATGGTATTACCACTGCTAAGGAATCTGCTGAAACCATTATGTATTTCGGCTTGTATTCTCCTAATAATACCTATGATGGTATGTTCCTGCGTACTTATGCGGATGCAAACTTTATCGATGCTGTTAAGCGTGTTAAGGGCGTATCTACCGTTAGTGAATATGGCCCTGAATATTCTATTCGTCTGTGGTTGAATCCAGAGAAAATGGCTCAGCTGGGCGTTACCGTTGATGATGTGGCCACCGCTATTAAAACCCAAAATATACAGGCTGCTGTAGGCTCCATCGGTGACCGTCCCACAGATGCTGAGCAGGAAAGAACCTATTCTGCCAGTGCTCAAGGTCGTTTGAAGACTGTAGAAGAGTTTGGTAATGTTATTGTACGCACTAATAAGGGTGATAACCTGAAGCTGCGTGACATTGCAACCATTAAAGAGGGCCCCCGTAACGATATGGTTGTCAGCCGTTTGAACGGCGGTGAATCCGTAGTATTCCCCGTATCCTTAACCTCCGATGCTAACGCTATTGAAACGGTAAGCAATATTAAGGAGGTACTTAAGGAAGCAGAAACTCGTTTCCCCGAGGATATGAAGCTGATTGTTATTCAGGATAATACTCAGTTCATCACCGAGTCACTGAACAAGGTTGCTCATACCTTCTTCGAGGCTTTGGTGCTAGTAATTTTGGTAGTATTCATGTTCTTAGGCAGCTGGCGCGCAACATTGATTCCGTTGTTGGCAGTGCCTGTATCCTTGGTTGGTACCTTCGCTTCCTTCGTAATCTTGGGCTTTACCATTAACACCCTGACCGCCTTTGCGATGATTCTGGCCATCGGTCTGGTTGTCGATGATGCTATCGTCGTAGTAGAGGCCGTTGAACATCATATCCAGGAAAATGGCATGTCCCCGAAAGAGGCTACCTACCGCGCTATGAACGAAGTATCTGGTCCTGTAGTAGCTATTGCTTTCGTGCTGTCCGCCGTATTTATTCCTGTAGCTTTTACCGGCGGTACTGTTGGTGAATTGTACAAGCAGTTCGCTATTACTGTATCCGTTTCTATGATGCTGTCTGCAATTGTTGCGCTGTCCTTGACTCCGGCCCTGTGCTCCTTGATTTTGAAGAAAAAGAGCGAGGATGAAGCTCCCAAGGGCTTTATTGGCAAGGCAGTAGCTGCCTTTAACCGTTGGTTCGAAAGAACCTTGGGCAAATATGTTACCAATGTTGAGGCTTGCATTCGTAAATCTAAGCTTGTGCTGACCTGCTTGGCTGTGGTTGTTATTCTGACAGGCGTTATCGCTAAACACACTCCTACTGGTTTCGTTCCTAATGAAGACCAAGGTATGAGTGCTGTATCTGTAAACTTGCCGGAGGCTGCTTCTAGTAACCGTGCATTACAGATTATTGAGGATATCTCTGCAAAAGCTCGTAAGTTGCCCGGTGTTAAGAATGTTATGTCTGTTGCTGGCGTAGATATTTTGTCCGATGCACAAAAAGCAAACTCTGCTCTGATGGTAGTAGTTATGGATGAGTATAGCAATCGTACTACTACTACCCAGCAGGTTATTCCCATGATTTTCGGCTTGGGTGCACAATATCCTGATGCCAACGTTATGGCTTTCCAACCGCCTTCATTGCCTGGTGCTTCTAATACAGGAACATTGAGCCTATATTTGATGAACCTGGGTGGCGAGGATGTAGAAATGATGGGTCAACGCGCTAACGAGTTCCTCGCTAAGGCCCGTCAACGTCCTGAGGTTGGTATGATTTATACTACCTTGAATACCAATACCCCTGTGTATAATTTTGATGTGGACCGCGAAAAGGCTCAAAGCCTGGGCGTGCCCGTATCCAGTGTATATTCCGCTATGCAGGCCTTCTTGGGTGGTAGCGAAATTAATGATATCAACAACTTTGGTCGTACCTGGAAGGTAGTTATGCAGGCTGATGCTAAGTATCGTACTAATGTTGATGATTTGCGTTATTTCTTCGTTCGCAGCAATACCGGCAATATGGTGCCGCTGAACACCTTGGTAACACCTGTACAAAAGAACAGCTCTCTGGTTATGACCCGCTTTAATGGTGCTCGTGCCATCAAGATTGCGGGCGACCCAGCTGATGGCTATTCCACTGGTGAGGCCATGGCAGCTCTGGAAGAGGTTGCAAAGGAAACCCTGCCCAGCTCCTATACCTATGAATGGGTTGACCAGAGCCGCGATGAGATTGAAGCAGGCAGCCGTTCCACCCAAATTTACATCATTTCTATGATTTTCGTTTTCCTGTGCTTGGCAGCGCTGTACGAAAGCTGGACCATTCCTCTGGCCGTGCTGCTGTCCGTGCCCTCTGCAATTTTTGGCTGCTTCCTGTCCCAATATCTGCGTGGTCAAAACAACGACGTATATATGCAGATTGGTATGATTACTCTGATTGGCTTGGCAGCGAAGAACGCCATTTTGATTGTAGAATATGCGAAGATGAACATGGAAGAAAATGGTATGGATGTGGTCACCGCCGCAGTTGAGGCAGCTCGCCTGCGTCTGCGCCCCATTTTGATGACCTCCTTCGCCTTTATCTTAGGCTGCTTGCCCTTGGCAATTGCTACCGGCCCGGGCGCTGGTGCTCGTGTCTCCATGGGTAACGCCGTAGTTGGCGGTATGACCATTGCTACTATGTTTGGTATCTTCCTGATTCCTGTGCTCTTTGTAGTTGTAGAAAAATTCTTCAGCCGCAAAAAGAAAAAAGAGGATCATATGGTTGACCAAATGTAAGTACGTGGCTTAGGTCATAGCTTAATAAAGTAATAAAGCTCCGCTTCATCCTGATGGATGGAGCGGAGCTTTTTGCTGCCTAGAAGGGGATTTGTAGCTTAAAAAAGCATAAATAAAGTTTAAAAACATAAAAAATAAAGTAATTCTATTAAGTAAATAGACAAAGGAGTGGGGCTTGCTAAAGAGTGACAGAGGCAACAGTTGGATAGATGCTCCCCAATTATAATGATAGCCGACAAGAGAGCTTGTCCGCTATCATTCATCAATCCGTTATATTCACTATAACGGAAATTATTTGTGGAGGTGATGTTATGGGTCCAGTAACAACGAATCCCTGGCTGATCGCCGTGATTAACATGGTTATAGTTTTCGGGGTATTGATCGCTCTGGGCGTCTTAATGAGCATGATTCAGGTCGTAGATCCCACTAAAAACCATTAACAAAACTTAAGGAGGAAAATTTTTTATGTTTGAGGCGTTTATTGTTGCTCTGTCTTCCGTATGGGCAGACTCCGGCTTTTCTGCTCTGACAGGCGGCCACATTATTATGATTTGCGTAGGCCTTGTACTGTTGTACATGGCTATTGGTAAGGGCTTTGAGCCTTTGCTGCTGTCCCCCATTGCTTTTGGTTGCATCCTAGCCAATATTCCTAAAAATGGTTTTGAGCAACCTGGCGTTATGTCCGTTATCATGTATGGTATTAACCACGAAGTATTTCCACCGTTGATTTTCTTGGGCGTAGGCGCTATGACCGACTTTGGTCCTCTGATTGCTAACCCCAAAACCCTGCTTTTAGGTGCTGCTGCTCAAGCAGGTGTATTCGTAGCTTTGCTGGGAGCTATGCTTTTAGGCTTTAGCGTACAGGAGGCTGCTGCTATAGGCATCATCGGTGGTGCTGATGGCCCTACTTCTATTTATTTAGCAGCGAAGATGGCTCCCCAGCTGTTGGGTGCTATCGCCGTTGCTGCCTACTCCTACATGTCCTTGGTTCCCCTGATTCAACCTCCCATCATGCATCTCTTCACTACTGAGGCAGACCGCAAGATTGTTATGAAGCAGCTGCGTCCGGTTTCCAAATTCGAAAAGATTGTTTTCCCGATTATGACCACCATTATCATTTCTCTGTTGTTGCCCTCCGTAACTGCATTGATTGGTATGCTGATGCTGGGTAATCTGTTCAAGGAAGCAGGTTGCTTGGATCGTTTGAGTGATACCGCCCAAAATGCTTTGATGAATACCGTAACCATCATGCTGGCAACTGGTACTGGTCTGACCATGAGCGCTGAATCCTTCCTGAACTATCAAACCATCCTCATTATCTTCTTAGGCTTGGTAGCCTTCATCGGCGGTACTGCAGCCGGCGTAATCTTTGGCAAGCTGATGTGCACCTTGGATGGACGTCAAACCAACCCCTTGATTGGTTCTGCCGGCGTATCCGCAGTTCCTATGGCTGCGCGCGTATCCCAGATTGTTGGTCAAAAAGCAAATCCGGCAAACTTCCTTTTGATGCATGCCATGGGCCCCAACGTTGCAGGCGTAATTGGTACTGCTGTAGCAGCAGGTACTATGCTTGCAATGATTGGTCCTGTAGCCAAATAATAGATTGCCTATAAATCATTGACAGCTTTAGACAAAGAAAAGCCCTCGCGCACTAATTTGTGGCGGGGGCTTTTCACTCTTAAAAACTAAACAAAGGCATAAAAAAATAACCAGTTCGCAGCTGGTTATTTTTCTTTGTTCGGGGCTGTTCGCATCAGCCCCAAACAGTCTCCCAAACCTTACTATTCGCAAATTGAAGATTGGAAGGATATTAAATGGTTGCTTTGCAGTAATAATTTTAGCAAAGGTTCTAGATATTTCTGTTGCCTAGGTCACAGAAATATATTTAAAAAATATAGTAACTATAAAGATAATTTTGTAAAGATATTTTGTAAATAATGTAAGCAAGCAGTGTAATAAAAATGTGACCTGCGCAACAGAATGTAAAAAAATTTACTTTTATACTTATTAAAGTAAGATAAGTAGCATGTCTTACAGGATATAATCCCCTTTTATTTTTAGAGAAAGAGGTGAATTTATGGGCCCTGTTACAACTAATCCTTGGCTGATTGCCCTCATCAACATGACCATTGTATTCGGAGTATTGATCGTGTTGGGTGGCTTAATGAGCCTGCTGCAGGTGGTAGACCCCACCAAAAGTAAATAATTAGGTTTCGAAGCAGCAATGCTGCTTTAAGCTGCTTCATGAAAGAAAAGGATGCTTCAAAATGCTTTTACCAAGAGAATCGCACTCTGTTCCTGCCAGGCTAGGGGAGACTGAGCGGAGGTAAGAGCTTGTAAAGGTGGCCTTTTTGGTAGTGAAGCATTAATTGCCCTAGGCAATTCGCACTTATAACATCCCTGATATGGGAAACAAGGAGGAAAATTTTACATGGAAGCGTTTATTGTTGCTTTGGCATCCGTATGGGCAGACTCTGGCTTCTCTGCTCTGACCGGCGGTCATGTAATTATGATCTGCGTTGGTCTGGTTCTGCTTTATATGGCTATTGGTAAGGGCTTTGAGCCTTTGCTGCTGTCCCCGATCGCATTCGGTTGTATTCTGGCTAACATTCCTAAAAATGGTTTTGAACAACCTGGCGTTATGTCCGTAATCGCATACGGCATTCA
>JBJDXD010000006.1:0-22841 GCA_051866495.1 Phascolarctobacterium sp. | reverse complement strand
CTTTTTTCTTCTTTTCATCCGCATCAATAATATGCAGCATATATTGTAAAAGGGCCCTTTCCCTTGCTGTAATCAGCTTTTGCGCCTCAAGATGCTCCACTAATTCGCTAGCCTTGGGCTCCTTTTTAGGCTGGGCAGCTGCCCGCGGCTCCATACGCACAATGCGCACAAAGCCACCGCTACCACGGCGAGATTCCACCAAAAAGCCTCGCTCCGGCGTAAAACGCGTGCTCAAAACATAGCTAATCTGGGACGGAGCGCAGCTTAGACGCTCCGCCAGCTCATTGCGCTGCACCAAAAGCGCATCCTCTTGGTCCCGCAATAATTCACCTATAATAAAGCTTTCTATAGCATCTGCTAGATTTCTCATCTTCATCACCTGCGTAGATAATTATTCTAATTTACTATTTGCTTCTATTATATTTGACTTTTCGACTTTTAGCAAGGGGGAGGCAGTGAAATTATTATGAAAATCAAAAAGGACCGCCGCAGCGCTCCACGACAGTCCTAAAATTCGCTAATCATTAACCCTTGAGGGATTTAAGCATTTGCATAGCTTGGATAATATCCTGCATGGTGCAGTTTTTCAATACATCCACACCTTGCTCCTGCTTAGCTTCTTCCTCACCAAAAACTATTTCATCGATACCACAATTAAAAATTTTGGCCATTTTTACCAAATTTTCCAGAGTAAGACCAGCTCTGCCACTTTCGATATTGCTCATATGGGTTTGAGAAACACCAATTTCCTTAGCCAACACTGTTTGATAAATGTTATTTTTCAAACGCAAGGTTTTAATACGCAAGCCAATTTCCTTATAATTTAATTCTTTTGCCATTTCGTCATCTCCCGTAATTATTTTCCGAACCCCTAAACATACGGACCCTTACAGATCCGGCAAAACAAATTTAGCAAATCCCTGTCCTAAAGAAGGTGGCAGACTCCTCCTTTCCTGCAAAATTATAGAAAAATGCTTTATACAATAATGGCAATTTGCCAATAACTGTTCTTACTTGGTGCTTATGTATATCATACACCTTGTTAAAGATATATGCAAGAAAAATATTATTTACCTTAAGGTTATTTTCTCATAAAAGCATGAACCAAAGAATTTTCATTATTGTTCTTCTTCCTCTCCACCATTTTGGCCGATGCTTTCTAATTTACTAGCATAAAAACACAAAATATTTATTTTTTCATTCACCAATATATAAAAAGGCTTCTTTTACTAGCTCCCCAATAGAAGCCAGAAAAAGAAGCCTTATAAATTAAATAAATTATTACTCAGCTAGCACTCGTTTTACCATATCCGGAAAATTACCGATGACGATATCAATGCCCAAAGCACGCAAACGACGCACGCTGTCTTCATCATTAACGGTAAAGGTATTGATTTCGATATGATGGCTCTTAACCTCAGCCACGGTGTCGGCAGTTAAGCTGCCATGATAGGGATGATAGCAAGCTACACCAGCACTTGCCACATAGGCACCCGGTGCCAACAGCCAGCTTTCCTCCAAGAGGCCATACTTCAGGCTCGGTGCCAGCTCCTTCATGCGCAAAACGCTAAAATGATTGAAGCTAGAGATAATTACCTTTTCCTCCAATTGGTATTTTTGCAGCAGCTCCCACACCTTTTCTTCAATGCCGGGATAGGGATAAACGCCGGTTTTAAGCTCCACATTAGTTACCAAATCGGTGCCAGCAACCCAGGCACAGTATTCCTCAAAGGTGGGAATGGGATTAAAGCCCATTTCACCGGTGTAAATGTAGGATGCATCCAGCTTGCGCAGCTCTTCTAAGGTATAATCGCGCACTAAGCCGGTGCCATTAGTAGTTCTATCAACCTTTTCATCATGAATTACTACCACTTGGCCATCCTTAGTGAGCTGCACATCCAGCTCGATGCCATCAGCACCAGCTTCATAAGCTTTTTGAAAGGCCAGCATGGTATTTTCAGGATATTTGCCGCTAAAGCCGCGGTGAGCAAAATTTTTCATTAGCAAAACCTCCTATGCAAGTCCATGGACTTACATTTCGTAATCATGTTACCTATTATAAAACTCCGCACTGCTCCCGTCAATACAAAAAGGCCCCCATACCTTTAAGTATAGGGGCCTTATTTTTAATTTAGCTCTAAGCCCTCGCCATCATCCCATTGCACAATTTTGTCCTCTTTGAGGGACTCCTGCACAAGGATAACGCGCTGATTAGCGCTGCCGCGGAAGCGCAGATTGGGGTTCTTTAAAGCAATTACGAACTCCCCATCCACCAGCACATCAATGCAATTAAGCATTTGCTCGGTGATTTCCCAAGGGCCAAGATTGCCAGTCAGCATATCCTGCTCAAAATTATAGCCACTGTAGCACCAAATATCCTTCTTGGGGAATTGGGCCTTCACCTTTTGCAAAAAGGGTGCCAGCACTACCTGATTGGCAGGCTCAAAGGGCTCGCCGCCCAAGAGGCTCAGGCCACGAATATGTTCATTTTCGAGGAGTTTTAAAAGCTCGGTCTCGGTGGCCTCTGTAAAGGGCTGGCCATAATTAAAATCCCAGGATTCCGGATTGAAGCAGCCCTTGCAGTGATGGGTGCAGCCGCTGACAAAGAGGGATACTCTCAGGCCAGGGCCGTTAGCAATATCCAAATTTTTAATCTCAGCATAATTCATAGGAATTCACCCTCCCCCTGTGTGCAAGCTGTTTACAGATGCAATACTCTGGATTTGATTTCCTTGGTTTTGCCCACATTCCAGAAGTTTTCGCCCAAATAACCGCAGGTACGACGAATAACAGTCATCTTGGAGTGGTCCTTATTGTGGCAAGCGGGGCATTCCCACTCATTATCATCGTTAATGGTGATTTCGCCATCAAAGCCGCACACATGGCAGTAGTCGGATTTGGTATTAAATTCAGCGTACTGAATATTGTTATAGATGAATTTGACAACCTCTTCCAAGGCTTCGGTATTGTGACGCATATTGGGAATTTCTACATAGGAAATAGCGCCGCCGGAGGAAATCTTTTGGAATTGGCTTTCAAATTTAAATTTGCTGAAGGCATCGATTTTTTCGCGCACATCAACGTGGTAGGAGTTGGTGTAGTAGCCCTTATCGGTTACATCCTCGATGGTGCCGAAGCGAGCCTTATCCACGCGAGCGAAGCGATAGCAGAGGCTTTCGGCGGGGGTGCCATAAAGGCCGAAGCCCAAACCAGTTTTAGCCTTCCATTTTTCGCAGGCACCGCGCAGACGATTCATCACGCGCAGAGCAAATTCTTCGCCCTCGGGGGTGGTGTGGCTGACGCCCTTCATGAGCTTGGTTACCTCGTAGAGACCAATATAACCCAAGGAAATGGTGGAATAACCATTTTCTAAGAATTTGTCGATGGTTTCGCCCTTTTGCAGGCGAGCAATAGCGCCGTATTGCCAATGCACAGGGCTCACATCACTGCGCACACCCTTCAAAGCATTGTGACGGCACATCAAGGCTTCGTAGCAAAGCTCCAGGCGCTCGTCTAAAAGCTGCCAGAACTTTTGCTCATCGCCCTTAGCAATGATGCCGATTTGGGGCAGGTTGAGGGATACAACGCCTTGGTTAAAGCGGCCCTCAAATTTATAATTGCCATTCTCGTCCTTCCAGGGAGAGAGGAAGCTGCGGCAGCCCATGGGGCTAAATACATTGCCCTCATAGTTTTCGCGCATCTTTTTAGCGCTGATATAGTCAGGATACATACGCTTAGCACTGCATTTTACAGCCAAGCGAGTAATATAATCATATTTGCCGCCCTTGAGGCAGTTCAGCTCGTCCAAAACATAAACCAGCTTGGGGAAGGCAGGGGTTACATACACGCCCTTATCATTTTTAATGCCCTGCAGACGCTGACGCAGAATTTCTTCCACGATCATGGCATTTTCCTTCAGGTAGGGGTCATCCTCGCGCAGGTTCAAGAACAGAGTTACGAAGGGAGATTGACCATTGGTGGTCATCAAGGTATTGATTTGGTATTGGATGGTTTGTACGCCGCCCTTTAATTCGTAGCGCAGGCGCTCATTGGTCAAGCGCTCCAGAGTTTCGGCATCAATGTGGCCATCGCTAGCCTCTAAAATGCTCTTTTTAAATTTATCATAGCTACGGCGCAGGTATTTGCCCAAATGGCAAATATCAACGGATTGGCCACCATATTGGCTGGAGGCTACGGAAGCGATAATTTGAGTCATAACGGTGCAGGCAACCTGGAAGCTTCTGGGGCTTTCGATGAGCTTGCCGTTCATAACAGTGCCATTATCCAGCATATCGCCAATATTGATTAAGCAGCAGTTGAAAATCGGCTGGATGAAATAATCAGCATCATGGAAGTGCAGCACGCCATCCTCATGAGCCTTAGAGATTTTTTCCGGCAGCATAATGCGCTTGGTCAAGTCCTTGGAAACCTCACCAGCGATCAAATCGCGCTGAGTGGCGGCCATGGTAGCATTTTTGTTGGAATTTTCTTCCATAACATCCTTATTGCTATTGCGAATTAAGGATAGGATGGACTCGTCAGTGGTGTTGGCCTTGCGCACCAAAGCACGTTGGTAACGGTAAATAATATAAGCCTTGGCCAGCTCAAACTTACCCTCATCCATCAGGCTGTGCTCCACCATATCTTGGATATCCTCAACCAAAAGACGCATACGATTGCGCTCCTGCACATGCTTGGCAATCTTTTGGATTTTGTCCTCCTCGATTCTATATTCAGGCTCTACGGCCGCATTTGCCTTTTGAATAGCGATTACGATTTTACTACCATCAAAATCTACGGTTGTTCCATCACGCTTAATGACCTTCATGGTTCCCCATCCTTTCCTGTAAAATAAGCATCTATCATTTAACAAATATACAGCGAAAATGGCCGCGACATAAATAACGCTCAGCTGTCCGCGGCCCGCCTACACCACCTAACGATAGTAGTACGGCTTGTTTACGGATTTATTTTACCACAATATATCGTGCTCGTCAACAAAGTGATAAACAATATATAGATTTTTTGTTTTGTAGACGTTCCCATAGCACTATGTTGCACTTCTAGAAAAAACCGCTTTCTTAGCTTGGCTGCTTTACACTAGCGTCCCCACACAGCAAATGTTCAGCGCTAGGCTAGGCAAAAAATTCCTCAAAAAGCCCAGATTTTAGCATGTCCCCTTTGTATATCACAGCAAAAAATGGTACAATAGATAGCGTTATATTGTTTGTTTTAGGAGTGTTGCTTGTTATGGATAATTCCTCTGTAAATAAAAACAGCCTCAGCGGCATGCTGATGCTTACCCTTTGTGCCTTTATTTGGGGCACTGCCTTTATTGCTCAAAGCGTGGGCGGTGAATATGCTGAGCCCTTAACCTTTAACTGCGCCCGCAGCTTTTTGGCGACCATTTTTCTCTTTTTGTGCTGCCTATTGTTCGACAAATTGTCAGGCAAGCCCTTTCTTGTTTTGGGAACGGATGAACCCTTGCGCCGTGACCGCACCATTAAGGGCGGCATCATTTGCGGCATTGCCCTAACCTTAGCAAGCTTTATGCAGCAGCTGGGCATTATGTACACCACCGTGGGCAAGAGCGGCTTTATCACGGCGCTATATATAGTGCTGGTGCCCTTTTTAAGCTATGCCATTTACCGCACTCGCATCACCCTTGTGCAATGCATCAGCGTGGGTATTGCGGCTGTGGGCATGTATTTTATTTGCATCAACGAAGGCTTTTCCATCAATAAGGGTGATTTTTATACTCTCATCTGCGCAATTTGCTTTGCTGCACAAATCATTGCCGTGGATAAGGTTATTGCTAATCTGGACGGTGTGCGCCTATCCCTTGTGCAATTTGCCACCTGCACTGTGCTCAATGGTGTGCTGATGTTTATTTTTGAAAGCCCCTCCCTCACCAATGTGCTTTTGGGCTGGGTACCCATTGCCTATGCGGGAATTATGTCCAGCGGTGTGGCCTACACGCTGCAAATAGTGGGTCAAAAGCACTGCAACCCCGTGCTGGCCTGCATGATCATGAGCCTAGAATCAGCCTTCGCCCTCCTAAGCGGCTGGCTGCTGTTGGGCCAGGCCATGAGTAGCCGCGAAATTTTTGGCTGCGTGCTAGTCTTTGCCGCCATCATGCTGGCCCAAATCCCTACAGAAATGCTGCCCTGGGGGAAAAAAAGGCTGCTTAAAATCATTTATATTATAAGATTAAACTAATTCATGGCTCTTGCTATAAAACAGAATAGACAAAAGTCAACACCCTGCTCACATTTGCGTGTAAGCAGGGTGTTGTGTTATTTAGGGTTTATTTGTTGTATAAGCTGTTGCTTTAGGCAATCTTCTTGCTCAAGCGTGCAGCAATTTTTTCAACCTCTTCGCTGGATAAACCTGTATTTTTAACAACTATTGCTACAGGGATACCATCACTTAAAAAGCCCTTAGCAATTCTACGTTTCTCTTTTAGAGTAGCCTTTTTAGCTGCTCTTTCTGCCTCTTCCCTAGCCAATTCTTCCATCAGTTCGCACATTTCCGTCACGCCTCCTTCGTTATACTTCAAGTATCTGGCCCTTTGAGCCAGCTGTTTGTTATGCATATCATCAGGATTGCTGCAGAAAAAATCTTGCATCAATCTCGCCAATTCACTATCATTTCCACGCTTCGCACCATTCACATAAATTATATGCGAACCATCATGAAAGAGATTTCCACTTTCCTGGATGGTTCTCTCCACATGGCTGATAATTCTATCCTCTTGCAGCACATCATGCTCTGTGATAAAGATTACATATATGTCCTTTAGCGCAATATAATCCTCGCCCTCCGCCAAATGATTTACATCAACCATGCCAACATGGTAACGAGCTCGCTGAGGTATTGCCCCTGAATTGGTGCGCTGCACCTCCACATTGAAATGATTGCCATGTTCATCCACTGCGTAAATATCCAAACGGCTGGAATGACCCTGTAAATTAGCAATCGAATACTGTCCAATTACTTTTTCCACTCTAATTTTATCATTTTCTAAAATCAGGTGCAACAAATACTCCGTGTCTTGGATATTGTTTTCAAAGAATTTCGCCATGAATGTATCATCCATCAGGCAAAATTTAGCGATAGTCTTTTGATACCGTTTGCGTTGCTTTTTACTAACCATTAAACCATCTCCTTCTTGTAATTTTGTAAAACCTCAATCTAAAATAGCCCATATAAGCAAAAAAGTAGTATCAATGCCTGTGAGGAGCTTACAAATTCATCTTCCAGAATTTGGTCCCTCACCGATGCGACATTAACACTACTGCAATTATGGCTCGGCGCCACCGCCATTGTATGAAGTTTTCTTGAGTATATTCTACCACATAATTTCAGAAAATACAAACTGTTTTTATAATTTAATTTAGATAAAACAACACCCTGCCCACATTTGCGTGTAAGCAGGGCGTTGTAGCTGATGCCTTATAACACGTCCTTATTATTCTCGCCAAGCCGCGGCGCCCGCTTGCGCAGCTTCGCCGGCGTCTTGCTCAGCTTCATGGCAAAGCCCAGCTGCTCATAATCGCCCAGCTCCTCATCGTGCACGGTGAGCACCATTTCGTTAGCTTTGGTCTGCTCCGCCGCCACAGCTTCATCAAAATTGAGCACCGGCGTCACGCAGGTATCCTTGCCCGCAAGATAAGCTTCCCATTCTGCCATGGTGCGTTTGCCAAACTCCTGGGTCAGCTGCTGCTCTAAATACGGATGATTTTTAGCATCCTCCACCAAATCAATCAGATCCTCACGCTTTAGAGCAAAGCACAAATTGCTCCAAAACTTTTTCTCTAAGCAGCCCACGGATACATAGCGATTATCCTTAGTGCGATAAATATTATAATTAGCATTGGCACCTGTGAGCCAATTATTGCCACGCTGTGCTACAAAGCCACTGCCAAAATAAAGGCTGGCAGCCCCGGGCATCAGGGTTATAGCCACATTATAAAGGGAAATATCAATTTCCTGACCCTCGCCAGTACGCTCCGCATGGCGCAGGGCAATCATAATCGCCATGCCAGCGGACAGGGCAGCATTCATATCTGCCATGAGTACACCGGGGATGGCAGGCTTGCCACCATTAGCCTCGCCACTCATAGCTGTGATGCCGGCAAGACTTACATAGCCTATATCATGGTCCGCCTGCTTGGCCAGCGGCCCCTTACTGCCATAGCCAGAAAGAGAGCAATAGATAATTTTGGGGTTAATTTTGCTGGCAACCTCGTAGTCCACACCCAGCTTCTTGAGCACGCCAGGGCGATAGCTTTCCACTACCACATCGGCTGTGCGCACTAATTCCAAAAATTTTTGGCGACCAACAGTGGTCTTCAAGTCCAGTGTAACACTCTTTTTATTGCGATTGAGCTGCAAATGCCAATAGCCAAAATCCTTGAGAAAGGGCGGAAAGGTGCGGGAATAATCACCCTGCTTGGGCTCCTCGATTTTGATAACCTCCGCTCCAAAATCGGCTAAAAGCATGGTGCAATAGGGTCCCGGCAACAGCCGCGACAAATCTAAAACACGAATACCCTCCAATGCCAGCATGCAAAGACCTCCCTCCAGCATCACTTTTTGCTTATATTATATCACTAAAGCCTGCTGCTGTGTATTTTTCTGCTAAAACCAGCACAAAAAAGCCCAACTGCGCGTGACAGTCGGGCTTGTTAGGTTGGGCAAATTCTAAACAACTTGGAAAATATAGAATTTTAGATAATAGGTTTCCGGCACATTCCACAAAATGGGATGGTCCGGCGCCTGTTGGCGCGCTTCAATCTGACGCAGGGACACATTGGCGTCCCGAGCCGCGTCCTTAAGCATCTCTACAAAAAGCTCCTCCTTCATGAAATGAGAGCAGGAGCAGGTAGCTAAGTAGCCACCGCGGGGCAAGAGCTTCATAGCCTTCAGATTGATTTCCTTATAGCCACGGATAGCATTCTTCACCGTGCTGCCGGACTTGGTAAAGGCCGGCGGGTCTAGGATGATGAAGTCATAGGCATGGGAATGATTATTGAAAAGCTCGCTGAGTAAGTCGAAAACATTGGCCTCCAGCCCCTTCATCACCTTATCAAAGCCGTTGATTTTCGCATTATGGTCGGCCATACGCACCGCCTCAGCGCTGATATCCACAGCCGTAACGCTGGCTGCGCCACCCTGAGCCGCATTCAGTGCAAAGCTGCCTGTGTGAGTGAAGCAGTCTAACACATGCTTACCCTTGGCAATTTTTGCCACCGCCTGACGATTATATTTTTGGTCCAGGAAGAAGCCAGTTTTTTGGCCATTTTCCACGTCCACAGTGTATTTGATGCCGTTTTCAATAATTTCAGTGGTAACCTCACCGTGGTTTGGCAAAAGCGGTGTCTCAAACCAAGCCTTGCCCTCGGTCATACCCTCTAGCAGGCGAATTTTTACATCGTTGCGCTCGAAAAGACCGCGAATATTTTCGCCCATCTCCTGCAAAATTTTGATGAGCAAATTAAAGAGCATTTCCTTGCGCAGCTCAATGCCCAAGGACAGGGTTTGCGTCACCAGTAAATCGTTAAAACGGTCCACAGTAAGGCCGGGGAACTGGTCTGCCTCGCCAAAAATCAAGCGGCAGCATTTAAAATCGTTCTCACCCATAACCGTGCGACGATATTCTAACGCATAGCGCAAGCGGCGCTCCCAAAAGGCCTCGTCAAATTTATCATTGGTATTAGTGGAAATAATGCGCACGCGAATTTTGGACTTGTCGTTCACAAAGCCCGTGCCCAAATATTTTCCCTTATTGGTCACTACATCAACTAAATCACCATTAGTATAGCTGCCTTCAACCTTGGTCGCTTCCTCGCCAAAGACCCATGGATGACCGTTGCGAGCTGCTCTTTCGCCCTTAGGCGTGATAAAAAATTTAGCAAAATTGCGCATAATTAACCTCGTTCACTTTAAAATGGCGCGAACAGAACTATCGTCTAAGCTGAATTACACTTCCTGTCCACACTGCTCTCTAAAGTATAGCACATTCTGCGCCTAGCTGTACAGGGATAGCGCCATTTATTGTTAAGCTGTCAGGCGTTACAGCGCAGGTCAAGGCTAAAAGCTTCACGCCGCAAGCCTCCGCCCTTTCTAGGGCCTCGGCAAAGGCAGCATGGGTGCGTCTGTTAGGCGTAAAATAGCGCATTCCCTCCATTTGCACAACAAATATTACCACAGCCTCATAGCCCTGCTCTAAGCAATGGCGCAGCTCCTGCACATGCTTCACCCCTCGCTCCGTGGGAGCATCGGGGAACATGACTACACCCTTTTCCTCTAAGGTAACGCCCTTGACCTCAATGAACATTTTCCGCTCTGCTGTTTCCAAATAAAAGTCAAAGCGTGAGTCACCATGCTTGCATTCTGGCTTCAGATAGGTGATTTTCCCAAAGGGCTCTTTTGCTACAAGCCACTCCTGCACCACCTTATTGGGCGCCTGTGAGTCCATATTAATTAATATATTTTGTTTCTCCACCGCAATTAAATCATATTTAGTTTTGCGCTTGCCCTCAGGAAAGTGCTGCACATACACGGTCACACCGGGCAAGAGCAATTCCTTGCAGCGACCGGTGTTCTTCACATGTACAATTTCCTCTCGACCTGCTATTTCCACATGAGCAATAAAGCGATTGGGCCTACTGATAAATTTCCCGCTCATGATATTATTGTATTGCATGATTTACCTCATAGAATATCTTATAGAAAAAGCCCGGCCGCCCTTGGCAGCCGGACCTTTATTCATTACTAAATCAGAATGCCGGAACTACAGCACCTTTATATTTTTCTTCGATAAATTTCTTTACCTCAGGAGATTGCAAAGCCTTCATCAGCTTTTGAATTTCCGGACGCTTTTCGTCGCCCTTGCGAACAGCTACGATATTAGCATAGGGAGATTCCTTGGGCTCGGTGAACAGGGAATCCTTCACCGGGTTCAGCTTAGCTTCCATAGCAAAGTTGGAGTTGATTACGGACAGATCAACATCGTCCATGGAGCGAGGCAGCAGAGCAGCTTCGATTTCCACGATGTTCAGCTTCTTGTCGTTGCCGGTAATATCGCCAACGGTTGCGTTAACGCCAACGCCGTCCTTCAGCTTCAGCAGATTAGCGCTTTGCAGAATAGCCAGAGCACGGCCACCGTTAGTGGGGTCGTTAGGAATAGCGATTTTAGCGCCATTGGGAACGGCCTTGATATCCTTAATCTTCTTGGAATAAATGCCCATGGGCTCGATATGTACCTTGCCAGCGCTTACCAGGTTCATTTTGCGCTCAGCAACAAATTTGTTCAGATAAGGCTCGTGTTGGAAGAAGTTAGCGTCCAATTCCTTGTCGTTCAAGGACAGGTTGGGCTTTACATAATCGCTGAACTCGATAACCTCCATGTTCACGCCGTCCTTAGCCAGACCAGCTTTAATGTGGTTCAAAATTTCAGCATGGGGAACAGCGGTTGCGCCCACCTTCAGGACAACCTTTTTCTCAGCAGCGGGAGCTGCTTTTTTCTCGCCACCGCAGCCGGCAGCAATTACAGCGATGCTAGCCAGAGCCAGCGCGCCAATCAACAATTTTTTCATCATTTTACACTCCTTTTTATGAAACATCATACAAGAATGCTTGTAATATACCATTACCTACTAAATTTGTCAATATTTAATTCTAAAAAAATCGGGACAAGCTATACTCATCCCGATTCTGTAAATTTTGTTACTCTTTGCTATATTTAGCGATGCCAACCTTATAGAAATCGTTGCCTTCGCTATCGATGCACACAATGGCAGGGAAGTCCTTGACCTCGTAACGGCGAATAGCTTCAGGGCCTAAGTCTTCATAGGCAATCATGGTTTCGCTCTTGATGGATTGGGCAATAACGGCAGCAGCACCGCCTACGGCTACGAAATAAACTGCGCCATGCTTCACGCAAGCGTCGATTACCTCTTGGCTGCGCAGACCCTTGCCAATCATACCGCGCATACCCTGCTCAATCATGGTGGGAGTGTATTTATCCATGCGACCGCTAGTGGTAGGACCGGCGCTGCCCACTACCTCGCCGGGTTTAGCCGGAGTGGGGCCAACGTAGTAAATCACATTATCCTTTAAGTCCAGGGGCAGCTTTTCGCCGCGACCCAGAGCTTCGTATAAACGCTTGTGAGCAGCATCGCGAGCGGTATAAATGTAACCACTAATGCGCACTACATCACCTGCGTGCAAATCCTTAATAGCTTCAGCAGTCAGAGGTGCTTGAATATATTTAATAGTTGCTTGTTCGCTCATCTTCTAGCCCTCCTTAAATCTCTGCTTCCGCACGACGTGCCTGATGGCAGTTCAAATTAACTGCGCAGGGCAGACCGCCGATATGAGTATGGGTAAATTCCACATTTACGCCCAAGGCAGTGGTACGACCGCCCAAGCCGGAAGGTCCAACGCCAGTTTTGTTAACCAATTCTAGGAGCTCGTCCTCCAGTACTGCATAGCGAGGATCAGCGTTGTGCTCGCCCAATTGACGAGTCAGAGCATATTTAGCCAAAATAGCTGCCTGCTCCATGTTGCCGCCGATGCCCACGCCCACAGTAATGGGCGGACAGGGATTGGGACCTGCTGCACGCACAGTGTCAACTACAAACTTTTTGATGCCTTCTACGCCGTCAGCAGGCTTGAGCATCTTCAAAGCGCCCATGTTCTCACTGCCACAGCCCTTGGGGCACACCACCATTTTCACCTTGTCACCGGGGACAATCTTGGTATGGATAATGGCCGGAGTATTGTCACCGCTGTTCTTGCGGTCGAAGACAGGGTCGCCCACGGAGGATTTACGCAGATAACCATCCATATAGCCACGGGCTACGCCTGCATGAATTGCTTCGTATAAATCGCCACCCACGAAATGTACCTCTTGGCCAATATCCAGGAAGACAACGGTCAGACCAGTGTCTTGGCACAGGGGCACAGCCTTCTTTTGGGCCAGCTCAAAGTTTTCAATCAAGGTGTTGAGGATTTCCTTGCCTAAAGGAGATTCCTCTGTTTCTGCAGCAGCGCGAATTTTCGCCTTCACAGCCTCCGGCAGATAGTAGCAGGAATCCATGCACAGCTTGGCGACAGTGCTGGTTACTTCACTAACGTTTATTTCTCTCATGCTTTTCCTCCTTAACGAGCGAGGCGTTTAGCAGTGTTAGCTTTTACCTCTTCGGGGTCCACGATTTTGCGTGCCAGACCGCTTTCGATAGCAACCTTAGCCACAGCAGCTGCTACAGCGGGAGCCAGACGCGGATCGAAGGCGTCGGGAACAACATAGTCCTCGCGCAAATCCTTTTCATCAATCAATTCAGCAATGGCGAAAACAGCTGCAACCTTCATTTCCTCGGTAATAGCCTTAGCGCGCACATCGATTGCACCGCGGAATACGCCGGGGAATACGGATACGTTGTTGACCTGGTTCGGACGATCACTGCGACCGGTGCCGGCAACGGTTACGCCTGCTTCCTTAGCAGCGTCGTAGCTGGTTTCGGGAACCGGGTTAGCCAGTGCAAAAACAATATTCTTTTCAGCCATGCTTTGCATAATTTCTTTAGTAAATACGTTGGGAGCAGATACGCCGATCAAGACATCAGCGCCCTTAGCAGCATCCACCAAGGTGCCACGCAGGCCTTCCTTATTGGTGGTCTTAGCCAATTGTGCTTGGATGCGATCCAGCTTTTGGTCAATGCCGTCATAGAGAATACCCCAGCGATCAACCATAATGACGTTTTGCGCGCCCATGTTCACCAGCAGGCGGCCGATAGCGGAGCCAGCAGCGCCGCAGCCATTAACTACAAAGCGAGCAGTGCGGAAATCCTTTTTCACATAACGCAGAGCGCCAATTACTGCGCTGCAGCAAGCAATAGCAGTGCCATGTTGGTCATCATGGAAAACGGGGATATCAGCAATTTCCTTCAGACGGTCTTCAATATCATAGCATTTGGGAGAGGAAATATCCTCCAGGTTTATGCCAGCATAGTTGGGCTCTAGGATTTTTACAGTGCGAATAAATTCATCGGGGTCCTTGGTACCCAGGCAAACGGGAACTGCGTCCACATCGCCAAAGGTTTTGAAGAGAGCTGCCTTGCCTTCCATAACGGGAATAGCAGCCTCAGGACCGATATCACCCAAGCCCAGCACACGGGTACCATCGCTGATGATGGCTACCATGTTGCCACGGCAGGTATATTCAAAGGATAAGCCTTTATCTTCTTTAATATCTTTACAGGGTTCAGCAACACCGGGGGTATAAGCCAAGGCCAAATCATGGCGGTTGGCAATGGGCACCTTGCAGCTAACTGCAATTTTACCATTATTGTCTAAATGTAATTTCAGGGCCTCTTCACGTAATGTCATGGTCATAAAACTTCCCTCCATTAGGCATTGATTAGTATACACTATATTGTATATGAAGTGCGCTGATAATGCAAGTAAAATCTTAGTGATTTAGCATATTTTACTTTTTTGTCAGATTATTGTTTCACATATTGCACTTCTTAGGGATTCGCCAAAACCCTAGCAAATCAAAGCGAAGAAAGCTAGATATATAAGCGAGAACTATTAGGTCAACGCCAACTCCTGAAGAGTATATTCCTTATCTTCATCGATAATATCAAGCATAAGCTTGCCAATAACCGGGTCAAATTGGCTCCCCAATCCGCAAGCAATCTCATGGCGAACCACCTTCTGGGGCAACGCATCACGATAGCTGCGCTTCGAGGTCATGGCATCATAGGAGTCTGCTACAGCAATAATCCTCGCAATCAAGGGGATATCCTCTCCCTTGAGCCCAGCAGGATAACCAGTACCATCATAGCGCTCGTGATGATATTTCGCACCGGTAGCAACATCGGGTATTTCGCTAATATTACTTAAAATTTTGGCACCGATGCTAGAATGGGACTTGATGATGGCATATTCTTCCTCAGTAAGCTTACCCTTTTTGTTCAAAATATTATCGGCAATACCAATCTTGCCCACATCGTGCAACAGTGCTACATACTGCAGGCGCCCCAAATCTGTTTCGCTAAAGCCCAAGCGTTTTCCAAGCATTACAGAATACTTGGCAACACGCAAGGAATGGCCATTGGTATAGGAATCCTTGGCGTCGATAGCCTGAGCCAGAGTCTGCACCGTGTGCAAGGACATATTCCAAATACTTTCCGTGCGCTGCTGCTCCAAATGATGCTTTTCCTCTTCCTCTAACAGGAAAAAATAAATTCCAATTAAGAATAACAAAGCCAGTAACGCAAACACACTCAAAAGCAGCTTGCTGATATCACTAAAGCCCACATAAATACTTTCCGGAGCTGTTAAGCCAACCAAAATAAAGCCACCTTGCCAAACGCCGGAGGCACTGGCATACATGGTTTTTCCATGCAGTGTGAACACCTTAGCAGAGGATTTTTGCGTTCGCAAATCATTCAAGAGCTCACTATATACCTGCTTCATTTCCGGCTCGACCCAAGCTTGCTTAATATTATTAAAGACACCGGAAAACATTAGCTCGCCATCCTGGGATACCAAGGCCGTTTCACCTAATAGCACATTATTACGCAAATGAAAATACTGGTCTATGCCACCTTTATCAATGCGTCTATAAAGAACATATTGCACATTCTTGCCATTAAAAATAGGCACAGTGAACAGCATACCGCTAGAGGAATTATAGCAAACTGCTTTATTGCCACGCAGTGATTCTCTAATGCCCGGAAAGGCATCTAAATGCAAATCAGCGCCATAAAGTGCCTTACCACTAATATCTAGAATACCCTCGCGCACAAAAATATCGCGATCATATTTGATATCACCTGAAGCGATACTGCTTTGCCAGTCACCACCGGTGTTGGTAATATGCTCCGCCTTGTTCTCCAAGGAGCTTAGCTCAGCATCAAGCTTAACCTCCATTAGCTCCGCCTGAACCCGTGAGCCCATATTAAGCCCATAGCAAATATTGTTTGTGAGCAAGGCCTCCATGCGCCAATTCAACAACAAGCTCACTACAAGGAGCAGCGCCAAAAAGCCGCCGATACCGAGATATGTTTTTTTATTTTCCTTGTGAAATCTAATCTTCACAGACCTCAACACCCTTTACCAGCCAGTTCATGTTCTCCACTAGCTGTTGATCACTAATACTCATTTTGCCGGAGCAGCGTTCTTTACCGGTATTATCGTAAATGTTGCCCGTAAAAATATAATCATAATTTGCTAGCTGCTTAGCCTTTTCCTGCACGAGTTTTTTCGTTTCCTCCTTCACCCAGGGAGAAAACTCGGTGAGAGCCACTGCCCCTTCAGGATAGCCAACCCAATATTCCTTGCGTTTATTATCCTGCTTAGTCAAGAGCATCTGCAGCAGATATTCATAGGTTTTTTCCCAGCTACACACAACGGCAGTTAAATGCTTAGGCGAAGCTCCCTGCATGGGCGCATGATAGCCAATGGACTGAATGCCCAAGGCCTCTGCCTCCTGCACAACGTTAGGTTGATTTTGATGATAGGTAACTAAATCAATCTTCTGCCTTTGCACCAAACGACGAACATTGTCTTTTTCCTTGGCAGCATCATCCCACTTGCCAGTCCAGCGCACAAAAACCTTAGCATTGGGATTTGCCGCACGCACACCTAGGGCAAAGGCGTTGATACCACGCTTAACTTCGTGATTGGGCATGGCTGCCACATAACCAATGCGCCCGCTGGGGCTTTGCTTACCCGCAACTAGACCAGCCAAATAACGTGCCTGATAATAGCGCACAAAATAACTGCTAACATTGGGTCTATTGCTATCAAAGGAAATGGTATAGAACTGAATCTGAGGATAATTATCAATAAGGGGCTGCAGCTCCTTGTAATAATTGTAGCTACCCAAAAAAACTGCCTTCACACCCTGCTTAGAAAAATTTTCTACGGCTTTAGGGCAGTCACCACTAAATTCCAAAGCATTTTCGCGTACCAAAAGGTCCACTCGCAGCTTATCCGTAGCCTTTTTTATACCCACATAATGCATTTGATTGTAGCCGGTTTCACCCGTACCACCAGTCATAACAAAGCCAACCTTAACTCTTTCCTGTGCTGGTTTACTCTCTTTGTTATTGCCAAATAATAATACTGAAAACAAAGCCACTATAAGCAACGCTATACAAATAATTAAGATAGGTTTTCTACTCATCCACTACCACCCCTTCAACATACCAACGGAAATCATTTAAAAGCTGCTCATCTGAAAGGTTTTCACCCTGTTTAACACGTAATTGTCCTTTATTATCATATACAGGGCCATAGAATACATCAAAGGCCTCTTTTTCCAAGCGCCTTCTCGCCGCAGTAACCGCTTCACGGGTATCAGCATGAATATTGCGGGTAAAGGGTGCTAACCCTGCCACATTTTTTTCTATGCCAAACCAATAATATCCACCTGTGTAGCCACCTTGTAAGCAGTCCCTAAGCATGGAACGGTAAACATTTTCCCAATGCCAAACAGCAGCAGTTAAATATGTACGCGGGAAAAGCTTAGCATTATCATAGTTATAGCCGATACCACCGATATTGCGTCGTTCTGCAATTTTGAGGGGCTCAAGAGAATTACTATGCATTGTTAACACATCAATTTGATAATATTTATTTATGAGCTCATGGGTAGCTTGCGCAGTCAATTTATCATCATTCCAGCTATTAACATATTTTACATATACCTTAGCTTGAGGTGCAACACTGCGCACACCCAAGGTAAAGGCATTGATGCCGCGCACTACCTCAGGAATGTCCATGGCGGCTACATAACCGAGAACACCGCTTTTAGAATGCAGCCCCGCTACTATACCACTTAAATAACGGACTTGATACATACGGCCAAAAAAGCTGGTCAGGTTCTTGCTGTAGTCCAAGCCAGTGGCGTGCAAAAAGCTCACCTCAGGATAGTCCTTTGCTGCCTGCTTCATCACCTCGCCATACCCATAGGATGTAGCAATAATAGCCTTGCAGCCCTGCTTAATCATGTGGTCAATGGTTTTACGACTGTCCTTGTTTTCGGCTACATTTTCAGCTAGCATAAGCTCCAGCTGCAGCTCCTTCGCTGCCAGCCGCACCCCATCATAATGCGACTGTCCCCAGCTTTTATCATCCGCCGGTCCATTAAGCAAGAGCCCTACCTTGATTCTATTTTGCTCTTGTATTCCCTGGGGGCGCACATGCCAAAAACAAATCACACCAACTATAACCAACATGATCCCCAATAAATAAGGTAATATGCGTTTCATAAGCCTCCCCCTACAAATTATTCCCTTTTGTCATTACTATAGACAAATTTTCTATCTTAAATTGGTCGATTCAGAGCGTTCTGCAAAATCTTATTATCTTTATTATATAGATAGAACTATTTTTTTACAATAGTCTGAGCGCAAAATACATTTTTTTAGCGTGAATTACAGGTTGCAATGGACATGTACACCATTGGCGTACATGTCTTGCATGGTAAATGGCAAATTAATTCATCTCTTGCATAAAAAAGAGAGCTGGCGAAAACTAGCTCTCTTATAACAGCTCTATTTAAGCTCGAAAAACTCAACCTGGGGTACTTCACCCTTTTGCAGGGTGAGCACAGCAAAGCTGGGCTTAGCGCCACCGCGGGGGCGGGAAGGACTGCCAGGGTTAAGAAGCAGAGCATCCCCATAATACTCGCACAGGGGCACATGGGTGTGACCAAAAACAACAATATCCTGGTCCAGCTCCTTCGCCCAATAGCCCAAATCGGCCTTGGTATTCCACTGAATATACCTATGCCCATGGGTGAGCCACAGCTTAAAATCTTCCAAGACTAGAAACTCATCCACCTTGGCTTGGTTAGCCACAATATCACAATTGCCGCGTACAGAAATTGTGTTGATACCCGTCAAATTATGCAAAAGATTCGCATCCTCCGCATGGTCACCTGTGTGCAGCCACAAATCCACTGGTGGAGTCACACTAAGCAGCTTGCGCATGGCCTGCATGCTGCTGTGGGTATCCCCGGTAATACCGATTTTCATTTCTTTTTGCTCCAGATAGCCACCAATTTGCGAATCGCCTTGCCACGGTGGCTAATTTTATTTTTCTCCTGCATGGAGGCTTCGCCCATGCCCTTGTGCAGCTCGGTGGACCAAAAAAGTGGGTCATAGCCAAAGCCTTCTTCACCCAAGGGTTTGTGTAGCAGCATACCATCACAAATGCCATCCACCTCGTGCAAAACCTTGCCATCCGGCTGAGCCACGCACAAAGCGCAACGGAAGCGGCAGGTGCGCTTTACTTGGAATTTCATGTTCATCAAGAGTAGATTGTTATTTTCTTCATCCGTAGCCTTTTCACCGGCATAGCGGGCACTGCGCACACCCGGGGCTCCATCCAAGGCCTGCACCTCAAGGCCGCTATCATCGGCAATACAGGGCTTGCCCAATTTTTTAGCATAATAGGTAGCCTTTAAACGGGCATTAGCCGCAAAGGTACGACCATTTTCCACGGGCTCATCTATTTTTTCAAAATCTGCCAAATACTTTATCTCGATGGGCAGATCCTTCATCAGTGTTTTAAACTCCTCCACCTTGCCCTGATTATGGGTGGCCACAACTAATTCCTTCAACATGTAGAATCCTCATTTCACTTAAATATTTTCAATATCACCTGTTGCTATATCCTGCACCAGTACATACTGCCATTTATGGGCCTTTTTTTCGCGCAAGGCTTCATCATAGGCCTTGCTGCGACAGTGGGGACAAATTCCCCTAGGCAGGCAAACAATGAAGGCGCTTTGGTCGCCAAAGCGAGTGCCCTCGGCCGCTGTTTGAATGGTAAAGTAACCACCGCAGGCCTTATAGCCACAGTAACGCAGTGTTTCTACCTGCTCCTCGCGAATACCCTCTTCATCATAATAGATATGCTTGCGACGCTGCCAAACCCCATTGCATTTGGCAAGCAAACGCTGCTGCATTTCCTCCCGTTTAAAATAGAGCTCGCCGGACTGCTGAATCAGCTGATCCACACGCTGGTTGCAGCGCGGGTCCTGCCGACGCAAAAGGCTCATATCCGGCTCAACTACCTTGCTATAATCCATGCCAGCCATGGCTAGAATGATACCGGTATTAACATAGGGTAAGGCGCTTTCAATGGAGTAGCCGCCCTCTAAAACAGCTATATCTGCCTTTAGCTTATCTGCCAAAAGAGCATAGCCCGATGCAGTAACCTGCATGGATGCCAAGGGGTCACTAAAATGATTATCCTGACCGGCACTGTTGATAATAAGCTCCGGTTGAAAATCCTCCAAAATATGGGTAATCAGCCCATCAAATAAGCGATGCAAGCCTTCGTCGCCCGTACCTGGTAGCAGTGGTAAATTGATATTGGTGCCCCAAGCCGCAGGACTGCCTGCTTCTTCAGGAAAGCCAGTGCCAGGATACAGGGTTCTTCCATCTTGATGGAAGGAAATATAGAGGGTATTGGGGTCATGGTAAAAAACATCCTGGGAGCCATCGCCGTGATGCACATCCGTATCCACCACAGCAATTTTGCGAATACCATACTTGCTCCTTAAATATTCTACCATTATTGCCTCAATATTAACAGTACAAAATCCACGTATTCCGTGAACAACACGCATGGCATGATGTCCTGGCGGACGCACTAGGGCAAAGGCTCGCTTGACTTCGCCCTTCATAACGGCATCGGCGGCAACAAGGCAGCCACCGGCAGAGGTTAAATGGGCAGGTGTTATTACCCGGGAAATACTGGGCACGCCCACATGAGCTCTTTGTAAATCATTGATCTCAGCCAAGCGGGGTCGGTACTCGCGAATTTCCTCGCAGTCGAATAAGCCTTCCTCTTCAAGCTGGTCACGAGTATATAAAAGGCGCTCCTGACGTTCAGGGTGGCCCGGTGAAATCATCCAGTCAAAAGCAGGGAAAAAAACTAAGCCCAATGTGTTTTTTGCCATCAGAAGTCCACCTCCTTGCCCTGTACCTTGTAGATAATGCCTGGCTTAAGCTGCATGCGCAGGCTATAAATATCACCTGTGTCGTAATAACCATGCACTGTATTAAAATGCTCGTAGATAATGAGCTCGGTTTCTTGGTCCGGCAGCTGCCACGCCGCAGTCTGCTGGCGCAGCCAGCTGGTGAGCAGCTCCTGAGCTTTGGCTTTGCTAAAGCCACGGGGCAGCTTCTCTCGCCGTCCGCTTTCGGGAATAATATAATAGCCATCGGTGGTATCCGCTCTCAGGCCTGCGCTTAGGGTTGGACGCGCTACCGCAGCGCCAACGGCGTTGGCGACCATGGCACCTAAGGGAATATCCACGGGCAGCTGCATGACCTCGCCTAAGGCCTTGATAAGGCCGGGCGCACCACCGCCCACGCCGATAAGCTGAGCGGGCACGAACTCCGTGCCCTTAATTACATCGTCCACAGTATAAACGGGCTGCTTAGCCCATTCCTCAAGCATCTCTTGAATGGTGCTTTGAATCGCAGTGCAGGCGCTGGCAACAATTTTTTGCGCAGTGAACTTTGGCTCGCCACCAAGGGCTGCTACAGCATCCAAAGCACGCTGGCCATCACCAAAGCTAACATAGCCGGCAACAATAAGCGCATCGCTCAGGGTTGCCACGCTGCCGCCCACGGCGGCAGCAGGTCCCTCGCGCTCCGGGCCTACCCGAAAGCTGCCGTCCGGCAGCTTGTGGATGCGGCTGTCGCCGCCGATGCCAATGCTACGCATATAGAAGGAGCGCACCGCTGTAGGATAACCATTAATGGAGGCGCCACGCTTCGCCATCAGGGGCAGTCCCTGCTCCCAAAAGGCGATATCCGTGGTCGTGCCACCCACGTCTAAAGAAATGCTATTCACATGGGGAGCTGCCAAAGCTTCGATGCCCAGCACCGAGGCCGCCGGGCCAGTGAACACTGCCTCCACGGGCTGCTCTATAGCAGCCTCAAGGGGCAGCGTGCCGCCGTCGGCCTTCAAAATATGCACCGGCGCATTTATCCCGCGCTCCGCAAGGGCGCGGGTAATGCGCTGGCTAAACTTTTGGAACAAGGTATAAACCTGCGCCGCAAAATACGCAGAATTAGTGCGTCGCACAAAATTTAGCTCTCCGGACAGCTCGCTCCCTAAAAACACCTTTTTATAGCCACATTTGGTAAACTCGTGCTCTGCTTGGAATTCCAGCTGTGGGTCGCGCACAGAAAACTTACCGCTCACTGCGCACACGCCGCTACCCTTTTTATTCAGCAAATCACGATGCTTGGTCCAATCAATTTGCGCTGTAATTTTGCCACGATGGTCCACATAGCCCGTTAAATAATAGGGCGTTACGGGCACATGCCCTTTAATATTCATACCTGGGCCAGTTATCACGGCCAAAAATACTGGGTCTAGCTTATGCTCTGTCAACGCATTGGTCACAATCGTGCTAGAGATAACAACGCGCTCAATTTTGCTTGCAGCAGCCTCAACCTGCGGCAGAACTGCATCTAGAGCTGCCAGCAGGCACTTCAGTACATCCTCATGGGTTGTTGGCACCTTAGCTTGGGCGAGTACCTGAGCTACACCCTTTTGCCAAGCACACTCATTATCCAACAGCACTGCATCTGTAAATGTACCGCCCACATCTATGCCTAATAGCATTCCTTTCCCTCCTTTACGAGCTCATACATATCTATATCACACCTTCAAAAACTGACTTAACATTTTAGTATTCCATAAGAAAGCCTATTTCTCCTGCTATTTAGTTTAGTAAATTGTAGTTTGGCGAGCTCATTATAATATTGAAATTCGTAATAAGTAATCAT
>JBJDXD010000005.1:0-4044 GCA_051866495.1 Phascolarctobacterium sp. | reverse complement strand
CAAACTGCCCCCTGGCTTTGCCAACGCATATAGCTGGACAGAGTTTGGTAATATTTTTGTACGCTGCGCAGAGTATTGGGTGTATCAGAACCAGCAGCCACAAGTATCACGGATTTTTTATCGCTGATGTGCCCGGTGCGGGAATAAAAACGATCAATCAAGGTCTTCAGCTGAGCGGATACATGAGAATAGTATACAGGGCTGATGAGAGCAACCAAATCGGTCTCCATTAGTCTGGTAATTAGCTCCCGCTCAATATCATCCTTGTGCACACAGGGTCCATTCATACCGCAGGCATCACAGCCTAAGCAAGGATGAATATTCTTAAAGGCAGCATCAAAGCGATACACATCATGGCCCTTGGCCTGTGCACCCTTAATAAACTGCTCCGCTAAAACAGAAGTGGTGCCGTTAGCATGAGGACTGCCTGTTAAAACGACTATTTTCATTACCTTCGCCTCCTATCAAATGCTTTGGCCCAATTTAAAGGCCTGCTCAGGGAATTCGCTGCGCTCGATATTGCCACGGCTGCCACAGACATAGCCCAGCACCATGCCCATATCCTGCCATTTCATATAGCCTGCCAAGCTCTGGTAATGATCCACCAGCGCCTCAAAGGTCCAGCCAGCGCTGTTATAGGCAGTGGCCATAAGCAAGGTCTTTTTACCATCGAAGCTGCGCAGATGGGAGTAGAAGCGATCTACCACAGTCTTCAACTGGGCAGACATAGCATAATAATAAAGCGGTGTAATCAAGACGATGACATCGGCCTTGAGTAGCTCCGGCATCAGCTTTTGTTCAATGGCATCCTTGTGCACACAGGGACCGTTGCGATGGCAGGCGTTGCAGCCTTGACAGGGATTTATATTCTCAAAGGCTGAGTTAAAGCGATAAACATTATGTCCCTTACGTTGAGCGCCCTCAATAAATTTATCTGCCAAAAGAGCAGAGGTACCATTGCGATGAGGGCTACCAGTTATTACTACTATATTTTGTTTCCCACCAGCAGCAGGAGCAGCATTTACTGGCGCTGCAGCTGCAGTAGTAGTACCTTCGTTAGGCTTTGTTAGCAGAGAAAATCCCAAACCGCTCACCAATAACGTGCCAAAGCCTGCCGAAGCAACCTTGAGAAATTCACGTCTGTTCATAGATTAATACCTCCTTCATTTATATGTATATTCACACCTATTTTGCTGCTTAGTATCTTAAAATTATAGTTTTTCCAAAGTCATATTAAAATCGCCCTTCTGGCTAGCGAGAAAATCCAAGCCAGACTCCAAGCGTCCCAAGGAGAACAAATCTCCACTATGCTTATAATCACGGTAGAAGAAGCACAGATTGCCCCAAGGAGCATATAAGCATAAATCTCCTGCTTGAGGAGCATGCCCTTCAGGCTTATAGCCATCATGAATTGCCTTGGGCGGTGTTGCGATCTTTTCTGTGCTATTGAAATCGCTAAAGCTCAGAGTCAAGGGTAATTGATTATAAAGTGTGTTACTCACAGGTGTATCATAAAGATTTAGCACGCCACTGCGTCCGTCTATGGTAATGCGCACTTTTTTGACATTGGCACTTGCGCTGGTTTTGGCAGGCTCAGCCTTGGGAGCAGGAGCAGCAGGTGCTGCTCCGCAAGCTGTAGTAAAAAAGGCTAGGATAAGACCAAAAACAAAGAATAATTTTTTCATTTTCTGCAACCCTCCTTAATCCTTAAAAGCCTTCCTTTTTCAGCCAAGCCTGCTATAGAAATACCACTGGTTTTTAAAAAGCTGCGTCTGTTCATAAAAAATCCCTCCAAATAGAATGCAAAATAGATTGTTTTTTAATTTTAAATAATTGGCACAGATACCCTTTGACGTCAAAAAAATTAAGGTATGCAAAGCTTGCGCTCTACATACCTAAATTATAGTTTGATATTTTTGTTATGTCTAATACTTATAGTATGGGATGAGTTCATGCTCAAAAGGCATGATGCTTTTCTTAAAATATGCTAAAAACTGTTTAAGCCTTTCTCAATACTTTGCCAAGCAAGGGTGAAAGCAGGGACAGCACCGCTGCCACCAAGAAGAACAGGCACAGAGGACGGGTATAGAAGATATTGAAGTTGCCGTCACTCATAATCAAGGAGCCTACGAAATTTTGCTCTGCCATCCCACCTAAAATAATACCGATGATAATGGCCGACATGGAGAAGCCTAATTTATTCAAGAAATACCCCAAAAAGCCGCTGATAACCATCAAATACACATCGTTAAGGGAATTATTGTAGGAATAAGTGCCCACAAAGGTCATCATCACGATAATGGGCAAAAGAATATGAATGGGTACATTTACAACCTTAGTAAAGAGACGAATAAGACTAAAGCCCATAATACCCATGATCAAGTTTGCCAAAAGTAGACCAATAAAAATTGCGTAGACATCGGGAGCCTTTTCTACGAAGAGCAAGGGACCTGGCTGGAGGCCCTGCACCATGAGAGCACCCATCATAATGGCGGTAGCACCGTCACCAGGAATGCCCAAAGTCAGCACCGGAATAAAGGCACCGCCGGAAACAGCATTATTGCCCGCTTCGGATGCACAAATACCCTCAGGTTCGCCATTACCGAAATTGCTACCATGCTTGGACCAGCGCTTGGCCTGGTCATAGGAAACAAAGGAAGCAATATCACCACCGGTACCGGGCACGCAGCCAATAAAGGTACCGATAAAGGAGGAGCGCAGCAGTGTCATAAACACACGCTTAATATCTGTCATAGAGGGCAATACCCTATCGATAACCATATGCTGCTCTCTACGCTCGTTGTGATAATATTCTTCAATGCTACCCAACACCTGGGCAAAGGCAAAAACGCCAATCAAAATTGGAATGAAGGACACACCGCCCAGTAGATAAGTAGTATCCAAGGTAAAGCGAATGGTGCCGGTCATGGCATCAATGCCTACGGTAGCCAAAAAGAGACCGATAAGGCCTCCCATGATGCCCTTCACCACACTGCCGCTGGAGACGCTGGTAATGATACTCAGACCAAAAATGGCCAAAGCAAAATATTCCGGCTTGGAAAATTGCAGAGCTACCTTAGCCAGCTGAGGCGCTAGCAAAATGAGACAAACCGTACTAAAAACGCCACCAAAGGTGCTGGCCATGGTGGATAAGCCCAAAGCACGGCCCGGTTGGCGCAGCTGGGTAGCCATGGGATAGCCATCAAGAGTAGTCGCAACAGAGGCCGGGGTGCCTGGAGTTTTTAATAAAATAGCACTGATACTGCCGCCGTAAATGGCGCCGCAGTAAATGCCCAAAAGCATCAGGATGCCGCCGATACCGTGGAAGGTAAAGGCCAAGGGGAAGAGCAAGGCCAAGCCCATATTAACGCTCAGGCCCGGCATGCAGCCGAAGGCAATACCAACCAAAACGCCCATCACTAGACCCAGCAGATTCAAGGGCACCATGATCATGTTTAAGGCACTAATAATATCTGCCATAGCCGCAACCTCCTAGGATAAGAATATGGACTGCGGCATCTTGGTGTGCAGCAGTACGCCAAATACTAAATAGATAAAGGCCAAGGTTAACACCGTGGTCAACAAAATTCCCTTCTTATTGTGGTAGTCCATAAGCTTCATGGTGGCCACAATCAACACTGCCGCCGCAGGATAGAAGCCTAGCAAATTGATTAACACGCAGAAAGCTACCACTAATCCCATCATAATATAGACACGTTTGTTGGCAGGAGTGTTTAAATTGACCTTTTGACCGGAAAAGTCGGCACGCTTAGTAAAGGTAAAGGCTAGCAGCACCACCGCAGCCACCGCCAAGGCACAGCCCAGGCTAAAGGGCCAGAACCCTGGCCCAGGGCCGTTTTCCGTAAACTGCATAGGGAACACCGCAGCAGCACTCATAATAAGAGCGCCCAGCACAACACCCACAACACCCACTATGTAATTACAAATGGTCATATTATTCATCATCATCAACTCCTTAAAAAGAGTTCAATTGTAGTTTAGCGAGCTGTTTACAATAGTGAAATTCGTAATAAGTAATCATCA
>JBJDXD010000004.1:0-23021 GCA_051866495.1 Phascolarctobacterium sp. | reverse complement strand
GCAGAATATTTAGTATCCACGGCAACCAGCTCCAGCTTTTTGCCCAGTACACCCTTCTCGTTAATCTCCTTCACAGCCAAGCGCATACCATTCAAAATAGCTGTGCCGTAGGAGTCATTGCTGCCCGTGCTTTCCGCCAAAGCGCCAATCTTAATTACATTGCCATCCTTTTTACTGCTACCACAGCCGCCCACCAAAAGGCCTAAAGCCAGAGCAACTGCTGCACATTTAAACAAAAACTTTCTTTGCATCTTCTTAACTCCTTCCCAAAGCAAGAGTTTTATCCTGCAAGCATAACCTGTCCAGCCACGCAAGACTTTAGGTTAAAATACATGGTCAGTATATCACCATTAACCAAAAAACGTCAATATCTTATTTTGTATATACAGAAAACCTTTCTTAACGCCCAATGTCCTCCTAAAAAAGTCATATATACATTACAAAACCCTAACATGGGTGTAGCTTTCTATAGCTCGGTTTTTAGCACTAGGAAATTGACAAACCAGAGTTGGGATGACTCTGGTTTATTATTGTCCACTTAATTTTTTCATCTGATGCTATATTCACTAGGCAGGATTTACACAAAAGATGGCGAATATCCAGAAAATCACACTCCCAAAAAAGTAAAGGAATTTATTAATTATGCAAAAATATAAAGCAGCCTTCTTGGCTGCCTTTCCCCTCACCCTGCCCATTTGCGCAGCTTTTTTGTTCTTAGGTCTATCCTACGGCTTCTATATCTGCAGCAAAGGCTTCAGCCCCTGGTATCCCTTCTTTACCAGTATGCTAGTCTTCGCGGGCTCCATGGAATTTGTACTGGTGGGCATGCTCCTAGGCACCTTCAATCCCCTGTACTGCTATCTTGTAACCCTCATGGTCAACTCCCGTCATCTTTTTTATGGGCTCTCCATGCTGGAAAAATTTTCCGGCACTGGTTGGAAAAAGGTTTACCTCATCTTTGGTATGTGCGATGAATCCTTTGCCATTAATGTGAGTACCTCCGCACCCGATGGCGTGGACAAAGGCTGGTTCATGACCTTCGTCACCTTGCTTAACCAAATCTATTGGGTAATGGGAGCTACCTTGGGCGGCATTTTAGGCAGCAGCATTAACATTAATACCAAAGGACTGGATTTTGCTCTCGTAGCCCTTTTCGTGGCCATATTTGTGAGCCAATGGCAAAACAGCGACAGCCATCTGCCTGCTATCATCGGTATTATCCTGCCTTCGGTCTGCCTTTTTGTACTGGGACCGAAAATTTTTGTGCCCGTAGCCATGCTATTGATGCTGGTCATCTTTATCACAGCCTATTACAAGGGAGGGATTAACGAATGAGCTTTACAGAGCAGCTTATAACCATTGCAGTGGTGGTTTTGGGGACCATGACCACCCGCTTTTTGCCCTTTATCCTTTTTCCCTCTAACAAGAAAACTCCTCCTCTAATAGCCTTTCTCGGCAAGTTCTTGCCCAGTGCTGTCATGGGGCTTTTGGTAGTTTATTCCCTAAAGGACACAAGTCTCTTTGGCCCTACCCACGGCTTACCTGAGACCATAGCTGTGGCTTTCACAATCATATTACAGCTAGTCCTGAAGAATTTGCTCTTGACCATCGCAGGAGGTACCATCGCCTACATGCTATTGGTGCAGTTTATCTTTATCTAAAAACAGAAACAGCTAGACCGCTTCTTTCTTTTTTGAGAAAGTTGTGGTAAAATTAGGCGGGGTAAGTTATCCCGTGCCCTAAGCGGCAAGCAGCGTGACTATCGCTAAGGATAGCATGCATGTAAGGAGGAAATTGAATATGAAAAAAGTAACCGGTGTATTGGCCTTTTTGAGCCAGGTGAGTGCCTTCCTGTCCAGGTATTTTGCGGTGATTATTGTAGTTACCAGCGCTATTGCCTTTGTACAACCGGAGGGCTTTAAGTGGATTCCCCAGTACACGGCACTTTTCTTAGGTACGGCTATGTTTGGCATGGGCCTCACCATTAAGCAGGAGGACTTCCAAATCGTCTTTTCTCGACCTAAAGAAATCTTTTCAGGCTGCGTATTGCAGTACACCATCATGCCCTTTGCGGCCTATCTTTTGGCTGTAGTATTTAATCTGGAAGCGGATTTGGCCTTAGGCGTGATTTTAGTAGGCTGCTGCCCTGGCGGCACCGCCAGCAACGTTATCGCCTATATTGCCAAGGGTGATGTGCCCCTGTCCGTGGGCATGACCATCACTTCTACTCTGATTGCGCCCATTGTAACGCCTTTTTTGGTGTACATTTTGGCAGGCACCTGGGTTGAAGTAAGCTTTTGGGCTATGGTCATGAGCGTGGTAAAAATCGTGCTACTGCCCGTTCTCGCCGGTATTATTTTAAATAGCCTGTTCCACGATACCATCGTGAAGCTGGGCAGTGTGCTGCCCATCGTCTCCATAGTGGCCATCGTGATGATTATCGACGGCATTGTGGCTGTAAGTGCCAGCAAACTATCTAGCTGCGGTCTGATCGTTATGGTTTTAGTGGTGCTGCACAACAGCATTGGCCTTGCTATGGGTCTGTTTATGGCTAAGGTGATGAAGGTGAACTACCCTAAGGAAACCTCCATTGCCATTGAGGTGGCAATGCAAAACAGCGGCCTTGCTGTAGCTCTGGCAACCGTCAACTTTGCGACCAATCCTTTGGCTAGTCTGCCCGGTGCAGTGTTCAGCGTATGGCACAATGTATCCGGCTCTATGTTTGCTAGCTACCGTTTGAAGGGCTTAGAGGAAAAGGACGGAGAAGCTGTTACTTCTATGTAATTGAGTATTATATTTAAAACGAGCGTTAAAAAAGCCGCGGACAGTGTGTTTTTACACATTGTTCGCGGTTTTGTCATGTTTACTATTTATATTGGTGCCGCGTAACCCTGCTTGCCATGTATGTAAATATAAATTTTATCGGATGGCACTCCCCATAGCACTGCAGGAATACCTTCTATAGAACACTTTTCCATTATCATTTTATCTCACTGCTTATAAAACTCTTTAGCCGTTCTACCGCTTGTTCAACCTCTACATCACGAGGCAAAGTAGCGATAACTCTATCCAAATAACCCTTTTCTACAATTTTTTTCTTAGTCCAGGGATAATATAAATCATATACCCAAACAAGATAAAGCAGCTTACGGTCGTCAACAGTCTGCATGTCACCGCCATTAATCTGTTCTGCCTTAAGGAAATTTTCTTTACATACAGGTGTGAATACTCCTTCCGGAGGCACGCACACATACTCAATATTAACTCTGTAAATGTCTAGCTTATCGGCGTCACGAATAATCTTTGCAAATAGCAGATGGCGCTCACTGGGAGCCTGAGCTATAAACTTTTTATTGTGATTGCTGATAGCGAACAACAAAATACTCCTGTCCTCACTATCCAGCTCCTTATACAGTGCCTGCTCCTGAATCACCTTCAGCCCCAGCTCAGCATGATCCTCGCTTAGGTTATCTCTAAAGGTGCGGTACACGCTCCACTGGCGAAACCTGCCCACATCATGTAAAAGCCCTATCAGCTCAGCAAGCAAAACATCGTGCTCATTGAGCTTTAGCCATTGGGCCAACTCCTTACAGTTACGACGCACAAAGCCAATATGCGCTTCCTTAAGGCGTATACCCCACATGGCCTCCTTATCTTCGTTGTGAAATGAGCTAGAGTATGCAGCTATCCATTTTTCAGCTTCACTGATAATTTGCTTTAAATACACTTGTCCTCACCTTTATTTCCTACTTCGAATGCAAATAGTCATCTCCCTAATGTGATAGATTGCATTACCTCAAACCGATACTTTTGTTTGATCTTAGGGTACTTTTTCCTATCGACCTCGCTCATAAACATATCATAGGGTCTGGCACAGGTCTTGAAGGGTGGGTAAAGCGCCTCGTACACCACAAGCATCTCATCAGTTTCACTATGGTGGGCAAAAGCAATAATTCGGTAAAGATACTCCGTTGCCGGATTTTCTATAGTTTCCCGCTTAAAATGCTGTACTATGTCACCAATATGTAGCTCTCTCATCATTAAACTTCCTCCATTTACACCAATCATACTTCTTGTTATCTCTATTATAACACGAATGCAGTTCTGTTTATACACACCATGGCACAACTTGTGATATAATGGATTTACAGTAGTGGATTACCTCTTTTATCTGTTTCAATCTCTTAATTATAAACACGACTTTTATTAAACAGCCAAAACAACACTTTTAAGGAGGCGTTTACATGCTAAAGCCAATCTTCAAATACCTTTGGATGCTTACTGTTGCCGGGCTCATGCTTTGCGCACCCCTACCCACAGTACAAGCTGCACATAATGCGTACTATTACATAAGTGCAGAAACCGACTACAATGCTAATGAACCTATTTATGTTATAGGGCACAAAGAACCCGACGCAGATACAGTCTGCTCCTCCATTGCCTATGCCAGTCTGCTGCAAGCACTCAATTATGATGCCAAGGCCGTGCTCTCCGGTAAGCTCAATGCAGAAACAAGCTACGCTTTGCAAAAATTTGGTGTACCCGTGCCCCAGGGTATGGATAATGCCGAAGGCAAACAGTTCATCCTAGTTGACCATAGCATGTACAGCCAATCCATCGCCGGCATGCCTAATGCAAAGGTTTTGGCCGTGTTGGACCACCATGCCATGGGCGATATCAAAAATGCTAATCCCATTACCTATATTGCCAAGCCTATCGGCGCCACGGCTTCCGTCGTTTTCTATGAATTTGAAGCTCAAAAGGTAAAGATTTCCCGGCCCATAGCAGGACTGCTCCTGTCTGCTATCTGCTCCGATACCATTGGTCTCAAATCTCCCACAACCACCGCTTACGATAGATATGCTGTTAAAAAGCTTATGAAGCTAAGTAAGGTAAAGAACCTTCAGGCCTATACAAATGAACTTTTGGATGCCGGCAACATCTACGACACGCTCAGCCCCAAGGAGCTTGCCTACTATGATTACAAGGTCTATACTGTTGGCGCTAAGCGTCTTGGCATCGGCCAACTTCACTCAACAAATCCTAAGCAGCTGGAAGCACTAGAAAAGCAGTTAGTTCCCTTTATGCAGGAAAATCTAGCTAGCTTTGGCGTTGACATGTACTTTATGATGCTCACAAATCTGGACAGCTTTGCCACCAAGCTACTTTGCTTTGGAAACGACTCCTTAGCCACTGCCCAAAAAGCCTTTAGTCAAGAAAGTGACACCATTATCCTACCAGGTGCCGTTTCTAGAAAGAAACAGATTGTGCCACCGCTACAGAAAGCGCTTCAATAAAAAATAACAGGACTTTAGTAAAATAATAGTACTATGCAAAGGAGGCATATTATGCAGCAAAAAGCATCTTCCGAAAGTAAAATAGTTATTAGCGAGGTCATGATGCCCCATCAGGCCAATGTTGCCGGTAACATTCACGGCGGCGAAATCATTAAAATTATGGATTCCTGTGCCTATGCCACGGCACGTCGCTATTCCCGTACCAATGTAGTAACAGCCAGAATCGACGAAGTACAGTTTCATTTGCCCATCTTCATCGGTGACCTTTTAATTTGTACCGGCCAAGTAATTTATGTGGGCCAAAGCTCCATGGAAGTAGCCGTAACAGTTGACGTAGAGGATCTGGAAACAGAGGGACAAAAACGTGCCCTTACCGCTTACTTCACCATGATTGCCTTGGACAAAAAGGGACGCCCCACCACTGTACCCCGTTTAATGTGTGAAACCGAAGAAGAAAAAAGGGCCTTCTCTGAGGGAGAACGCCGCTACCGCCTGCGCAAGCAAAGCAAGCAGGTAGAACAGTAAAGAGAGTTGAAAAACGTGCACAAAATACTATTCATATGCCACGGCAATATATGCAGGTCGCCAATGGCCGAGTTTCTATTAAAGGATATGGTTCGTAAGCGCGGCCTTGCTGGTGAGTTTGAAATCGCCAGCGCTGCCACTAGCCGCGAGGAAATCGGTAATCCTGTACATTATGGCACGAAGCACAAATTGGCGCAGCTGGGTATCAGCGTAGCTGGTAAAACAGCACGACAAGTCACTGATCGAGATTATCGCTATTATGATTTGCTGCTTGTTATGGACAACAATAATATCCGTAATATGAGGCGTCTTTTGGGAGATGATGTTGATAACAAAGTACATCTCCTTTTAGATTACACCCAGCGCAAGGGCCAAAGCATCGCTGACCCTTGGTATACGGGCGATTTTGATATTACCTATGATGATATCATGGAAGGTCTTGATGGCCTCTTGCAGCATCTAGGTTACTGATCGCGAAAAGTCACTCACCACTCGATTTGCAGACCAACCCCTACCTCTTCTAACTGCAAACTGCCATACAAGGCTACCTTCGCCGCAAGGTTGGTACAGTGGCAGGGATATATAGTTCCCTGCACATTTGCTTTTAAATACGCTACGGTTTGCACAGCCTGCTCAGAAAAGCCGCTAAAAAGATGAAAACCACCGATGATACCCTTCACAAGGCTTTTGCCCGTAACCTTTTTGGCATATTCTAGAATATTGCATATTCCTGCATGGGAGCAGCCCGTGATGATGTAGATGCCATTCTGAGCCACATAGGCCAAGGCCGAATCATCAAGCACATAATCACCCTGCCAACAATTCTCGCAGCAAAGCTCGCCCACAGCTTCCTTGTTTTCGAAGGTGTTAGTTCGGGGGATTTCACCTAAAAATACTAGGCTATCATCAAGCCAATGGGGCTCCTTGGTAAAAACAGGAGTAAATCTTGCTTGCAAAAACGCTTCAGATACAGGAATGGAAATATCCAGTCCTTCCGCTCTCTTAACATCCATAATTCCAGGATGAGCAATCAACTTCGGTTTCGTATTAGACTTTGGAAAGTAGGCCAATCCTCCCGTGTGGTCGTTATGCCCGTGGGAAATGATTACTGCCTCAAGGTTATCCAAACTCAGCTGCATAGCAGCAGCATTCTTCACATACACATCGCTATAGCCAGTATCGAATAGATATTTTTTGCCTGCGTTTTCAATATATATGCTCAGTGCCGGCTCCCCCAGATAATACTGATCAATATAAGTATTATTGTCCACAAGCACTACCAATTTCATAATCATTTCCCCTCCCGTACAATTTTGTTTATATTATATAGCATTAAAACTCTTAGAACAACCATAAAACAAACCGCGAGTAATGTGCCCTTGCACACTGCCCGCGGTTTTTATTTTTTAATAATAAGATATATTTTGGCACAAATATACCGCTCAAATTTCCTACTTTTTTTCACGATGCACCTTTAATAGCTACCGCCATGCCCACCATGGGATCCAGAGCTACTGGAGCTAGATTCCTTTTCATGCTTAACGAATACCCTTTGCGTCTCTACATAAACATCCTCTCTAGCCAAAACAGAGCAGTTCGTCATATAGTCAGAGGCCTCCGTACTAAACTCAACGTTACGCATATTGTCCCTAGCCTTTTGAACACGTTTCTTAGCACTGCGCCAAGCATATACTAAAAGAATTCCGGCATAAATCAGGCCGTAATTCATTACTGCCTTTTGCTTTTTTTCCTTCTCAAGCTTTTTTATCTTATCCGGATTATTCAAAATATAATTAACACCATTTACATATTCCAAAAAGCCATTGGCGTATTTATTAGCCTTTAAGTAAGGTAGCATTTTATTTTCAATATAGGTTACGCCAGCATCAGGACAGAGCTTCATCATAGAACCCTTGGTAGTAATATACCACTTGCGATCGCTAGTGCTTAACACCAGTACAATGCTGTTGTTGCTATAATATTTATCCTGAATATAGTTTGCCCCAGGGCCCATATCACTTTTGCCAGTCTCCGATTTAACGTTTCTTGATGTATAAACACCAATTTGCACATTATGCTTAGCCTGAATATTATTAATAGCTCTGGTTATCACAGCCTGTTCGTTGGCATTTAATATTTTTGCGTTATCTCTTAATTCGCCTGCTGCAAAGCTTCTATGGTAAAAATACTATCACAATATTCGCATTGAATCTCTGCCTTACCAGTTCCATACTTTAAAGGACCGCCACACCTTGGACATTTATAGCTTACAGTTGTACTCATTGCTACGCTCCTTTTTTCCACAAGATTTAAAAATCATATTAGTCTACACTCTCTTAAACCATGTAAATACTATTTAAAACCGTATTCCTGCACAGCTTTATTTAAGATAAGCCTTATAGTCTCCCTTAAGCTTGGCCTGCGGGCATTGCTGAACTATATATTGCAGTACAAAAGCCAAGTCTTCCTTTTCTGCATAAACCTGATTTCTGTCTAAGGTAGCGTTCAGCCTAATCAGATTGGATTCCGGTACTACCTCAATAACCTTAATCCCAGTAAAATTAGAATACATTTCAGTTCTTGTAGCTAAAATACCGGTACCGATGGCACCAATGTTACCTCTTGCTGCACCAGTAAGAGCAGTAATAGCACCTATCAGATGTGCTTTTTTAACATGCTTCTCCTGCTGTGCATGCATTAAGCCCTTTTCATCCAACTCAAAAAGCACACAATACTTGCCACTATACATAAAGGATACTATAAGGTAAGCAATCAGTCCTAAAACCATGGATATACCCGTAACAATAGCTCCTATTGTCAAAGCGTCGGTTACAGCTTCAAAAAAGCCGTTGCCCAAGTTCATAAAAAATGCAATCACCGTTACGATAGCACAGATAATAAGGAAAACCCTATAGCATTCCTTAAGAATAGCAGAGTTACTTAACATATCCAATTCATAGACCCAACGATATTTACCATCATTACAAAACTTAATATTTTTACTTTCATAAATCTTGTCTGCCATTTTATCCACCTACCCATCCTAGATTATCTCTAAATAGTATTTTGACACATATCTATAGCCTTGCCCTGTAGCTGAACTAGTGTCATAGCTTAGCTCCACAATTAAGCTTTTAGCTTTAGTGGGTAATGCAAAGACATAGCTTAAACTGAATTTTTCCCTATCAAGGCATTTTATGGACTTAGATGTATTTTCTATGCTAGAACGCAGCTCCTATTTCATATAAAACCATTTCTGCATATTTCCTCAGTACCTCGCACATTGGTGGGTAATAAATATTAAAAGTAACAGCTGGTGCATCTAGCTTCGTTATGCAAACAAAATCAGAGCCTACAATAATTCTAGTATTATTAAAAGGTATTTTCTCCAAGTTGAACACCCTATAATCACCAAGCTTAGCATCCTTGCCATACTTTTCTTTAACTGCCTTTACAGCTTCAGGTAAACCATTATTGGCATTACCAGCCTCCTGAATTACATAAAGAATTTTATTATAGTCTTCGTTAAATCCCTTTAAAGAAATCTTCATTAAGGGATTACAATCCTCTAGCATTTTATTAAAGCATTTTACAGCATTATCTATTTGCTTTTCTTCCTCATAATAATGATAGTTTATGGATTCTTCCATTTTCACCACACCCCAGCCCTCGACAGCAGCAACTCCGGGGGCTATAAACAGGGTATGTGTAAAGCCATTAGCTTGGTATGAACCTTTAGAATAATAGGGATTAATACAACCAGACATATATAAAGGAGTCCACTTTGCAACAGCCTCCATCAATTCATTTATATCCCTTTTGATATTATGTATAATATGAATGGTAATCCCCGATTTAATACAATGAACCATAAGGCTGGCCCACTCTCTTATGAATTGGGGCTCAAGCATCCAATCCATATTTTGGTCAGAATACAATAATAGCTCTTGGCATTTATTTTCTATAGCCTGGGCTAAGAAACGTTTAGAGATGATTAAGTCAATCTGTAAAGCACTTTGTAGTCTTACAGAGTTTTTCCATATTTACGGAGGTTTTTAAAAATGCATAAAATACTATTTATATGTTACGGCAATATATAAATAAAACGGCTCAGATGCCCATAAACAGGGTAATCTGAGCCGTATTTTTTATGAATTACAACTTTTTTACAACTTTTGATAAAAATGGTGATGAAAGCCTATCCCTAAGCAACTCTGTTTTGCTCCCTATAAAACTCATCCAAAATAAACTCCACACTCTCACTCCACATCAAGGTTGCTGGCGTTCGCAAGCACCAATAAGTATGGCTTTTTGAAAACAAAAGATATGCTTCATCAAAGGGAATATTTTCTTTATCTGCTATAGCCTGCACAACCCTACGAATTGTTTCATAAATGTCTAGGGTTAGGTCCATACCCTTATATATATATTTACTGGTCAATTGTGTACCTCCTCACTAGCTTAATAAATCTTAATGCGTTTGGAGTATTTAAACAAAGCTGGTCATTTACCTTAAAATAGGCCAAACGGTCCAAGGCTTCCTGAACAGTATACGTACCATTCATGTAACGATTAACAGTGAGCATGGTATTATCATCCGCAACTGGGCCCGTTACTACATCATAATCATGTTGAATTCCACCCAGTGCCCTATTATTCTTTATAAACTCAAGCCATTCTTCATTCAGGCCATCAAAATGCTTATGCTTTAGAGAATCGTCGAAGGTAAACTCATAAACATAAACGAAGCATGTTTTCATGCCATTTCGTAGTGCTATGTTCTTAGCCCAGGCTTCAGCTTGAGACTGTATGGTCGTAGTATAAAAACCCTTACCAAAATCTCGCCTATCCTTTGACTTGGTCAAATCAATAGCATCAAAATCAAAGGATGTGCCATGATACACAATTATTTTTTTCACGATGCAGCCCTCTTCAGCAAATCTTCAGCAAAACCTTCAGCTTCATCTAGATCAAGCATATGCAATACAGAGTATTGAGAACGAATTGCAGAGATAATATCGTGCTGATTAAACAACTTGATTACATCAGCAACCATTAAGCCATGCTTTTGAGCATACCCCTCTACTGCTGCTATTACAAGGAAATTACAATCTTTAATATCTTGCTCGGACACGATATATCACCTCCTACATCTTCTATTATATTATACAGCATAATGAGAGAAGGAACAATGTAAGCCAAACTATTTTGCCAGATTTTCCTTCTTGCTTCTTGCTAAAGTGCCAGCCATAATTCTCTTGCAAATGCTTGACTTAAAGCGCACTTCAAGTAGTATAATGTTATCAGTAAAAGCATTTCTACATGCAGAGGAGGTTTTACAAATGAAGGTTTTACTGATTAATGGCAGTCCCCATGCCAAGGGCAATACTGCCGTAGCTTTAGAAGAAATGGTAAAGGTTTTCCAAGAGGAAGGCATCGAAACCGATATTTTGCATATTGGCAACAAGGCTATTCGTGGCTGTATCGCTTGCCGTCAATGCGCCAAATTAGGTCACTGTGTTTTTGATGACGAGGTTAACGCAGCAGCACCTAAGCTGGCTGCATGCGATGGCCTAGTTATCGCCAGCCCTGTTTATTATGCTTCTGCCAATGCTACTTTGATTGCCTTCTTGGATAGACTTTTCTTTAGCACTGGCTCCATTGATAAGACCATGAAGGTTGGTGCCAGCGTAGTAGCTGCACGCCGCGGCGGTCTCTCGGCCACCTTTGACGAGCTCAATAAGTATTTTACCATCAGCGGTATGCCCATTGCCTCCAGCCAATACTGGAACAGTATCCACGGTCGTGAGCCCGGTGAAGCACTGCAGGACGCCGAAGGTCTGCAAACCATGCGTACCTTAGCCCGTAACATGACCTTTTTGATGCGCGCCATCGCCCTAGGCAAAGAAAAATATGGCTTACCCGCCAAAGAGCCTTGGATTGGTACTCACTTCGTGCGTTAAATCTCAAAGGCCAACAAACGGCAAACCGCGAGTAATGTGCTCTTGCACACTGCTCGCGGTTTATTTTTAGTCTAAAGTCAGTACTAATGCAGTCCTGCCTACCATTTTATTCTGGCTTCTTCATTATCAAGATCACACAGCTCTTATAAATCCTCCAAATACTGTTCCAAAGGAATACCTTTATATTTATCCTTGTTGCCAATATTGAGGCTGATTAGCTTTACAACGGTGTCCATAGCCTTTTGGGTGGACTCGATAAGACTCATGCCCTTAAGGTATTTGCCGATGAGGACGGATGAGAAAATATCCCCTGTACCAGGGAAGCGCACCGGTATTTCGGTATAGGGCAAAGATTTTACTTTCTCAGAAGCTTTTTCTAAAACCAAGGTAGCATGCTGGCCATCCACCTTGGCGCTGGTAACAATCACGTTGGCGCTGCCAATCTCACGCAGAGTATAGAGCAAATCCTTGGCCTCAGCCGCGGTCAAGCTTGCCTTATCCTGATATTTGCCTGCCAAAAAAGTTGCCTCGGTCATATTGGGAACAATTACATCGGCAACACTGCACATGGAGCGCATATATTTAATGGTTTCCTCGCCCACGCCATTATACAGATGACCATCATCACCCATAATCGGGTCCACAAAAATCAAGGCACCCTTGGACTTTGCTTGATGACAATAATTTGCCACTAAACGTGTCTGCTCAGCCGATACCAAAAAGCCGGTGCTAACAGCATCAAAGCAAAAGCCCAGCTCCTCCCATACCTTTAAGCTGTTGCGCATATAATCAGTGGTTTCTAGAATATCAAATTTACCATAATCCAGAGTATTAGATACTAAAGCCGTAGGCAAATTAAAGATTTCACATTGCATATGGGAAAGCAAAGGAATCATGGCCGATAAAGCAACTTTACCATAGCCAGCCATATCATTAATTAACAAAACACTTTTCTGCATTATAAGTCCCCTTCTAATTAAATCATGTTTATAATTGCGTCATAAGCTACGAAAGTAGCCTTGGCTAAATCTCCGGCATCGCTTTTTTCCTCTGGACAATGACTTCTTCCCCCGGCACTGGGTACAAAAAGCATGGCCGCAGGCAGCTTAGCACCAAAGATCTGGGCATCATGGCCTGCTCCGCTAGGAAGATGCATATATTCTAGCTCCCTAGTAATACAGCTCATTTCAAAATGACCTTTAATCTCTGCATCCATCAGCACGGGCTGGGCATAAAGAAGATTTTCCACCTCGTAGGTCAGCCCTGACTCAAGGCTCATTTTATCCAAATCAGCCAGCAAACTATAATACTGAGTCATAATTGTCTCTTCATCAACACCGCGAATATCAACTACAAAGGTAACATTTTTAGGAATAATATTCATTACATTAGGCTCCACCTGCAAAAATCCCACGGTAGCTACGCAGTTTCTAAACAGCCTAGCCCTGTCCCCTATCTTGCTGATTACCTTCGTTGCTTGCTCCAAGGCATCCTTGCGCATATGCATGGGCATGGTACCGGCGTGGTCCGCCCTGCCCTTAATCGTGATGCGGGCTCGCTTGATGCCAACAATCACATCCACGATGCCTATTTCCTTGTTTTTTGCCTCCAAAACCGGGCCCTGCTCAATATGAATTTCGATAAAGGCTTTAATGTCAGCACGTTTGTGCTGGGCAATTTCCTCCGGCTTTAAGCCATAAGCAGCCATTGCTTGATAAACACTTATCCCCTCAGCATCGACCTGCCCCTTGATATCCTCGCTAGTTAACTGACCCAAGAGAACCTTGCCAGTGAAAAGCCCTGCGTTGAACCGAGCTCCTTCCTCATCATTAGTAGCGATAACCTCTAAGGAGCAGCCAAGCTCTTTGCCTGATTCCTTCAATAAACGAGCCACCTCAATAGCACATACAACGCCGGCAATGCCATCGTAGGCACCACCATGCTTTACAGAATCAAAATGAGAGCCAATCATAATGGTAGATGGACTTTTGCCTTCCAATCTGCCTATTACAGCACCCGAATTATCCAGACGCACAGCAAGGCCCACTGCTTCCATACGCTCCTTAAGATAGGCACAAGCAGCCCGCGCCTCTTCGGTATAAGGTAACCTTGTTACCCCGTATCCGGGAGTTGCCGTAAATTTTTGCAAAGCATCTAAAGCTTTAACAATATTATCTTCAATTGTTTTCAACTCATTATTCATGGTATCTCCTTCATTTCCTGTATTTGGACATGCTAGCTATTCGATATTATAACATAATATACTACTAAACCACTTCCACCAACTTACCCTAACCTCTGACAAATATCTATGCCACTATCAAAAACCTCGGCAGTGAGCAAATAGCCATATTTCATGGCTAATGATTTTTACTCATTAAATAAAACTATATGGAAGCATCCCATTCATAGGCAAGCTTGGGCCCACCATCAAAATGGACATACCCACAATGCTTAAAGCCTTCTTTATCCAGAATATGCTGCATAACTTTATTCTCTTCCTGAGTATCAACTCTAATAGTCTTGATTCCAAAAGAAATAGCTAGTTCTTTTATTAAGTTAATTGCTTTGCTAGATAATCCCCTGCTCCGGGCACCTTTACTAAAAGCCATCCTATGGACAACTGCATATGGGTTATCATTAAGCCAAGCACCATCAATAACCTTATACGCCGGCTCATCTCCCACGATAAAACAGAAATAGCCAACTAGCTTATCATTATCATCAATAAAAGCATAACCTATCCCAGCATTAACATCATCAATTATTGTCTGTAATACTGGATAACCCTCATGCCACTGGACAAAACCAAGCTGCGCATGATATTCCCTGGCATCATTGATAAAGCTGTAACAGATTTCAGCTTCAGCTCTTCTTGCTTTTCTTATCTTCACATTAAACCTCTCTAAACTCACTTATCCCTATATTTCAAATCAAATACTCTCCAAACACCATAGCCAATTAAAAATCCACAAAGTGCGCCTGCCAGAACATCTGTAGGAAAATGCACATATAAATATAAGCGGGAAAATGCTATAAGACAAGCCAAAACAAAAGCTGTCCATAACAGTTTCTTCATCTTAGCTCCATAAAGTACTCCTACTGCGCAAAAAGCAGCAGCACTATGCCCTGAAGGAAAGGAAAAACCTTTTGGCCGCTTTATCAAAAGCTCAATAGTGGTATTCACGTTACATGGCCGCACCCGTGCAAATAGATGCTTTAATATTCCGCCATTAATTAAGTACTGCAAAGTCATGGCAATAGCCAATACAATGCCTAATTTGCGGGTAGGCTTATGCAAAAGCAATCCTAGGATTAAAACATACCATACATAATTTGCTAAGCTTGTGATGAATAAAACAAATTGATCCAATGCAGGAGTGCGAAGCTCTTGTATCGTATTAAGTATAGTAAATTCAAAAGGCATGAAACTCCTCTTTTTATTAAAAATTATCTTTCAGTAACGAATCATTCTAAAGCCGCCAACAGCTCAGTGGCCTGTTGGTTAATAGCGTCAACAACCTCCTGCTCCGGTTCCCATTCTCCCGAAGCAAAGGCAGAAGGAGGCAGAGCAAAACCCTTACCTGCACCGCCCACAAGCTCCATCCGCATAAACGTAAGCATATCAACAAGACGTTCACGCACTGTAGCTGTCATGTTTTTACCACCAACACCGCAAATAGTAACCTTTTTGCCCACAACCGCAGTCATTCTCTCAGGGTCGTTAGCCACTAAGGGACGGCTAAGCCAATCCAAAAGATTCTTTTCGGCACCAGGAATGTTGTAGTTATATTCCGGTGAAAAAATCCACACAGCATCAGCTTCTTGGATAACGCTTCTAACCTTTACAACAGCTTCCGGAGGCGGGAATTCAATATCCTGATTCAAAAACGGCACTTCATCCGGGTGAACATAGGCAACTTCAGCTTTTCCTTTTAAAGCAGCTGCAGCAATTTCAGCCAAAATACCATTGAATGATTTTTTGCGTAAAGAACCAACAATAAATACGATTTTTTTCATTTTATGACCCCCTCGTGTTTAAAACCTGGGCACGCTAGCTGGTGCGAAGATTACTTCTTGCCTTAATTATAACACGAAATCAGCTCTGTTTGTACCTATCACACTCCAACCTGTGCTATAATAAAAGCTAATAAACAAGGAGGTTTTTTATGTATTACCGCAAAATCTACTCACCCCTAAATCTTCTAATTTTGACAGTATTTGCATTGTATGTTACCACATTTTACTCTCTCCCTGCTCTGGCTGCTTCCCCTAACGAAAACTGTATCACAGTCAACGCCGGAGCCAGCATGGAGGTCGCTCCCGATTTAGCCTATCTGCGCTGTAATATTGTTGGCAAAGGTGCCACGGCAGCTCAGGCCACTGCTAACGCTGCTCAAGTGATAAGCGACGTGCGTCACAGCCTGCTTGGCCTCAACATAGTTGGCGAAGACATTGTCAACATGAGCTACAATACCCATTCCACTTATGATAACAAGGGTAAGGTTACTGGCTACAAGGCCGAAACCAGCTTGCGTATCACTGTTCGTGAGTTAAAAAAACTTGGCAACGTTATCGATAAAATTACAGCAAATGGCGTAAACAACATTAATGGTATTACCTACACCCTAAGCGACAAAAACCTGTATCGCAGCATGCTTTTAGCCAAGGCCGTAGAAAATGCACGCCAGCAAGCTGCTGTAGTAGCAAACGCTGGTGGTCGCACTTTAGGAACACTCCTCAGCGCCAGCTTTTCCACCGTCAATCAAGTGGAACACAGCACTGCTAGATCCATGCTTAACAAAATGGCCACCGCTGATAGCGGCGTCACCACCGAAATTGAAGCTAAAAACATCACCATCTCCGTAAATGTTAACACCGTATTCAAATTGCTATAATGCTACGCAAGGAAAAAGAGCAGAGCCCTGTGCCCTGCTCTTTTTTTGCTAGAATGTGGTCCATGCAAAGCTATAAGCTTAGTAGCAATAGCATTTTATTTTTTTAAGAACTCTAATACATTATTTCTGAATGCTTTATAATAGGGTTTTTCCATCATCATAGCATGCGCAGCACCATCGATAAGCACAAGCTTAGATTCCTTATTCTTCAAAGTAGCATAAGCTTCACGGCACAAATCAGTGGTCATATAGGGATCCAAGGTTCCTGCGATGATGAGAACAGGAGCCTTAATGCTGGCAGTAGGAATCAGTCTCTTACTAGCATCCACGCAAAGGTCTCTGCGGCCACCATTGGGGCTGCTTTCCTTGTCATAGCGCCAAGAGTTAGATTGGAAAGCATCTACTACGCTAGGCTCAGTGATATCGAAATCAATCTCACCTTTTTTATTGAGCTGGAAATCGCCTGCAGCATGCTCCCAAGTATTATGATTAAAGGGTTTATTTATGTCATACTGTCCAAGACCGGCTACAATGGGAGCATACAACACAACTTTTTTAGCCAGCTCCGGATATTTCGCTGCAAAGCGGCCGCTAGTTACAGTGCCCCAGCTCCAGCCCATTACAGACATATTCTTAAGATTATGTTTAGCTAAAACTGCTTTTACTACTGCAGCAATATCATCAGCAGCATAATTTGAATCAGGCATAAAGCCGTCCTCTACAGGCTGTGAACTGCCATAGCCCGTTACATCAAAGGTCCATACTTCGAAGCCTTTCTTGGCAAGGAAACGTGCTAAGCTATAATCCTTATAGTTAACATCAAACTCATGAGATGAATAGGTCAGGCCATGAACTAAAAGAATAGGTTCCTTGGCCTTACTATCATTTAGACTGTAGCTAGCAACATGAAGCTTATAGCCATTTCTCTCAAGCGGCATAATGCTTTTTACAACATCAGAAGCCAAAGCCTGTCCGCAGGTTAGCGCAAGCACAAATACGGCAGCTAATAGCAAGCTGCAAACCTTTTTTACAAATCTCATAAAAAATCACCCCTCATAAATATTGTCATGACAATCTAATTATACCACATTTGTAGGTTTTGTCCATGTATACATAAACCTTTCACAGCTCACATTTTTCTAAAAACAGATTTATGGCAATCAGCGTAGGTGCAAATACATCCATCCCTAGCATTTCTTCCACGCTAACCCACTTCCAAGCGGTCATTTCCCCATCCGTACTGCCGCTTCTTTTGCTGCGAGCAGTCTCACTATTTAGCTCCGCCATAAAAATAGCACTTTCATGATAGCGCCCCTTGGCGTAGCACAGGATATTTCCTATAAATTTTACTTCATCCTCGGCAAAGACATAGCCACTTTCCTCTGCGCACTCACGAATAGCCGTGGCTCTTGCATCCTTGTCAGCTTTATCCGGATGGCCCGCAGGGGAACACCACCCAAGGTCATCACCACGCTTACATAAATAAAACCTTTTGATATCCCTAGCATAAATTACTATGCCCGCATTCCCACGACTCATCCTTTTTTCTCCTGCTGCCTTGGCAAAAACAGCAGCAAGCATGGCTTGATTTTTCTCATTCATGGTATTCATCCTCCCGAAAAAAGTACCGCAACGGCATTATGATTTTCATCCTCATCATCCTTCTTCCCATTACTCTATCCAAAATACAACGCCAACGCAAGGTTTTATGGAGAAATAAAAAAATAATTTTACAAATTTTTCACAGAGTATTACTTGTGACTTTTTGCAATACTTATAAAAAATCTTTAACGCCCCTCGCCGAAGGATTAATACCTATGCTATAATTAAATTGATAGAATATTATAAATCAAAGGAGGCATCATTAATGCAAACAATCCAAGAAATCCTAAACTTCTCCATTGGCAAGCTTACCGTGGGCAATATTATTTTTGCCATTGCCATCTTTATCGTTTGTCACATGGTTATTAAAGCACTTATGGGACCCATTAACAAGGTTCTCGACAAGCTCAGCTTTGATAAAACCCTGCGTAGCTTCCTGCAAGCTGCCATCAAAGTAATCCTCAATTTTGTCGCTGTCTGCATCGTGGCCGAAAGCGTGGGCATTCCCATTTCTTCCCTGCTGGCTGTTTTGGGTATGTTTGGTTTAGCTATTTCCCTGTCCGTACAGGGCGCGCTGTCCAACCTGGCCAATGGCATCATGCTTCTCATCACTAAGCCCTTTAAAGCTGGTCATTATATTTCTGTTGCCGGTGTTGAAGGCGTGGTTAAAGAAATTACCATGCTCTGCACTAAAATTGTCACCGTCGACAATAAGGAAATCTTTATTCCCAACAGCGAGGTAGCTGCTAACAAAATCACCAATTTCTCCTCTGAAGAGCTGCGCCGTGTGGATATTGTTGTACGCGCAGGCTATAACAACGAGACCACCGAGGTTCTGCGTGCCCTCAAGGACGCAGTAGCCGCAACTCCCAAGACCCTGCAAACCCCCGCACCCTTTGTGCGCCTGTCCGGCTACAAGGAGTACGCTGTAGAATATACCCTGCGTGTTTGGACCGAAAGCGCCAACTATTGGGACGTATATTTTGACCTGATGGAAAACATCGGACGCTCCTATGCAACCCATGGCATTAAGGGAGGTGTTCCTGGCATGAATATTTACATGCAGGACAAATAATCGTTAACCCTATTTATACAATCAGGCTGTCACGGTACAAAGCTACTGTGGCAGCTTTTTTATGCTTTATGGAAAATTAGCCCATCAAAAGCAAAAAACAGGATTTTTGAAACCATCAAAGCTTCGAAAATCCTGCTTCTTTTTGCGATTAAATATCATTCTGTAATTTTTTGCAGGATACTATCTAACCAATCGCCTGCAAAATCTTCGATATTGCCATGATCACACAAATCCGCAAGGGTCAGTGCAGATTTCAGGAGTACATATGTCTTGCAAACGCTGCTTTTTTCCTGCCATGGCCATCCCTAACCCTCCACCAAATCGTGTGGTGTGGTCGTCCCTCCAACATTGGTGTGGTGAAAATGGTAAAGCGGCTACCACGAGATTTGACAAAATCCCTTTTTTATTGGTGCCGCGGAGGCGAGTCAGGACAATCAGATACGCTATAGAAAACTTTTCCGTTACCATTTTATCTCACTACTTATAAACGTTCTTAACCATTCTACCGCCTGTTCAACCTCTGCGTCACCAGGCAAAGTAGCGATGATGATATGCTTTAAATACACTTGTCCTCACCTTTCCAGTTCTCCCTGCCAACGGGAAATACCGCCAAAGTCCTTTACATCCTTATAGCCCAATCCCCTTAAGCTTTCTGCAGCAATGGCACTACGGCGACCACTGCGACAATAAACAATAATGGGTTTATCTTTATTGGGCAATAAGCTAGCTGCCTTTTGCTCCACCTGATCGTAAGGCAAAAGTACCGACCCTCTAATATGTCCTTCGGCAAATTCTTCCTGAGTACGCACATCCAAAAGCACAAAATTTTCTTTCTTTGCTAGTTTGGCCTGCAGCTCCTCATAGCTAACCAAACTGCTTTTACCGCCACCAAAACCAAAAATGAACAGACCTGCTACCGCAAGCGCAGCAATAACTAAATATTTTTGCATTTTAAAACCTCCCTTTTGCATTCTTATTTAATAATTTAATTCGGTTTTGTCCGAGTAGTTTTTATCCGAATTAAAACTACTTTTTTTCGAAGCACCTTTATTTCCTACTTTTCCACCAAGCTATAGCTTTCCTCTAAAAGCCTCTGCACTAATAGCTCGTCCACTTCTTTATCTAGTATAATCGTAATCCAGTGCTTTTTATTCATGTGATATGCTGGATAAAAATGAACCCTATCCATAAGATCCCGCACTTTTTCTGGTGGCAGCTTAATATTCACTATATCCAAGGTACCCTTAGCCATGAGTCCTAAGCTCTTATAGGGTATGGTCATGAAGATTGCGTACCATTTATTTTTTCGTACTGTTTTAAAGGTAAAAAACTCCGGCGAATCCTCCCAAGGAGCCTCCGGCTTCGTGCCAAATTGGCCAGTGCAATACTCCATCAGCCTCAGCTTCATATTAGCCTTAAGTAGGCACTTTTCCTTAATCTCTTGCACCAAAGTCTCTACCTGTTCCCTAATGCCTGTGACAAAGCCAGTAATATTATCCGCAACATTAAAGGGCAAATATTCCTCATCAGTATAAGCATCGAATACATTAACCTCGAAACGTTTACCGGCAATAGCAAACACAGCATAAAGCCCCGCATCAGACAATTCCTTTTTCAGCTCAAAACCACTTTCATTCCTGCTAAATCCATATGCAATTGCCCTTTTACAGTCTATGTCATACTGCTCGAGAAGCGGATATAACATGTTACCTCACTCCTGGGAAGGAATCAACATACTGGATTTTGATATCTGGGAAGGAATCTACAAACTGGATGGTAAAATCAGGAAAGGCGTCCACAAACTGCCACTGACCTATTTTATCTGGGAAAGCGGAAACTTTTTGTACCTTCAAGTCTGGAAAGGATTTTACAACCTGCACCTTGATATCAGCAAAGCTCTTTACTACCTTAACTTTACCGCACAGCTTAATACCCTTATAGTAGCCATCCTTTGTCACTGCTCCTGCTGAGCATACGGCAGGGACCATGGTTACCAACAATGTTGCTATTAGTAAAATTTTGGTCAAAAACTTCATTGTACGCACCTCCATTTGCAAACCAATAATCATGCTCTATAACAAAGCCGCCTTTGCCTTATTCCACAACCACGGCAGTACCGCTCACACTAAAAATATTATACACTAAAAATCACTTATGAACACCACTTTCAACAAAAATTTCCTTATTATTATGGAATCTATTCTATATTATTACACACTCTACTCTTATTGAACCACTTCTACTAACTCACCCTGACTTCTCAGCCAAATATCTATGCCGCTACCAAAAACCTCGGCGGTGAGCAAATAACCCTTCTCATTATGGTCAATAATCTCTGCAGTGGGCAGTCTGTCCAATACTGGCTCTGGATTAGACCCCTTATAATAAAATTTTAGCTTCTGCAGCCTGCCACCATACATAAACTGTACCCGCTTACGGAACTCGCCCTCCTCAAATCTACTCTCGTAGGGCACATTATAATGCCTATCTGTAACCTTGAGGCTCTCAATCCTATCTATCCTATAAATAGTAGGAAACGGGTCATTTTCAACCTCGAACTCAATTTTCTCTTCCTGCTGAGGCACAATAAACCCAGCCAAGTAAAAATAAAACTCCGAAAACATCACCCCGGCCGGGCGTAGCACCCTATGCACAAGGCTTCCATCAGCGGGCTTGCGGTAGTCAATTTCTACCTCCTTATGCTCCCTTAAGGCCTCGCCCAAGCGCCACATGGTCTCTAACACCTCTTTGTTATGACGAGGTGGCACATAATGGAAGCGCTCATTACTAATCAAGCCATTAACATAGCTCTTGCACTCCTTGGGCACGCAGCAATCAATGAGCTTATCCAAAATCGGGTCCAGCTCAGCCTTAGAAAGAGACCTGCTCTCCAACAAAATTTTTAGTACCGCAAAAACCTCTTTATTACTCAGCACGTTGCGTAAGGGTGGCACAAGCTTATAGGCATTATGCTTTTTATCATAAACTAATTCCTGCACTACTCCACTAACATCACTCTGGTTATGAAAAAATGCCCGTAAATCCTCAATATCACGCTGAATGGAGCGCAAAGAACATTTGTAATGCTCCGCTTCCTCCAATTTATAGAGCACCTTGCCCTCAGCCAGCCTAGCATACATTTCCAGCAGCCTATCCTTGCCAATTCTGTCTTCAGCCATTTTTGCATCTCCCTATTTATAATACACCCATTTACACTAACTCACTCATCAGTCCAATTGCAAAAGTAAACGCAACCAAATTTGTAAAAAAATGTGATGAAAATTCAGTGTAACTTTTTCATTTTAGGACCTCCATAGCTATATTTTAACATACTTAATGGACAGAATCTGTCTTTCTTTTTGGGCAGGCGGGAAAAATTAGAGACATTAAATGAAATTTTAAATGCAAAAATTTCCCCATATTTTCGCTTTCAAATTGCAAAATTGCAAAAGTAAATGCAAAACTAACGCCTTAAAAGCAAAAAGCAGGATTTTTGAAACCATCAAAGCTTCGAAAATCCTGCTTCTTTTTGCGATTATAAATCTTCGCAGATTCTTTTACCCTCGTAATAGGCTTCACAAGCCCCCAACTGCCGCGCTTTGCCGCATTGAGCTTCTTCTGTTCCTTTTTAGATAGCTTTTCATAGGCAATAAATTTTTCC
>JBJDXD010000003.1:0-23028 GCA_051866495.1 Phascolarctobacterium sp. | reverse complement strand
GTAACAAATTTTATGATATATGATTAATTATACGTTTGAAGTATAGTTAAGGAAAGATTTTTGACAAAATGAGATGGCTACGGCTGCCAATAATAGAATATGTTGAGGATGATTTGTAATGAAAAGGCTACTAGTATTACTGCTAGTCTTCATTACCCTGCTGACTAGTGCCTGCGGTGGTAATAAAGAGAAGCAGCAAGAGCCCATAACTGTATATTTGTGGAGTGTGGAGCTCTTGCGCGAGTATGCGCCATATATTCAGGCCCAGCTGCCAGATTTGGATATCCACTTTGTGGTAGGAAACAATGATTTGAACTACTACAAATTCCTGAAAGAAAACGGCCAGCTGCCAGATATCATCACTTGTCGCCGTTTCGCCCTGCATGATGCGGTGGAGCTGAAGGACCAGTTGCTGGATTTGGCTAGCACGGAGGCAGCGGCCACCATCTACTTGGGCTATTTGGAAAACTATAAGTACCCTGATGGTGCTATTAATTGGCTTCCAGTATGTGGTGAAGCCGATAATTTAATAGCCAACAAGGATTTATTTGACCAGCATGGTATTCCCTTGCCCCATGATTATCCTAGCTTGAAATATGCCTGCGATAAATTTGCTGACCTAGGCATTAGGCCCTTTGTAAGTGATTGGTATTATGATTACACTCCCTTGGCGCTTTTACAGGGCTTCGCTATTCATGAGCTATCTTCTAGGGATGGACAACTGTGGCGTATGTCCTACGAAAACACTGGTGAAAAAAAGGCTGTGGGTTTGGACAAAAAGGTGTGGCCCTTGGCCTTTAAGCGCATGGAAGCGTTTATTAAGGATGCGCGAGTTATCCCCAGTGATGACAATATGAATTACGTAGCCATGGACGAGATTTTTGTGGCCCGCAAGGCAGCCATGACTAGGCTGACAGGCAATGTGGCCTTTGAGCATATGGAACGCTATGGCATGAATCTAGTGATGATACCCTATTTTGGTCGTGATGGGGGCGAGGATTGGCTTTTGACCTATCCTGCTTTTCAAGTAGCCTTGAACAAGAACTTAGTCAAGGATAAGCAGCGTCATAAGAATGCGCTGCGGGTGCTCAATACCATGCTCAGCGAGGGCGCACAACAGACCATCGGTTCCCGTAACGATGTTATTTCTTATAGTCGCAATGCTAAGCTGACCATTTCACCTCTTTTGGAGGATATCAAGCCCTTAGTCGATGCCAACATGCTTTATGTGCGCTTGGCTTCCACGGACTTTTTTGCGGCCTCTAAGCTGGCAGTGTCCAAGATGGTGAAGGGTGAGGCCACAGCGGAGCAGGCTTACAAAATTATGGACGAGTATTTGCAAAAGCCCAAGCCTAAGGAACCTAATAATATGCATCCCTTTACAAAGGCCTATGCTTTTAACTGCGATAAGAAAACGGGCAATGCCGTAAATTCTGCTATGACTAATACTTTGTGCAGCATTTATGGCAGTGATATAGTCATTGCTGCTGGATATAGTTTCACCAGCCCCATTATGAACACGGATTATTCCGAGCGTATGTTGCAATATATGGTTATGCCCAATAATTTGGAAAGCTTTAGCCGTGAAATGAGCGGGGAGCAGCTGGAAAAGGTTTTGCGCCTGTATGTGGAGGGCGTGCCCAATGTGGATGTATATAGCACGGTGAAGCCTGTAAATTACCATAGTCTGCCCATAACCAGCGGCCTTTCCTACAGGGTGAAGCAGGGTAAAAAAGTAGGGGCCTTTACCTTGGATAAGGTTACCTATAAGGGTAAGTCCTTGGAGAAAGAAAAAACATATCGGGTGACAGTTTTGGACAAGCATAGTTTCTTTGCGTCCCTGGCCAAGGCTGTGGATGCAAGGCAGGGTGAAAAAGCATTTGCGCGAGGTAAGCGGATTGTGCGCAAGGACTGGTTGGACTACTTTAAGAAGGGCAAGCCTTTATTGGAGCCCACACCCTATGTAGAAATTATTGAGAATTGATAAATAGCTATAGGAGGATGGATTACATGAAAGCATGGAAGGCTTGTGGCTGTGCGCTACTGGCTCTGGGACTAATTTTGCAGGGCTGTGGTGGCGATAGTGCCCGTACCAAAACAATGACTAGCAATAAGAATAAAGAAAAGGTTGTGCTCACCTTTTACGGCAATAAGGTGGAGGCTAGGGACGTAGCGGTTATAGAGGACATTCTCAACGATTACATGAAGGCCAATCCCCATGTTTCCATCACCTATGAATCCTTAAAGGGCGCGGAGTATTACAATATTTTAGATAAACGCCTTGATTCTGGAAACGGAGACGATCTTTTCATTGTGGACCACGACCGTCTTTTACGCTACCAAAAGAAGGGCTATGTGGCTAAGCTTAACGATTTGCCGGCCATGAAGGAATATCTGCCCCAGGTCATAGACCAGATGCGTTGGGAGGACGGCAGTATTTATTATGCATCCACATCTATTAGCGCCTTCGCCCTTTTCTGCAATATGGATTTACTGAAGGAAAAGAAAATTGAGGTTCCCCAAAATTTTGGGGACTTTAAAAAGGCCTGTGCTGCCTTTAGCGCCAATGGCAAAAAGCCCTTGATTGTCAATCAGGACCTATCTTTGGGCACTGTGATTATTGCAGGCAGCTGGCATGATTACTATACCCAAAACAAAACGGAGGCACTGCGCAAAGCTGTTAATGAAAAGCAACAGCCCATGAGCAAGCTTTTGGATGCTGGCATCACCAAGGCTATGGAGCTGACGCCTTATATTGATACGCAAAAATGCCTTACTTTCAAGAAGAACACAGATGATTTCAAGGAGTTTGCCAAGGGTGAAGCACCCTTCATGCTCACTGGCGCTTGGAACAATCCCCGTCTGGCCAAGCTGAACCCTAAATTTGAATATGCCCTCTATCCTTATCCCATTAAGGATGATGGCAATATCCTCATGACCAATGTGGATACCCGTATGGTGGTTAACGCCAATAGCAAATATGTGGAGGAAAGCAAGCGCTTCTTGAACTACCTTTTGCAATCGGACAAATTAGATAAATTTGCCAAGAGCCAGTCCTCCTTCGGCGTGCTGAAGGGAACAAAAAAATAAGCAGGAGCACTCCGATAAGCGCATGGCTGCCATCAACGAGGCTTATGCTAAAGAAAATACCATGATCGGCTCCGACGACCGCATTAAGTATCCTATGTGGACTAAGGGCTGGGCAGCAAGCAAGGCTATTTTAGCTGGCAGCGACAGAAAAAAAGTGGAGAAAATTTTTGATGCAGACTCTAAGTAAGCTAAGTAAGGGCGTTTGGTTAAAAAATTTGGCCATTACCTTGGTAATCGTAGCAGTTTTGCTAATAAGCGGCCATGCTTATGTGCGGGTTGTGCAAAACAATTTGTGGGAAAGTAGCGTGAATAATGCCTATTCCCTCACGGTGCAGGGCCGCAATAATTTGCAGCGCCAGGTGCTCAAGGACTACGATGAGGCCAATTTAATCAAGCATCTTTACGCCCAAAACGCAAGCATCATTAAAAAAGAGAATATTAACACCATGATGGGGCGCAAGGAGGAGCGTAAGAGACGCTTTATGATCGTGGACGCAGATACGCAATTGTCTGCTGATACTGACGGCAACTTTAGGGAGCTGCTGCGCCAGTATGGGAATAAGACACAGGGAATGCTGCCCGTGCACATCAGCAGCCAGTCCGGTCTGAGTGTGTTTGACATTTATGTCAAGGGCATGGATGAGCAGGGACGGGATTTTTATGTGCTGAAGGAATATAATGTGCGGGAGCTGACCAATGAGTTTTTGCTGTCTATTTATGACGACAAGGGCTTTTCCTACATGGTCAACAAGGATGGACGCATTATTTTGCGGCCTACCCATCCTAATAGCAATAAGACTATGCCCAATATTTTTGACACCTTCGATAAGGAAACCTCGGAGGAAGTCGTCAAGAATCTGCGGGCTTCCTTGGCGGCAAACGAGAACGGGTGGACCGAGGTTATGATTAACGGGGAGTCGACCCTTGTTTGCTATGCTTCCATGGAAAAAAGTTTGGGCTGGACCATTATGACCCTCATCCCCAACAGCGTTATCAATGCGGAGGCCGATGCCATTATTCGCGACACAATGCTGCTTTTGGCTTTGGTTGTTTTAGGCATGCTCTTCTTAGCTGGCGCTTATGCATGGAGCTACAATCGCTATCGCCAGTACATGGTGGAGCAAAGCTATCGCAATCATTGGTTTGATACCCTCTCCCAAAACAGCGAGAACGTGTTCCTAATTTATGACGCTAATCTGAAAAAGACCGAGTATACCTTTGATAATATCTACCGCGTGCTAGGTATTGAACGGGAAAAGGTGCAGCAGGATATTATGAGCTTGTGCCATATCGCCTTGGATGCTTCCTTAAGCGAGGTGCTGCAGCAGGTGAAGAGCGGTACCTTGGAAAGTCATAATACCACAACCTTCCACTATCGCAATGATTATTTAAACGAGCTGAGGCAGGCCAATATGAGCATTTATGCCTTGGATGATAAGGGTGATCCGGGAAAATATGTAATTTGCCTGACCGATTGCACCGAAGAAATGACTATTCGCAAAATGCTGGAGGATTCCTTGGACGAGGCCCAACGCTCCAATCAGGCTAAGCGCACCTTCCTCTCTGCCATTAGCCATGATGTGCGCACACCCTTGAATGGTATTATGGGTATGCTGGAAATAGCTTATATGAACATTGATGATCGAGCCAAGCTTTTGGAATGCTTGGGCAAGATTAAAACAGCCTCCGACCATTTGGCAGAGCTGATTAATCAGGTGCTGGATATGAGCCGTATCGAAAGCGGCAAGATGTCCCTGCAGAACGCCAATATGGATATAACCGAGCTGTTGCAGGAGTCCGTAATCATTGTGCAGCCCTTAGCAAATAATAAGGGCCACGAGCTGAATTTGACAATGGATGTGGAGCACAAGCGAGTTTTAGGCGACAGCATCCAGTTGAAGCAAATCTTTATCAATCTAATTACCAACGCCATTAAATACACGGAAAATGGCGGTAAAATTAATGTTTCCCTCCATGAGTTGGCCAGTCAGCAGGACAAGAAGCAGCTCTTTGAGCTTATTGTGGAGGATAACGGCCTGGGCATGAGCGAGGAGTTCCAAAAGCACATTTTTGAGCCCTTCTCTAGGGTGCAGGATAGCACTACCAGTGGCATTCAGGGCACGGGCCTGGGCATGGCCATTATGAAGCGCATTGTGGATTTAATGCAGGGCCAAATTGAGCTGGAGAGCAGCTTGGGCGAGGGTAGCAGATTCACTATTACCCTGCCATTGGAGCTGGTTGTAGAAGCTGAGCAGGAGAGCAAGCAGCAGGCCAAGGCTTATTTGAGCATCTTCAAGGGTAAGCATGTGCTCCTAGTGGATGATGTGGAGCTGAATCGCGAGATTGGCGAATTCATTTTGAGTTCTGCGGGCTTTGAAGTGACTTGCCTTGAGGATGGTAAAAATGCCGTTGTTTATATGCAAAACGCCAAACCAGGTGATGTGGATTTAATTCTGATGGACTTAATGATGCCCATTATGGATGGCTATACTGCGGCTCGCCTTATTCGCAATCTGCCGGATAAGCAGGTGGCGGCAACGCCGATTATTGCGCTCACGGCCAATGCCTTTGAGGATACTAAGCAGGAGGTAATGGCGGCGGGCATGAATGGACATCTGGCCAAGCCCATTAATAAGGACGAGCTTTATAAAAACTTGGCGGGATTTTTTGAACAAATGTCTACCCCCCCCCGATATGCGAGGAAGTATGAAAAAGAATAAAACATTACTTTTTATGACGTTTTTAGTGTGGCTGGTAGGCAGCTTGCTTGCTGGCCCCCTAACAGGTATGGCTGCGGATAGTGAGCAGGCAGACATACGCAAGGTGCGAGTGGGTTATTTTGAATTCCCCAGATACCATGAGCTACAGGAGAAGGGTGCAGGTGCTTTTGACTCCGGCACTGGCTATGGCTGTGACTTCCTGTCTTTGCTGCGTCGTTACGCCAAACTAAATTATGAATTTGTAGGCTACGATAAATCTTGGCAGGATATGCTGGACATGCTGCGCAGGGGCGAAATTGATATGGTAACTTCGGCCACGAAGAATGAGGAGCGGCTTAAGGAATTTGCTTTTTCTGAGCCCATTGGCAAAAGCATGGCCATTATTTCCGTGAAGAAGGATGACCAGCGCTATCATTACAGCGACTACAAGAGCTTTGATGGCATGGTTTTGGGTGCCATCGTAGGCAATTCCCGCAATGCAGATTTGGCTCGCTTTGCCAAGCTGAAGGGATTTAGCTATACTACCAAAATGTATCGCACTGCGGATGAGGTTAAGAAAGCCTTGCAGCGGGGCGCGGTGGATGGCATTATTTCCAGTAATCTGCGCAATTATAGTGACGAGAAAATCGTGGCCAGCTTTGCTGCCCATGACTTTTATGCCATTGTGCGCAAGGGTGACCAAAAGCTGCTAGAGGAAATCAATTATGGTATCCAACAGATGGATATGAACGAGGGTGACTGGCGCAATGTTCTCCATTATAAGTATTATGCTTCCACGGCTAATGGCTTGGTTTTTAGCCAGCGGGAGCAGGCATATATAGATGCAGTGAAGTCAGGGCGCAAGAAGATTGTGGCCACGGCTCTGCCCGATACCGACCCCTATTCCTATGTGGAGAACGGTAAGCTGGTGGGTATTATTCCCGATTATTTTGCCTATTTAATGGATACGGCGGGGCTGCCCTATGAGGTAAAAATAGCAAAGGACCGCAAGGAGTATGAGCAATGGGTTTTTAACGATAGTGTTAACGCCTTTATGGATGGCAGACCGGCGTCGCCTAATACGCCCTTGTCTACCAGCTATGGGGTGATGACGGAGCCTTATATGCCCCTTGCCATTGCCCGTGCCAACAAAAGAAGCTACGATGTTTTGGGCAAGGAGAATGTCCCCCAGTTTGTGTATATTACTAAGAATACGGATCGTGAGCTGGCTAGCATTCTGAGTAAATGCATTAAGGCGGATAATTCTGTTCGCTTGGACGAGCTGGTGGACAAATACACTACCTTTGATAAAGATAATTTTAGCCTGATGCGAATGGTCAAGCTCAAGCCTTGGCCTTTTGTGGCCTTGCTATTGACCTTTTTGGGCGGTGGTATCATCATTCTCCTGATTAGCCGCAACAACCGTACTATGCGGAAAATGGCGGCCCAGCAGCAGGCCCTGGCAGCTAGTCTGCAGGAAAAGAATGAGCAGCTGGAGCGCTCTGTAATGCTGGAGCAGCAGGCCAACAAGGCCCGGCGGGAGTTTCTCTGCAATATGAGCCACGATATCCGCACGCCTATGAATGCCATTATCGGTTTTACGGAAATCGCCAAGCAGCAGGAGCTTAATAAAGAGGCCAGCGACTGCTTGGAGAAGATTAGCAGTAGCTCCGAGCATCTTCTTGATTTGATTAATAACGTGCTGGATTTGAGCCGAATTGAAAGTGGCAAAGTAAAATTTAACCCCGTGCCCGTGGAGCTTTCTACGGTGACGGATGCAGTGCTCAATATAGTGATGGGCTTTTTGGCCAACCGGGATTTGCATTTTGAGGTGCAGCGCCCTGCTCCTAGGGAGGAGCGCCGTTGGGTGCTGACCGATAGCGTGCGACTGCGGGAAATTTTGGTCAATATCCTTGGCAACGCGGTGAAGTTTACCAAGGACGGCGGACATATCCAACTGCAGGAGGAAATTTTACCCAGTCACAATGCCGGGAAAATCCTTGTGCAATATACCATTACAGATACTGGTGTGGGTATGAGCAAGGAGTTTATTGAGCATCTTTTTGATGAGTTCACCCAAGAAAGCAGCGATGCCCGCACCCTGTATCGCGGAAGCGGCCTAGGCATGGCCATCACTAAGCGTTATGTGGAAATGATGGGCGGCAGCATCCTTGTGAAGAGCACCAAGGATAAGGGCACGACCTTTGTAGTGGGTATTCCCATGAAGGTGACCAAAGTTCCGAAGCAGGCTATCCTTGGGGAGGCTGAGAAATTCAGCCTTGAGGGCGTGTATGTGCTTTTGGCAGAGGATAACGATTTGAATGCCGAAATCGCCATGCTGCAGCTGGAAAAGCAGGGCATGGTGGTGAAGCGGGTGGAAAACGGTCAGGAGGCTGTGGAAACCTTTGCAGACCAGCCTGCAGGCAGCTTTGATGTGATTCTTATGGATATCATGATGCCTCTTATGAATGGTTACGAAGCAACTAAGGCCATTCGCAGCATGGAGAGCAGACCTGATGCTGTTAAAATTCCTATCATCGCCATGACGGCTAACGCCTTTGCGGAGGATGTGGAGGCGGCTCATGCTGCTGGCATGGATGCTCATTTGTCTAAGCCCATAGACATGGAGGAAGTTTTGCAGACCCTGAGAAGGTGCTTGCAGAATCAAAAGTGATGGGGTGTTTTGCAAGGCTACTGCTAGCGTCCGGCTTCCTGTTGATCAGATTGCGAAACTTCTTGCACTGTTGGCAATAAAGCTTGCGAACATAGAAAATAATCCTAGAAACAACAAATCCCTCGACTACGGTCGGGGGATTTTTGTGTTGGTGAAAAAAAGTAACCGCAACCCAGAGATATGGATTGCGGTTGCTCATTATGTGTCAAGGGTTAAGCGGTTTTCTTTTCCAAGTGTTGTGCAATTTCCTCGACTTCTTCACGGGAAAGTTTAGTTCCATTGACAACAAGGTCAATGTCTGCGCCCGCCATTAGAAAATTTTTAGCTACCTCTTTAATTTCTTGCTTTGCTAAATCTTGCATCAGTTTGCACATTTTATCGACCCCCGTTTCCGTTTCCTTATAGCGTCTGACCTCGTTTGCCAGAGCAGTATTTTTAATATCATTAGCATTTTTACAGAAAAAGTCATGCATCAACATACTGAGTTGAGTATTATCATAGCGTTTTTCTGCATTGACATATACGATTTTGCTACCATCATTAAATAGAGCGTTGTTTTCATCTATCTTGCGGCTGATGTGGTAGATTGGTAAATCATAACCTAGGACATCAAACTCAGTGATAAAAATAACACAAGTATCACTAAGCTCTCTATAATCCTTTGTGCCAGATGGGAAATACCTCGTGTCGATAAGCCCCATATAGTAGCGAGCCCGTTGTGGCACTGCACCTGCGTTAGTCCTTTGGACTTCTACATTAAAGTGCTTCCCATGCTCATCCTCACAGAGAAGGTCTAAATGGGAAGAATGACCAATTAAATTATTAATTTCGAATTGATGACTACACCTTATTACCCTAATTTTATCATCCCCAAGAATAATGTGCAATAACATTTCGGCAAGTTTGGTGTTTTCGCTAAATACAACGGACATAAAGGTGTCATCCATCAAACAGAACTCTTCTATCGTCTTTTTGTACTTTTGGCGAGTTTCTTCTGTGACCATAAAACCAACTCCTTTCCTAACAAAAAAGCACCTGTCAAGCTCTGACAGGTGCCAACCAATCCGCAAGATTGGGCAGAAGCTCCTTGTAAACTAGGGGGAAATACCGTGATTTACAAGGCTACCTCTGCAACTAAGATTATTATACACTAAATCAGCAAAGAGTACAACAGTTTATAATGCGAACGAAATGTAAAATATAGCTACTTAAAAGAGAAGTATATTTGGCTTATATCCCTCGGCTGCGGTCGGGGGATTTTTTGGTCCCTGCCTTTGGCAATAGGTTGAAGGAGAAATCTTTTTATGCTATACTCAAAGTTTGTATAAATATTTTTATGTAATATGATTGGCTATGTAATTGACGTCTAGTTGAGGAAAGATTTTTGCTAATCCGGATAGCTAAGGATGCTCAGCAAAGAGGATGAGTTTTAGTGGAGGAGAGCTTGTTATGAAAAAGCTACTGGTATTATTGCTAGTCTTGATTACCATGCTAACAAGTGCCTGCAGTGGTAGCTGGGAACAGACTCTATGTGCGTCTGGCCTCTACGGACTTTTTTGAGCCCAGGGATTTTTACGTTATCGTGCGCAAGGACCAGAAGGCTTTGCTGGATGAAATCAATTATGGCATTAAGCATCTGGAGCCCTCTATTAAGCTGGAGCAGCAGGCCAACAAGGCGCGCAGGGAGTTTCTCTGCAATATGAGTCACGATATTAGAACGCCCATGAATGCGATTATCGGCTTTACGGATATTGCCAAGCAACAAACCCAAGATGCTGATACCATGGGTTGCCTCGAAAAAATCAGCAGTAGCTCGAAGCATCTTTTGGATTTAATCAATAATGTTTTGGATATTAGTCGCATTGAAAGCGGTACCGATGAGAATAAGCCTGTGTCGGCGGAGCGTCCCAAAGGGGCGCGCATTCCTATCATTGCCATGACGGCTAACGCCTTTGTGGAGGATGTGGAGGCGGCTCGCGCGGTCGGCATGGACGCGCATTTGGCTAAGCCCATAGATATGGATGAGGTTTTGCAGACTCTGCGCAGATGCCTGCAAAAGAGAAAATAGTATCGTGAGCAATGCAAAAAGCGTTTCTAAAGCACTATTATAATTTGTGCAATAGAAACGCTTTTCTTATTTGAATTCATTAAGTTCGCTAAGCTAAGGGGATTAGACCAAGTCGCCATGCCAAACATAGCAGCTACCACGCTGCAGCGCCTTGGCCTTGTACATGGCCTTGTCCGCCTTTTCAATAAAATGTGCATTGGGACGCTTATCACCGCTACACAAAACAATACCAACGCTGGCAGAGGGCCTAATTTCGTCCTCAAGCTGCACTTGGCTGAAGGCATGGATAATTTTTTCGGTAATTTTGCGGGCGATTTCCTCTGTTTCCACATGCTTGAGCACTAGGATAAATTCATCACCCCCATAACGGCACTGTATGTCGTCCAGACGGGTGTTATGGCGCAAAATATCGGCAAAGGCTTCGATAAAGCGGTCCCCAGCCTGATGGCCATGGGTATCATTAACCTGCTTTAATTTGTCCAAATCAAACAGGCACAAGGCCAGTGGAAAATCATCCTTGCGCAGGGAAGCCAGCGCTGCCTGCAGTCCGCGACGGTTGTAAAGGCCGGTCATAAAATCACGGCTAGCAGCCTCTCGCAAAATACGCTCCCTTTCGTCAAAGGCTAGCATATCCAATAGGGCATCGATGCGCTTATGCAAATCGGTTATAGGATGGGCCTTGCACAGAAAATCATCAGCTTCGTGGAGCAGGGGATATTTATCGGCTACGTTACCATTGGGAATGGTGGCCACAATGGGAATATGCCAAGTGCCGGGCTGCTGGCGCACCTGCTTGATAATGGTGTCGGCGCCGTTGGCGGGCAGAGTCATGCTCAAAATGATGGCCGAAATACTGTGCTCGTCGCTGGAGAGCAGCTCCAGAGCAGCTTTGGCTGTAGCTACATAAAGGATTTCGTAATAATCGCCAAAGTCCTTGCGAATTAAATTGGCATAGTTGACGCTTTCGTCCACTACGAGAATGCGATGGGCCTTGCCTTGGGGGAAGAAGGAGGATAAAAGGCGGGGCCGGTGCACACGCTGCATATGCAAAATAGAGGCAAACTCCTCTGGAGGCATGGGCTTAGCAAAGAAAAAGCCTTGCACATATTCACAGGCCATTACACGCAGACGCTTCATTTGCTCGCGATTTTCTACACCCTCGGCAACCACACTCATATCCAATCTATGGGCAATACTGATAACATCATTCAGAAGGCTAATGTCGTAGGGCTTGGCTGCCTCCTGATGGACAAAGGCTCTATCCAGCTTGAGCACATCCAAGGGCAGCTGGCTGAGCAACGTGAGGGAGGAGGTGCCGGTGCCAAAATCGTCCAACTCGATGACAAAGCCATTGCGGCGTAATGCGGTCATGGTTTGTTTAACCTTGTCCGGATGTGCTTGATACAAGACTTCTGTAATTTCTAAATGCAAGTGCTCCCCGTTAAAGCCATAACATTTGAGCAAATCCTTGAAAACTTCTACCAAATCATATGCTTCAAAGGCAGCCTGGGAAATATTAAGGGAAAGCTGCAAATTGGTATGGCCCTCTGCGTGCCATCCGTGCAATTGCTTGGCGGCCTTGCTCCAAACATAATAATCTAAACGGTCCATCAGGCCTTGCTCGGCAGCAAGGGAGAGAAACTGAGCTGGCTCTAGGAGGCCATATTCGGGATGCTGCCAACGAACGAGAGCTTCCGCACCAATCAGGCTTTCGTCTTGTAGGCTGTATTTAGGCTGATAATACACAAGAAACTGTTCTTCGCTTATGGCGGTGGCGATTTCTTGACTAAGCTTCTGCTTATCTATAGCTTTTGTTTGAGTTTTATTGATTTTATCACAGATATTGCAATCCCCGCAGGTGCTAATACTACAAATGCTTTGGGTTGCATCAAATAAATCTTTTAAATTATTTCTCGGATTTGGCATATAAAAAATCTCCTTAGACAAAAAATACCAAGCTCATCTACAAACATTATAACAAAATTAAGAAGGTGATGCAAATTTAATGGGCTGTTTTCTGGTGCTTTAAAGCATAAATATGCGGGGACAATTTCATGTTAACTATCCAAATGTTTTTGGTTGACTAAAGGCGGCATATGCCGTATAATATGCTACATGAAAGGAAGTTTGAGCATGTTAGAGCTAGCACATAAATTGGCGGACAGCGATAGTAAATTTTTTGGCGGCTGGGTACTAGCCGGGGTGGAAGCACATATCCATGGTACGGCCACAGAGCTAGAAAATCGCATGCTGTTAGAAAAGGAGCGTAAATGCATCATACAGGTTGCAGGCATGGCTCCTAATCAAGAGCTTGTTAAGGAGCTACGCGTGTTTTTGGTGCTGCCGCAAAGGCAGTTGGGCACAAAGCCTCCTTTACAGGAAACGCCAACTGGCGAGCTAGTGGCGGGGCACGTTTTCACAGTGCAGGAGGTGCGTGCTTATGTGGCCTATACCGGTGACGAAAACATCATTCACAGGGGCGAGCATCCCGTTGTTCCCGGCCTGTGCATGGCAGCGTGGCTGCAGCAGGCTCTGCAGCTGCAGGAGCTGGATTGGCGCATGAGCTTTTTAGCGCCGGTGTATACGGGTGACGCACTTAAAATATACGCTACGGAGCACAAGCTAGAAGCTTTCGTAGCAAACTCCAAGGCTTTTACAATTAAATTATAAATAAGGTTGGTGCTTTTTATGACAACAAATAATCCTAATATCAATAAGACTGCAGAGATGACCAAAATGGCGCTGATGGTAGCTATGAACTGCATTTCTGCCTATATCATCATTCCCTTGCCATTTTCTTTATCCCCCATTGCGCTGCAAACCTTGATCGTTAATTTGACGGGTTATGTGCTTAATGTTAAGCAGGCCTTTATGACCATGCTGGTGTATATTTTGGTTGGCTTGGCGGGCGTGCCTGTATTCACTGGCGGCACTGCGGGACCGGGCAAGCTGTTTGGCCCCACAGGCGGTTATATTATCGGCTTTTTATTCACTGCAGTATTTTTGGCAGCAACCCGTGGTGAAAAATATAGCTTTAAGCGCTACGCACTTTTGGGCTGCATTGTGGGCATTCCTTTGATTTATTTATTTGGCTTTGTACAGCTAAAGCTGGTGACCGGAATGCCTTGGGATAAGGCCTTTATGACCGGCGTGCTGCCCTTCATTCCCTTGGATATTGTGAAATGCTTGGGTGCTGCCTTTTTAGCTGGTCCCATTCACAGAATTTTTGATCATAAATAAAGCAAAAAATTCCCCGTATTTGCGCTTGAGCGTCGGATACGGGGATGTTTATACAGGTGGGAAATATGGATAAGGTTTATATTTTAGGCGGGCTGCGCAGCTTTGTGGGCGTGGTGAATGGCATGTATCGCCATATCCCGGCAGAAAAGCTGGGGGCGGCGGTTTTGCGCCAGGTTTTAGAACAATATCCGGTGGAGCCGGATTATCTTATTGCCGGCAACGGTGTTGGTGCCGGTGGCAATATTGCCCGTTTGATGGCCTTGGAGGCGGGGGTGCCGGAGCAGGTGCCGTCCTTTACGCTGGATGTGCAATGCGGCAGTGGGCTGGAAAGCATTGCTGTGGCGGCAGCGAAAATTGCTAGCGGTGAGGCGGACTGCGTGGTTGCCGGAGGCTTTGAAAGCAGCAGCACCCAGCCGCGGCGGGGCTATAATGCTAATCACCCCGATTATAGTGGCGATACCTGGTACAGCGTGGCGAAGTTTATGCCGGGCATTCATCGGGAAACGGTGATGCTAGAAGGGGCGGAGCTGGCCTGCCAGCGTGAGGGCGTAAATAAGGCGGAGCTGGATGAGTGGGTGTTGCGCAGCCATAGGCTGGCAGCCGCGGCTCAGGCAGCAGGAAGTCTGACCAATATTATTGCGCCCTGCTTTGGTGCGACCAAGGACGAGGGCATTCGCCCGCGCATGAGTCAAAGGCTGCTGGATCGTCTGCCCAAGGTTTTGCCCGAGGGTGAATTTATTACGGCGGCTAATTCCTGCCTCATCAACGATGGTGCGGCCTTTCTTGTGCTGTGCTCTGAGGGTTATCTAAAGGAGCATGGGCTAACGCCCCAGGCCAAGGTTTTGGGCTCTGTTGCCTGCGGGGGCGACCCGCTGGTGAGCCCACGCACTGCAGTTACTGCTTTAGAAAAGCTTTTGCGCAAGCATAATTTGACGGAAGCACAAATAGACGATTTTGAAATTAACGAAGCCTTTGCTGTGATTGACGTGCTTTTTGCGCGGGCATTTCCGGCGAGCGTCAATAAATATAATGCCTTTGGTGGAGCGCTGGCCTATGGGCATCCCTATGGCGCCTCCGGAGCCATAATTACCCTGCATTTGCTAGAGGCACTAAAGGGCTGCCAGGGCTGCCTGGGCTGCGCCAGCGTGGCGGCTGCCGGGGGCATTGGCACGGCACTGCTCATAGAAAGGGTGGAGGCATAATGGTAGCGGGGACATATACTGATTATTTATCCATGCTGGCTAGCAAGCCGCCCGAAAAAATAGCTCTGGTGGATGATACTCTTATCTATACCTATGGTCAGCTGGTGGAGGCGGCTAGCAAGCTGCGTGCTGAGGCTGATGTTTGCCAGCCGGCTATTTTCATTCATGAGGATAGCATTGCTGGGCAGCTGCTCCAGTTTGTGGCTTATAGTGGGACGGCGACTAGACCCATTATCGCTACAGAGCTGAGCAAAGGCCAGCAGTTTACAGTGGAGCATATTCCTGAAAGGGCCTGCATGGGCGTGATGACCAGCGGCAGCACGGGCAAGAGCAAGCTGCTGTGGCGGGATTTTCATAGCTGGGCAGATTTTTTTGCAGAGCAAAATCGCGTTTTTGGCGTGGATGAAAATACCATTATTTTTTGCCAGGGTAGCTTGGCCTTTACCGGCAATTTGAATATTTATATGGGTGTTTTGGCGGCGGGTGGCACCTTGATTGTGACGGAAAAATTTCGTCCCAAGCATTGGCTGGAGCTGCTGCACCAGTATGATGTCAATACCTTGTATTTGATTCCCTCCAAGCTGCTTTTATTGCCTAAATTTATGGCAGCAGCTAATGAAAAAATACGCTATATTATTAGCGGCTCCCAGGCCATGGGGCGCCGGGAGGCGGATAAGCTTTTGGCAGTATTTCCCAGAGCAGAAATTACCCTGTACTATGGTGCCAGTGAGCTAAATTATATTACCTATATCAAGGATAAGGATATGACCGAGGACCGCACGGTGATTGGCAGACCCTTTGCCGGGGTGGGGATTACGATTAAGAACGAGGAGATTTTTATCCATACGCCCTATCATGTGGAGGGGATTGAGCTACCTTTTTCCTTGAAGGATAGGGGTTATGTGGATGAGGCTGGCTGGCTGCACTTTTTGGGCCGCACGGATGATATTTGCAATGTGAATGGGCGCAAGGTGAGCTCGGTGAAGGTGGCCACGGCCCTGACAGAAATTGCAGGTGTTACCGAAGCAGCCGTGCTGGCGCGCCATGTGGGGGATGTGGACGCTTTGGTGGCCTTTGTGGCGGCTCAAGCAAGCTTTACCAAGCAGGATTTGCTGAAGGACCTGCGTGCTAGCTTGGAGGATTATGAATTGCCCAAGCAGTTTGTCTTTGTGGAGCATTTACCCCGCAATGAAAGTGGCAAAATAGACAGACTCGCACTGGGGAAATGGGAGCTTTAATACATAAAAAAGGATTTAGTAGCCTACGATAGTTACTAAATCCTTTTGTTTTACATAAATAAAAAAGCCTGAGACAAACATCTCAGGCTACTTTATGCTTGGCAGGGGTACTAGGACTCGAACCCAGATCGACGGTTTTGGAGACCGGTGCTCTACCATTGAACTATACCCCTATGGAGCGGAAAACGAGATTCGAACTCGCGACCCCCTCCTTGGCAAGGAGGTGCTCTACCACTGAGCTATTTCCGCATTGGCGACCCGGATGGGACTCGAACCCACGACCTCCGCCGTGACAGGGCGGCATTCTAACCAACTGAACCACCGGGCCAATGTCAGGTGTCTGACAGGTATATATAATACCATAAATTAAAACATTTGGCAAGACCTTGGCACGAAAAAATGCAATTATTTTCGCTTATAGTTTTTACTCTGCCTGCCAGCCCTTGCACAAATCAACCCAGCCTTGGCAGTTGGAGGAATATTTTTCCAGCTCCTCAGGGGTCAATTCGATGGCGCTATTGGAGCTGCCACAGGCGGGGAAGAAGGTGGTGAAGCGCTTTAAGGAAACATCCAAATACACCTTCACGCCCTCGTTGATGCCAAAGGAGCAAACGCCACCGATGGCATGGCCAATCATGGGCTCAACCTCGTCGGCACTGAGCATTTTGGCCTTGCAGCCAAAGAAGTGCTTAAATTTGGAATTATCCACCTTGGCATCGCCAGCTGCCACGATGAGCACGCAGCTATCGTCGTTAAGCTTAAAGGAAAGGGTTTTGGCAATGCGTGCGGGCTCGCAGCCTGCGGCCTGAGCGGCTAGCTCCACCGTGGCGCTGCTGGTGGGAAATTCAATAATGCGGTCCTCTATGTTAAATTGGCGCATGTATGCGCGTACTTTTTCAATGGACATGGGCACGGCCTCCTTAATGGTAATTGCTATAATTGTACTTCTTGGCTTGGCTTTTGTCAATTAAACCTGCTTTAAATAGGGCGCTAGGGCTTGCTCGTCAGGAGTGGTGTAATAGGTGCGCTGGTTCGTGAAGGTAACAAAGCCTGGCTTAGAGCCGGCGGGCTTTTTCACATAACGCCTTGCAACGCAGTCCACGGGCACATTGCTGCTGCTGCGAGCTTTGCTAAAATAGGCTGCCAGCTGCACTGCCAGCTCAATATCCTGGGGCTCGATCTGGCTTGCCTTTAATATAATATGGGAGCCGGGGATGTCCTTGGTGTGAAACCATAAATCCCTGGGGCCGCCAATGGTAAAGGTTACATAATCATTTTGCTTATTATTTTTGCCGATATATAAATCCACATCAGCCCGCAGCTTGAGATGCAGGGGCTGGGATTTTTGCAGGGCGGTTTTTTTCTTTTTGCCTATTTCCCGAATGATACCGGCGCTCACCATTTCTTGGCGAATTTCTTCAATTTCGTTTTTGGTAGTGGCGGTTAAAAGAGAGGCGTCTAAGCTGGCCAAATAAGCTTGAGCAGCTTCTGTGGCCACGATTTGCTGGCGCACCTCGCTTTGGGCTCGCTTAAATTTATTATAGCGCTTGTAATAGGCTTGGGCATTATCCGTGGGCGAAAGCACGGGATTGAGCTTGATGGTGACGCTTGTGCCATCATAGATATTGATGAGCTGGGCACTGGTTTGTCCCTTGCGCAGCTGGTAAAGATTAGCCATCAGGGTATCGGCCAGCATGCGCTGGGCTTCGGCATCCTCGGCGTGGAGTAAATCCTCCTGGAGGGCCGCCAGCTTTTTGCTGGCCTTAGCAAGCTCGCTAGTAACCAGCTTTTGCAGCTGTTCATGCTGGGGCAATTGGATGGGCGCTAGGCTCATAGCGTAATTGATAGCAGTGTTGATATCGCTAAATTCTTGCACCCTTAGGCCTTGCTCCAGCACCTTGGGCGCAAGGGGAAGAATGGTTTTAACCTGATTGGTGCGGCTGATAAGTGCATAAACAGGCTGCTGGCCCTGGCCTTGCAGGCGCTGCTGCAGCTCGCTGATGCTCGCTGCCAGTGCCTTGGCTTCGGCGGGCTCAAGGCGCACTGTTTGGGGCAGAATATCGGCTGCGGCCAAAAGCTGGGCCGCTGTGGCCTTGCCCATGCCTGTGGTAGCACTCACAAAGGCTTTGGCGAAGGTGGAGCTGGGCAGGGCGTTGGCTGCGCTTACGATGCTGGTCGGGTCCTCTGTCAACAGGTTGAGACCATTTTGGGGCGGGGGCGCAAGGTATTCCTTGCCCGGAAGAATGCTGCGATAGCTGCTTTGTGCTGCGCCCACATGCTTGAGGCTATCGATGATAATGTTATCCTGAGTTAGAATCAGATTGCTGTTTTTGCCGGTGAGCTCACAAATGAGCTTTTTAGTGATGATTTTGCTGGACTGTCCCAGCATGTCAATTTCGAGGGTGATAACCCTGTCCAAATCGCTTTGGTAAATTTTGGTAATGCGCCCCTCCTCTAGATGCTTTCGTAGCAGCATGCAAAAGCTGGGCGGGGTTTCGGGATTTTCGGGCAGCTTGCCAGGAATGTACAGGGCCGGGCTGCCCCCGTTCATATCGGCCACAAGGGCGCTGGTGTCCCGGCTGCGACGTACCAAAAGCAGCACTGTTTGAGGATTGGGCATATAAACCCGGTAGATTTTACTGCCCAAAAGCTCTTTGTTCAATGTATCATTAACTAATTTTAAGGTTAAGCCTTCTAAATTCATGGTAGCTCCTTGCTGGACGTGCCTTGTTCTTTTAAAAGCAAAGGCGGTGAGTTTATCGATACTATTATACTATTAAAAAGGGGTTTGCGCTATGCTCCTGGGGCAAACTTCTTGTAGAAAAGGGTGGGAACGGTGGCAAAGAAAAAGCCAAAAATAATTACACAAATATTGCATAAATTAAGAAAATTTAGTATAATCAAGCTAAAGAGATGAATGGCGCTGCTATGCTTTTACTTTTTAGTGCTGCGGAAAGGGCTTGATAAAGATGCAGATAATTTATTATGGCACTCTTGCCTTTGGCATCAGCTTGTTTTGTGCTCTACAAAGGGGCGTGGGTACGGGGCTTTCCCTGTGGGGCGTGGGTCTGTCTATGCTGGGGGCATTGGGGCTAGCTTTATGGCTCAGGCGTGGTGCGCTGCAGCAGGTGTGCTTGGTGAGCTTCTTTATTCTTTTAGGGCTGCTTAACGGGCTCAGGGTGGGCCCCAGCGCAGGTGAGCTTTTGCAGCCCTATTTTGGCAAGGAGGTTACCCTGTTAGGCAGGGTGGAGCTTTTGAGCTGCAAGGCAGGTAGCGGTTATACTAGCCTGATTTTAGAGTGCGAGGGGCTGCAGCAGGGAAATACAAGGATGCCTTACTCAGGGCGGGTACGCCTTAGCTTGCCCGCTCAAGATACTAACGCTGATGCTGCAGGCAACAAAAAGGCCCTGCAAGGCAATATTATCGTTCAGGGTAGGCTGGAGCCCCTGGAGGGACTAAAAAATCCAGGCAGCTTTGATGGCGAGCTTTATAATCGCATCAATAATCTGGGCGGTAGGCTTACCAAGGCTCGGATTATTTCCCGACAGCTGCAGGGCAAAGCTGGGGTGAGCCCTTGGCAGGCATTCACAGATAGGCTTGCTCTGCTTAATTTATCCCTGCGCCAAAGGCTGGAGCAACTGCTGGGCAAGGAAAGGGGAGGGCTCCTAGGCAGCATGCTCTTAGGGGGCAGCAAGATGCTGGAGGAAGAAACGCGGGAGATTTTTACAAGTATTGGCCTAGCACATCTGTTATCGGTTTCGGGTACTCATTTAGTGCTTTTGGCTAGCTTTTTAGGACTTGTGCTCAAGCCTTTGCCACGGCCTTGGCGCAAGGGCTTGCTCATCATAATGCTAAGCCTTTATGCTTTGCTTTGTGGCTTGCGACCGCCGGTTGTGCGGGCCCTTTTGATGAGCATAATAGTGATTGTGAGCGTGCCCAACGGCAATACTGTAGACTCTAAGGAAGCAGCTAATAGCCTGTTAAAGCGCGTGCAAAGTGGGCCTTTGGAAAGGGGCGTGCTGCTGTGTCTTGTGGCACTGGTACTGCTTTTGGTCAAGCCCCTGTGGCTTTTGGATATGGGCTTTCAGCTGTCCTTTGGGGCAACAGGGGGACTAATATGGCTCTTACCGGCTTGCCAAAGGCGTTTGGAAGGATTGCTGCCGGATTTTTTAGCAGAGGGCTTAGGGATTACCATGGCTGCACAGCTGGGCACACTTCCCGTTATAATTGGCAATTTTTACCAAATTTCCTGGCTGGGGCTGGTGAGCAATTTGCTTTTTGTGCCCGTGCTGGAGCTAGTCGCCTTGCTAGCTGCGCTGGGCTTATCCCTATGCCAGGTAGGGCTTGCTTGGGCCAGTGGTTTAGGAACAGCGTTACTTGAGCTTGCGGGCTTTTTGCTGCAGCAGCTTTTAGTGCAGGGGAGTGCCTTGCGCGCCCTTCCCTATGGGGAGCTTATTCTGGGTAGCTTGCCCGTGTGGTGCGCAGTGGTTTATTATGCCTTTATTTTGGTGTGGGCGGATTTGCCAGTGGTGCAGTTTTTGCGTAATACGGAGCGCAGGCTGGTGCTGCTGGGCTTGGGTCTGGTCTTAGTGGTCTGCTGCCTGTGGCGACAATATGCGCCCCAAGCCATGACTGTTTACTTTTTAGATTGTGGGCAGGGTGATTGCGTGGTGCTGGTGTCGCCTAAAAGGCAAATTTTTGTTTATGATACGGGTGGACTACAGGGCTTGGACACGGGCAAGCGCGTGCTGCTCCCCTTTTTACACAGCTTGGGCAAGCAAAGGGTGGAGGCGTTAATTTTAAGCCATTATGATTTTGACCATGTGGGCGGCGCTGCCAGCCTGCTAAAAGGGATGGAGGTTGAACAGCTGGTGCTGCCTAGGGAACGTTTGGACGAAAATAGCAGAAGCTTACTAGCAAGCATAATCATGGCGGCGAAGGAAAAGGGAACGAAAATAACCAGTGCGGAGCAGGGGCAAAGCTGGAGCTTAGGCGAGGGGTCAAGCCTTAATGTGACGGTACCTGCTAGCATAATTGAGCAAAGCTCCACGTCAAGCATCTCCGCCCTGGACGAAGGTGTTAGTGGTAACGATGCTAGCACGGTTCTATCCTTGCGCACACCCCATGGCAGCCTTTTACTAACAGGGGATTTGTCTAGCGAGGTAGAGGAGCAGCTACGCTGGGAGCCCCATACTGCCTTGAAGGCTGCTCATCACGGATCGCGCTTTAGCAATAGTGAGATGCTTTTGCAGCAATTGCAGCCCAAGGTGTGCGTCATATCCTGTGGCAGGAATAATCGCTATCAGCATCCCCATCTGGAGGTTCTGGAGCGTTTACAGGCGGTGGGCTGCAAAATTTATCGCACGGATTTACAGGGCGCGCTCAAGCTAGTCTTTGACGAATCGGGCGTCAAATGCTATAGTTATATATATGATGGTTTTTGAGGTGCGATATGGAAATCAAAGCAGAGGAGTTTTTATATAAGCTGCAGCATAAGCAGGAGCTACAGAGCTTAGGACGGGTGCTGACCGTATTTGGTGAAGAGGACTATTACCGTCAGCAAATTGTGGCGGCAGTGCCGGAGGCTCTTTTTGAGCAGGTAGCGCCGGAGGATAGGCAAATCAGTGTTTTTGATAAGGATACGGATTTATATGAGTTTGCCAGCGCTATTAACACCTATCCCTTCTTTTGTGGGCAATCCTTAGTAATTTTAAAGGACGAAAAGCTACTGACTAATAAGGCTGAAAGCGACGCCAAAAAGCAACAGCTGGATAAGCTGGCAGGTATTCTAAGCGATGTACCGGACTATTGCACGGTGCTGATTAGTGCTAGTAAGCTGGATAAGCGCACTAAGCTGTTTAAGCTGCTGAAAAAGGATGGCTTGGTATGTGAATGCCAAAGCATTCGTCCCTACGAGCTGACACCGTGGCTGGATGCCCAGGCTGAAGCCTATGGCGCCCATTGGCAAAGGGATGCCATTGGGGTAATTTTGGAATATTTGGCTCCGGTGGAAAAGGCTCCCCTGCAGCTTTTGCAGCGGGAAATAGCTAAGCTTGCCATCTATGTAGGCGAACGCAAGACCTGGACCAAAGAGGATGTGGAGAATATTTTCTCTGCCTTGCCTGAGGCCTCTAATTTTGCGCTGCTCAATTTTATTGCCGAGGGCAATTTGCTAGAATGCTTGCAGCTTTTAGGTGCTGAAAAAAAGAAGGGCACCAATATTTTGCCCGTCTGTGCCATGATTATGTTTAAGCTGCGCCAAATGCTGCAGTTTATGGAGCTAAGGCGGCAGGGGTATAGGCAGAAGGAGGCTGCGGCGGAGCTCAAGCTGCATCCCTATGCTGCCAAAAAAATGCAGGAGCAGTGCCGCCGTTTTAGCGAAGCAAAGCTGCGCGATGCCCTGTTAGAGCTAACCCAGCTTAATGTGGATTTGCGCAGGGGCGGACGCGAATATAGCATTCTGGAGGAGATTTTACTGCGGCTCTTGGCTTAAGAGGCTTACACTGGCAAAATTAGCAGGATTCTTTTCCGGTGGGGGCAATGTCTTCTCGCAAAAGCAAAATTTTCTGCTGGACAAAGCTAGCGGTACTTGATATAATAGGCTTGTACAGTCAACGAGGACTTTTTTAAGAAGGGTGTGGTATGCCCTGCTTGAAAAGGTCTTTTTGTTTTTCTGGCGTTTATTTAGGGAGTATTGAGAAAGGAGAGCGGCCCTGTGCTGCATGCTATCATGAATAATAAGGAATTATTGTATGTAATTAAACCTGAACAACAGAACGAGCAGGATTTGCGCACTATTTTGTCCCTGCATCCGGAG
>JBJDXD010000002.1:0-4136 GCA_051866495.1 Phascolarctobacterium sp. | reverse complement strand
ATATCACACCAGAATGCTTAGAAAAATCCTTCCCCTCAGTTGCTAAAACAGAACGCATAGCATGAAACACAGCATAATAAGCCCTATTGACAGCACCACGGATATCGCCTATGGCAAGCAGTGCATTTGCTGCCTTAAGGCATTGGTGTGCCTGCTCTAATCTAAGGCCAGCAAGAATCCGCTTTTCCTCATCATGCAGCATAAACTACCACACCATCCTTCTCTATATTCTGATAAAACGGTAAAATAGGTTTTCTAGCATAGAATGCCTTCTTATCCAAAAGAAACATGGACAACAAGATATCGTGTTCCAAGCCTACACGACTGAAGATTTTATTCAATGTCCAAAGTATTTTCCTATTCTCTTCTGGAGCCATATTCGTTAATACCAATACATCCACATCAGACTCCTCAGTATTGTCGCCCCGAGCATAGGAACCATACAAAACTACCTTTTCCAGTTTATCACCCAAAAGGTTATAAATCTGCTCGGTCAATTCTTTTAAAACAATATCTAATTCACTACGTTTCATAGCAATTTCCTCCTTGCAGACTTATTTCTATAATAATTATACACTTAGTTACGATTTCCAACAAGAGATACTAACGCAATATACCGATAAATCATATTCCAAAATCCTTTTTCAGCATAGCATCTACTTCTTCTACGGTGAAGCCCCTGCAATTTCTTATACTATCCATTCCTTTTTCTATCGCAGCGTCAAGCTCTTCTTTGGCTAGCGACCCCATATCGATAGGAGCTTTTATACTTTTGTTAGCGAAATATGCATCAATACGCCTATCTAGCTCATCAAAAACTTCCTTCGCACCACGACACCTACCAGCAAGTACATCCTGATATCCTATTTCTAAGGCTTCGTCGAGTTCGGCTTCTGTCATTTTAGTCAAATCAAGAGGATGGACAGATGAATAAAGTACAATCCCATCTCTAGCAACATTTTGGTAAAATAAAGTATCTCTCAATCTATTGTACTCTCTGCGGCTCTTTAAAACCAATGATACAACCTCGTCCTGTTCTAGGCTTATAACATTAGTATGGTCCCAAATGGCTTTTCTCAAACCTCGGATAGCCTCATCAGGCTCATTCACGATAACCAAAATATCAATGTCAGACCCTTCAACACTATCCCCACGTGCTTGCGAACCATAGAGAATTATACTGTCAACCTTATTAGAAACCGACAACACTGCTTTTACAACATCATCAGTTATTTTTTTGAGTTTGTCTTTATCACACATGTTGTCACCAACCTTGACTCCGCCATTTGCACCGTATTTATAAAAAAGATGAGCATTGCTGTGCACTAGTTGGTCAAAAACTTCCATATCCGCATCAGTAAAGCCGTCTGTAATTAACCATTTATAATTTGGAAGCTGGCATCTTGCTGTATCAAATCCACCTTCCTTAGGCCTTTCAAAAGGACAAAGTAGGAGCAGTGTGCGTAACAACATATTCAGGTTCAAATTTAATGCGTTCAAGATTAGAATATGCATTATTAATTTCTGCAGCGGATGGAAGTTCATGCGGCCACCAACTAAGATAGGCTGTCCTATACATCCTATCTATAGAAGATGCGCCACCAAAAACAAAAAATGTTTTACCTTCAATCGTATAGACTTCTCCACGCTTTAAATGATAAATATGCTCCGAAACCTTACCAACTATTCCTCCGTATTTTTCTTCTTCGAGGCATTCTTCAAGCATCTCAAAATTTTCGTGGTTTCCATCACAGAACAAGTATGTGATATTTCTAGTAATAGCATCCTGCTCTAAACGCTTTATTTTACTGTAGTCGTTTCTTCTCCAAAGCATACCAAAATCCCCGGTAACGATTATTGTATCATTGGGCTTTATTTTGTTGTATTTTAGAAGGCGACTTACATCAGAGTGAGTATCGCCAGTTATGTGTATAGTCATGGTACTTTAACACTCCATATTTACTTCACTGATTGATAAAAAGCCCTGAAATAATCAGGACCCTCAGCCCAAAGCCCTGTATCAAAATTATAGATAGCATCATATGCAGGGGAGTTGATTATTCTACTTCTGGCTTCTTGGCGACTAATACCCTCATCCTCAGCCATGTCCATAATGGCAGCAGTAAGGATTAAGGTTGCACAAAATGATTTCTGTTCGTTACTCACACTAGTACTCATAATTATATGCACCTCTTAATAAACATGCTTTCTAATCCATATCAATAGCTCTTCTTCACCAACTTTTCCATAGGCTATAGCAATAAACATATCAGAAAGCTCATTCCTTTGCAGTGTAAGCCTATATCCATTCCATTTCAAAAGCAGTTGTGTCATTAGCGCACCTATGCGTTTATTACCATCTACAAAGGCGTGATTACTAGCCAAACCATATCCCAAACGAGCTATTTTATCAATAACTGAAGGATAAAAGTCAACCCCACCAAATGATTGCAGCGGTGCGGCTATGGCAGTTTCTAACCCAGCTCTATCTCTTAATCCGTCACTTCCGCCACTTTTTTAATAATTTGACTGTGAATGGCAATTACATCTTCTGCGTTAACCCAAATCATTCTGCCATCCTCTTATAGTCATCCGCAAATTCATCTAATATCTCATCCGCATCCGCCAGCATTTGTGCTCTAGAGATGATTGTTGCTGGATTATCAATTGTTACAGGAAAAGGCATTCCGTTAGCTCTAATAAATGCTTTAGCAAAAATATTGAATGCGGTAGATTGAGACATGCCAATTTCAGCGCATATAGCTGCCATCTTAGTTTTTACATCAGAATCCATTCTAAACGTCATATTAGTATCCATATCTGGCACCTCCTTGCACTATAATTATATTACAATGTTTATACATAGTCAAATATTTGCTATTCTTCAATAAATCTAGGAGCTAACTCTTTGATAAATCGTCCTCCTAGCGATAAGCTTTAAAACCATATACCCTACTTCCCGTAACGAAACGTTACTCGAAACAGGTATTTGCTATAATATGCATAAAAAAAGAGCTTCCAGATTATCTCCGAAAGCTCATCTTTTTAGTGTTGGCGGAGTGGGTGGGATTCGAACCCACGCACGGGGTAAACCGTCTAACGATTTAGCAACTCACGCCGCTCAATTGCATTGCTTCTAGGCATCCTTTTATTTCCATATTTTCAACTGGTTTAGATATATTATGAATAAATTCTATGTTTTACACATATTTGCCGAAGATAAGCCCTACAAGGCTGCTGGTTCAAGAGACTCATTCTAAGCGAATATGACACCAATAAAAAACTTGCAGCAAAAAGTTTACAAAACATCTCTTTGTTGTTAAAAAAATGTAAGCATCTAGGTATTAAAGAAATCAGCAGTAGAATTTAGATGGTAAATATTTCAGGCAATTTTCAGCCCTCCGTTAGCACCATACTTGTAGAACAAATGAGCATTACTGTGCATGAACTGATCAAAAATTTTCATTTCCTCATCAGTAAAACCATCCCTAATTATCCATTTATAGCTAGGGAGTTGGCACCTAGCTGTATCAAATCCGTTCTCTGTAGGTCTCTCAAAATGAACTTCAACCTTTTGCAGGCCATCTTCTTCAAACACGTTAGTATATACAATTTCAGTTCCATCAGCAAGCGTAATATAAGGATAAATCACAGAAAGCACCTCCAATCAAATCGATAACCTATAATCCCCACCATCGTGAACATTCTCTTGTTACAATTATACACTTACTTCACATTACCAGCAAGAGAAAAGTCTTTGACAATAAAATCTTCAAAACTCTTAAGTTTAGAAACCGTTCATCTGGCTACGCATCCTCGTCATCCTCTTCCCATTCTTCGCTGTTCTGGTTGTAATAATACACTCCATTCTTAAAAATCAGCCCATCAATGGTATACTCATCATCCCAAATTACACCACCGAGCGGTAGATTTATCCTTCCTGAAAATTTCGATTCGCCGCGCTGTGCGGTCACTCTATTATTTTGTATCCGGCGCGGTGGAGTAAGGACGGTGTTCATGGCTTTTGGGCCGCCGTCACGGGCCTGTGATTGCCTTACGGTAAATGACAAGGGAAATGATCGCAGTAATCGCTTCCGTGATCCAAAACGCATTCCAGACGCCAACCGCTCCGAAAA
>JBJDXD010000001.1:0-4214 GCA_051866495.1 Phascolarctobacterium sp. | reverse complement strand
AACCCATTGGATGGCCTACGCTATAAGGATGCGCTAATTGCTATGCGTAAGGGGCTCACAAACAATTTCTATGAAAGTCTAATAGAGAATTATCTTTTAGATAATACCCACAAGGTTATCGTTACCTTATTGCCAAAGCCTGGCAAGGAGGAAGAGGACCAAGCTAAAGCGGCCGCAAAAATGGCGGCGCTCAAGGCTAGCATGAGTCAGCAAGAGCTGGAGCAATATGCCTTTGAATGCGCTGAGCTACACCGTTTGCAGGCAGAGCCTGATAGTGAGGAGGCTAGGGCAGCCATTCCCATCCTCAAGCGCAGTGATATTCGTCGTCAGGTGGAGTCTATCGAGAAGCAAGAGGAGAGCAATGATGAGCAAAGGCTAGTTTATGTACCAGCTGAAACTAATAAAATTGCTTATACAAACTGGTATTTTGATATTAGTAGCGTGACTCCTGAGCAAATGCCACTGTGCTATTTACTCACCGATGTCTTGGGTAAATTCAATAGCAAGCGCTATACCTATGAGGAATTATCAACCTATGGCATCATGTACACAGGTGGCGTGACCTTTGATGTGCGCGCTATCTCTGCCGCAGAGGATGCCAATGATTATCGTTTATATTTTGTGGTAAAGGCTAAGGCCTTACTAGAAAATTTGCCCCATGTTTTTGATTTACTTGAAGCTATTGGCTTAGAAAGCCTTTTGACCGATGTAAAACGCTTTAAGGAGCTCCTTAGTGAGGTTAAAACTGATTGGGACGATGAATTTTTCAATCGTGGTCAAACAATTGCCATTTCACGTTTATATTCTTATTGTGCTGCAGGTGCTCGCGCTAATGAACAGGATCAATTTAGCTATTATCAATTCCTTAAAAAGCTCTATGATAATTTTGCCAACGAAGGCAATAAGGTTTTAGCGCAATTGCAGGAGCTTGCACAGCACTTCTTCCAGCAAAGCAATTACACCTTATTCTATTCCTGCGATGCCGAGGATAGGGAGCAGGTGCGCTCAAATTGCCTTGCCTTTGCAAGCAAGCTACCCCAGTCCCCAGTAGTAGCTAAGCCGGCTGCATTACCAGCTCCTGGCCATAATGAGGGTATCACCACCGCGGGCAAGGTGCAATATGTTGCAGCAGGTGGCAGCTTTGCCAAGTTTGGACATCGCTACGTTGGCGCTATGAAGGTTTTAGAAACCATCCTAAGATACGAATACCTTTGGACAAAAATTCGCATTCAGGGAGGCGCATACGGCGCCACAGCACGGTTTGAGCTTAATGGCTTAGGTGTTTTTGCTTCTTATCGTGATCCTCAGCTTGCTAAATCCCTAGATGCCTATAAGGAGCTGCCCGCATGGCTCAAAAGTGTTGAATTTCCTGCCCGTGAGCTTGATAAATATGTAATTGGCACCATCAGTGGCATGGATACTCCCTTGACCAATACTATGCGCATGGACCAAGCTGCCTTACAATATCTAAAACAACTGCCGGACAGCACTCGCCAAAGAGTGCGTAACGAAGTTTTGGATGTAAGCAATACAGATTTGCAGGCCTTGGGCAAGGTTGTTGAGGATATGCTCAGTGATGGCCTCATTTGCGTTGTTGGCGGTAAGCAGGCTATCGAAGCTAATAAAGAAAAATTCACAGAAATCATCAATGCTTAAAATTGCATCAAAATAAACAAAAACCGATGTTATTACTTGATAGTAGTAACATCGGTTATTTTTGTGTAGCGTAAGAATAATTATTCCTCTAGTTCGCCACGCTTGGCTGCTTCAATAATCTCTGAATAGGATTTCAAAACAGCATTATTAAAGCAAACTAGCGTAATCTCCATACCATATTCAGGATTGGCGTTAAGCCATTGGGTACACGTTAAAAGAGCTATGCGAGCGGCCTCATCTACAGGATAGCCGTAAACGCCAGTGGAAATAGCCGCGAAGGCAATGCTGTGCAGATGGTGTTTTTTTGCTAATTCTAGACTATTTTTATAACAATTAGCAAGGTCTATACGTTGGCTAAGCTTGCCATCATAAATGGGTCCCACGGTATGAATTACATAAGTAGAAGGCAAATCATAACCAAAGGAAATTTTGGCCTCGCCAGTAGCACAGCCACCTAGAGCTTTGCACTCTTCTAAAAGCTGTGAACCTGCAGCGCTATGTATAGCGCCGTCCACACCGCCGCCACCTAATAGGGTACTATTAGCAGCATTTACAATAGCGTCTACCTCTAAGGTGGTAATGTCACCACGCCACACATTGATGCTGTTTTTAGAGGGATGCTCTGCAATTTGCTGCAAAAGCTCCTTAATCATCTTCTTTTGCATAGTGAAGGGGGCAGGGGAGCTTGGGTTAAAGACTATGCCAGCAATGCCATCCATTTGCAAAATAGCCTCAAAATAATTTATTAAGGGACGAGCAATCAGAGTATATTTTTCGCTTTGTGATGCAGAAGCTGCTTCCTCACTAGAAAAAGCCGCTACATAAACTTGTCCATCGCTAGCAGTATGAGTTTCGAGAGCAAGCTGACCTTCTGCTTGAGCAGCTAAAGATACAGGAATTTGCACATCAGCACCTTCGCGCAAAATGTTAAAAACAGCGCGTAATAAGCGTGCTAGATTAGTATTATTTTGCTCAGACACATAGAAGCTATAGGCATTAGCAATTAAATCAGTTGAGGGGTGAAGCATAGTAGGTACTCCTTTACAAGAAAAGATATGTTAAGCAGAGAAGTTATCTGAAAATTTATCGCTTAATCCTATTCCATATTTTAACTGATTTTGTCAAAGAAAGCAAGAAAGCAGCTCCAAAAAGAGCTGCTTTACTCGTGTTTTAATGTCATTGTGACATCATTGTAACATTATCTCGACAATATCATGCAGTCAAATTACACTTAAAGCATACGGAAAACGGAGATAACCTTACCTAGAACTTGAATATTATCAGAGCCAGTAATCGGTTGATACTTGTCATTTTCAGGCTGTAGACGAACGCTACGCAACTCGCGGAAGTAACGCTTTACAGTAGTTTCTTCGCCATCAATGAGAGCAACAACAATATCACCATTGTTAGCAAAATTTTGCTTGCGAGCGATAATGTAATCGTGGTCCAAAATGCCAGCATTAATCATGCTGTCGCCACAAACAGAAAGCATAAATACATCATCATCGCAACCAATCAAATCACGAGGAATAGGATAGGTTTCTTCAATGTTTTCCACTGCAAGAATAGGCACACCAGCAGTAACTTTACCAACAAGCGGAACAGGAACTAAGAGTTTATTTCTCCATGCATCACTCTCACTCATCAGCTCTAAAGCACGAGGTTTAGCAGCATCGCGTTGAATGAAGCCATACTCCTGTAATTTTTTCAAATGGTTATGCACGCTTGCACTGGAGGACAAACCAACAGCAGTGCCAATCTCACGCACTGCAGGTGGATAACCTTTGCGATTGATAAAATCACGCACAAATTTTAAAATATTACGCTGACGCTCAGAAAGCATATCTTCGGTGTAGTTGCCATCAAAATCAGGGGGGAGTGCTTTTCTACGACCCATAATCCAGACCTCCAATCAAATGTTTAGAATTACGTTACCTATATTATAACAGATAAAACTAATTTCGTCAAACAGAAGTGCGAAAAAGCATACAGTTTTCTTGAGAAAAATTTTGCAGTTTTACGTCCGATAATATATATTATGTTAAATTTGCTATACTGTAGATGCGGAACAAATTTAATGGTATGACTGTTCCGTTGGCGCAATATATACAAGCAATTTTTAAGGAGGTTTTACAAATGCTAAAAACTGCTTTTATCCTAGGCAATCCGAAAACTCGATTGATTGAGAAAAAATCCCTAGGCTCTCTGCTTGAGATTTTAACTGATGAATGGTTTGATACTCATTCTGATGCTGATTATGCTCCTGTTATCCTTTCCGTTAAGTATACAGGTAAAAAAGATTTGTATTGTGTTGTTTATGCTGAGCGCTATGAGGTGAAATAATGAGCCGTAGAAATATGCAGCACTTGTTTTCGCAAGTGCCTAAGACTGAGATTCCACGTTCACGTTTTAATCGCTCTCACGGCCTTAAAACGACCTTTGATGCTGGTTACTTGGTGCCGATTTTGGTTGATGAGGTTTTGCCCGGTGATACTTTCAACCTTAAAGCAACTTAATCGGAATAGGATCAGAGCCAGTATATTTTTCTTGATCCTTGA